>DIKJ01000016.1:0-4646 GCA_002424525.1 Bacteroidales bacterium UBA5621 | reverse complement strand
AGTACGAAATTGTCGTTTTCATCGGTATCCCCCCTCTGGGGGACCCTGCCTTCGTAATAATTGCCTGTCAGTACAAGGGTGCGGTTGACGAAGTTGCCGAGGATGGCAACAAGCTCGCTGTTATTGCGGGCCTGAAAATCCTTCCAGGTGAAGTCGTTGTCCTTGGTCTCCGGTGCATTGGCGCATAGAGTGTACCTCAGCACATCCTGTTTTCCCGGAAAATCGAGAAGGTATTCATGCAGCCATACTGCCCAGTTACGCGAGGTCGATATCTTGTCATTTTCGAGGTTAAGGAACTCATTGGCCGGAACGTTCTGGGGCAGGATAAAACTGCCTTCGGTCTTCAGCATCACCGGGAATATTATACAATGAAAGACGATATTATCCTTCCCGATGAAATGCACCATCTTCGTTTCATCATCCTTCCAGTATTTCTCCCAGTCGGGTGTAAGCTCCCTTGTTGCCGATATATAGCCTATGGGGGCGTCGAACCATACATAAAGCACTTTGCCTTCAGCACCCTCAACCGGAAGGGGAACACCCCAGTCGAGGTCGCGGCTCACCGCCCTGGGCTGAAGTCCCTGGTCGAGCCACGATTTGCACTGTCCATAGACATTTGGCTTCCATTCCTTATGCTCCTCCAGTATCCATTTCCTGAGCCACTCCTCGTGCCGGTCGAGGGGCAGATACCAGTGAAGCGTCTCGCGCAGGACCGGCTTGCTGCCGCTGATGGTCGAGCGGGGATTAACGAGATCATCGGGCGAGAGGCTTGTGCCGCACTTTTCACACTGGTCGCCGTATGCATTTTCATTTTCGCAGTGGGGACAGGTGCCGGTGATATACCTGTCGGCAAGAAAACAGCCGGCTTCCTCATCATAATATTGTTCCGACGATTTCTCGACAAACTCGCCCTTTTTGTAAAGGGTCAGAAAAAAATCAGATGCTGTTTCATAGTGGAGCCTGCCAGAGGTGCGTGAATAGATGTCGAAGCTGATCCCGAACTCTTCAAAAGCTTTTTTATTAATGGCGTGATACCTGTCAACCACCTCCTGGGGGGTAATGCCCTCGTTCCGTGCCTTGAGCGTTATGGGCACACCGTGTTCATCCGAGCCGCATATTGATATTACATCTGCCCCTTTCATCCTCAGATACCTCGTGTAAATATCCGACGGAACATATACTCCGGCAAGGTGCCCGATATGGATCGGACCGTTGGCGTACGGGAGGGCTGATGTAACAAGGTATCTCTTAAAGTTCTTCATGATTATGGCAATGAATAGTTCTTCCTGTTTGCTGGTTGCCGGATTTTCCGGAAACCGGACAAAGATAATAATTTTAGTTTTCAGGGCCGGGCCCCCGTCACTCTTGTTTATCGGGACAAAAGGGATTATTTTTACGTAATATTATTCAAAGGATGTCTTTAGAAAAAACGGTGCCGCGGTTTCTCACCCCGGGAGATAAGGTAGCAATAATCTCTCCCTCTTTCTCCATTGCGGGCGAAAAGGTAAGTGAAGCAGTTGAATTTCTTGAAGGGTGGGGTCTGCGAGTAATCCTGGGCAGAAATGTTCTCAGGCGTTCAGGGCTATTCGCCGGAACCGACGAAGAGCGTCTGTCTGATCTCCAGGAGGTTACTGACGACAGGGATATTAAGGCGGTTTTCTGTTCACGCGGAGGGTACGGTGTCAGCAGGATCATCTCGAAGGCAGATTTCTCGGCATTGAAGGAGAATCCGAAATGGTATGTGGGGTTCAGCGATATAACTGTACTGCATCTCTGGCTCAGCGAAGTTTGCGGACTGGTCTCCATTCATGGCGAGATGCCCCTGAATTACCGGAACAAGAGAAAGAAGAAGGAGACCTTTGATACGTTGCACAGCCTGCTTTTCGGTGGTTACAAGCCTGTTGAGTGGAAGGGATCTTCACTCAGGCCGGCCGGTGCCCGGGGCCAGGTAACCGGAGGCAACCTGACGTTATTGTGCGGGATGTTCGGAACTCCTGCAGAGCCCCGGACAAAGGGAAAGATCCTGTTTATTGAAGAGGTAAGGGAGTACTACTACCATCTCGACCGCATGATGATGACGCTGAAGCTCGCGGGCAGGCTTGAAGGAGTCTCTGCCCTTATCGTGGGCGGACTGTCGGGGATGAAGAACACTTCAACACCCTGGGGGAAGAGTGCGGAGGAGACTATTGCAGAGAGTCTGCGCGACTATGACTTCCCGGTTTTTTTCAATTACCCTGCGGGGCACATATCTGACAACCGGGCACTCTATATAGGCAGGGAAGCCACGATCGAGGCCGGTAACGGCAGGTTCTCGCTCATATTTGCCTGATGCCTAAAAGGCAGAGATCAGCAGATCGAGATCCTTGGATATTATACCGAATTTTTGTCCCAGCGTCTCGTTGGTCAGCATCCCGTTCAGAAGGTATACCCCGTCGCGCAGGTTTCGGTCCATCTTGAGAAGCTGTGTCATGCCGCCCGCCTCGGCCATGCTCTGAAGCAGGGGTGAGAAAATATTGCTGAGAGCTATCGAGGCTGTCCGGGCCACGCGCGAGGGCAGGTTCCAGGCGGAATAGTGCATCACTCCGTGCTTCTCATAGGCGGGGTCGTTGAGGGCCCGGCATTCGGTGGTTTCGATGCATCCTCCGCGGTCGATGCTCAGGTCTATCACCACAGATCCCTTTTTCATGGTCTTTACCATCTCCTCGGTAATGAAGTACCAGGGACGGAGATTTTCAAGCTCTATGGCGCCTATAAGGACGTCAGCCGAACGGAGAGCCTTCTTAAGCACCTGGGGATGGAAGACGGAGGTCTGCAGTCGCTGTCCTACCTGGTTCTGGAACTTCCTCAGCCTGTGCAGGGAGTTGTCGAACACCTTCACCACGGCTCCAAGCCCTATGGCTGCCCGCGCGGCAGATTCTCCGGCGGTGTTGGCTCCTATTATCACCACTTCCGTCGGTGTAACACCGGTAATGCCTCCAAGCATGACACCCTTCCCTCCGTGATGATTGCTCAGATAATCGCTTGCAATAAGGATAGCGGTCACACCGCTAATCTCACTCATCGATTCGACAACTGGCATGTCACCGTTACTGTCGCGTATCTTTTCAAAAGCCAGTGCGGTTACCTTTTTCCGGATGAGTCTGTTAAGTGTTTCTTCACTCAGCTTCAGCACGTTGAGGTAAGACAGAATAACCTGGTTGCCCCTCAGGTAATCGCTCTCCTGTACGGTAAAGGGAGCGGCTTTTATCACGGCATCGGCACTGAAAACCCTCGCCGGAGAATCGGTTATGATGGCACCGTGCTCGCTGTAGTCCTTATCGGAATAATTGGCTCCCGCACCCGCACCCTTCTGAACGATCACCTCATGGCCATTATCGACCAGAAGGTTTGCCGACTCAGGTGTAAGTGCAACTCTTTTCTCATCATTCTTTTTATCGGAGGGTACACCTATTGAAATTTTCCTGTGTCTGACTGCCGTCTCAAGCTGTTCTTCCTGAGGCATAAAGGCTGTATTGGCAAAACTCACTTTTCCGCTCTTGGCTTTTTCATTCATTGGGGGAAAGGGTTATTTTTTCAAAGGTAAAAAAAATTGAGACAGAGCAGTGATGTTAATGGTATTTAATCTAAGTTGCTGGTTACTAGTTGCTGCCCGCCGTCGCCAAGGCTTTGGCGGGTAAGAGTTGCTAGTTGATTGAGAACCCCGCCTGAACGCTGACGCAGTCAGTCGGGCAGGCAGCACCTGGCAACTTGAGATATTTATTCCAGGTGAAGGATACGCTGTTCACCCGAACCAACAATGATCCTGACTTTTACGGCCTCGGGCGGCAATATTTCCTCAGCCAGTTCCGGCCACTCGAGGAAACACCACGAGCCTCCCGACAGATACTCCAGAATCCCGATATCATATATTTCCTCACTTTTCCTTATCCTGTAGAAATCAATGTGGTAAAGAGAATCGTTGCTGACTGTGCGGTATTCGTTTACAATTGTGAAAGTGGGACTGCTTGTGATGTCGGCCGCCCCCAGCACCTTGCAGATGCTTTTGATAATGGTGGTCTTTCCTGCGCCCATCGAACCGTAAAAAGCGATTATCCTTCTGTCCCCTGCATGCTTCACTATTTTTTTTGAGGCAGAGGCCAGGTACCTTTTATCTTTTATGATTATTTTCATTCAGGTTGTTCGTAGAATCAGGAAACAGGTTCGAGACTGACTACCGGCAGCATCATCTCCTGCATGGATATGCCGCCATGCTGAAAAGTATCCCTGTAATAATTTGCGTAATGGTTGAAGTTGTTCTGATATACCAGAAAGTCATTGCCCAGCGCGAAGATGTACCTTGATGTGATATTGGTTTTTGGCAATCCGGCCTTCTCGGGGTTTTTCAGCTCGAACACCTTTGAGGGATCGTAATCGAGATTTCTGCCAAGCTTATACCTGAGGTTGGAGGATGTTTTTCTGTCACCGATTATTTTAACCGGATTCTGAACCCTTATGGTGCCATGGTCCGTGCTGAGGATTATCCTGGCGGGGTATGCCGAGAGTGCGTTAAGCAGTTCAAAGAGAGGCGAATGAAGGAACCATGATCTGGTAAGGCTCCTGTAGGCTTTCTCATCACCGGCCAGGTCGCGTATAATTTCCATTTCGGT
>DIKJ01000179.1 GCA_002424525.1 Bacteroidales bacterium UBA5621 | reverse complement strand
CTGTTGAGGATCTTCAACAGCTATCTCCGTGAGATCGTTACCAGATGGAGTATCTGCAGCAAGTGAATAGGCAGGCAGTGCCAATCCACAAAACAGAAGAATTACCACAATTTTCACAGGTATGAGTAACTTGTGAAAATAGTCATCTGGCCGTAAAGACCAAAAGCTGTAGGGAGTTTTTTTCATACTGTTACACTGTTAGTTAGTTAATAAATAGTTAGATATTAGGATTGTTGTTAATTGTTAATTGTTACTCGTTGCTGGTTTCTGGTTAATAGTTGCTGGTTACTGGTTGCTGGTGTCTGTTCCGAAAAGGAATTAAGGGCTAGCAAATGCACGACAGCAAATTGCAAGTGTAAATCTTACACTCATAATTGCTTATTAATAAACTTTATTTACTCGAAGGATCTCTGATTCAGGTTAGTTTTTAAGTTAAGTTAGGGTTATAAGCGATGCAATATAGCAATTGGGTTCTTAAAAAGCAAATTTGTTCACCGATTTTCTGTTAAATATTATAACAGTTTAGTTGCAGGTCTACTCTTCCGTAGTATAATTCCCTGTTTTACTGTCGAATTCGCAGACAACCCGGAATCCTACATGAAAGCAGTCTGAGTACCACCAGATGCTCTTAGGCATCTGCGGATCGGTCATCATCCATGCTTCAGTTCTCGTATAATCACGGGCAGCGCTCCTGAGAGAACCGGCAGAACTCATGAACGATCCGCCTCTGACAACATGTTCCTCTCCTTCTTCCGGTCCCTGCGGGTCCCTGATTGTTTCCTCATCATACCTCGAGTAGGCATCCGGCTGATACCAGTCGGAACAGAATTCAGCAACATTGCCGAGCATATTCTTCAGCCCGAAAGGATTAGGTTTGACAATATCTGGTGTCTGTGTTTTTGTCGGACTGTTCTCCCTGTAAACGACATAAGAATTAATAACGGTGGTGTCATTTTTTGAAAGCCTTGCCCTCAGGCCGCTTTTCTCGAACCTGTTTGGATCGCCCGGGAAAAAGTATGGATCTGCCGTTCCTCCCCTGCAGGCATACTCCCACTCGGCCTCAGTCGGAAGGCGGTAGGTCTTGCCTGTAACCTGTGAGAGCCAGCGGCAATAAGTCTCAGCGGCGTGATAAGTGAATGAGATGGCGGGCCTCTGCCCCAATCCCCAGCCCTGATCAGGCTGTCCATAGGGGGGAGTGGCCCCTGAGATAGCATCCGTTTCAAGTGCATCCTGGCTTCTCAGGCCCTCTGTGTCCGTCGACCGCCCCTCGGCAGCAGTCTGGGCATAAAAAGCAAGGTATTCATCCCAGGTTACTTCTATTTCAGCCATAAAGAACGGGCTGATCTCCACATTGATCCTGGGTCCCTCATTGCTTTTTCTGAAAGGCTCATCAAGCGGACTTCCCATCCTGAACGTGCCGCCCGGTATCGCCATCATGTTAAAGGCCACTGATGAACGCGGGATTTGTTCTGTAAAGGATTTGAATTCTGTGACCACAGTGGGTTTTGTGAACAGCTCTTTTGCAGCAGACGAAACCAGGCCGAAAGTCGAGTTGGTTCCGTGCGTATATCCCTCGATGTAGTGGCCCGCGTTAAGATGGCAGTTGATGCAATGCAGATCGGGCGGCTTTTTTGTCTGATTATAATAAAGGTGTGCATCCTCGCCTTCTTTGGTCAGGGTTAAGGGGAAGAGGTTTTCGTGACAATGGATACAGCTTGATTCGAAAACATGGCCCCTTGCAACATCAAGTCTTGACTTTGCTTCCCAGTCAAACGATGCCGAATCCTTAAAAAGGTAACCATAGAGATCCCGCAGGCCCGTGGTCGTTTTTGCCCACAGATAACCCTGCCCTTTTGGAGGCAGATGACACTCCACACAGGCAGTCCGGACACCTGAGCGGGTTTCGTAATGAACCGACCTTTTCCATGAATTGTCGGCCAGTGGGTGAATATGACACGACATACAGAATTCATTCGTGGATGTAACTCTTATAAGTTTCCCTGCTCCCAGAATAAGGAGCATTCCTATTATTAAACCTGGCAAGAACCAGATCAGGATCTTTTTCTTCATACCTTATGAAAAACTGGCTCAAGATATAAAATTAAATAATATCCGCATCAGACGGAAATCATTTTCAGAATTAAAATTCAATAACCCCAAAAGCTCATTAGGGTTGGAGTAACACAGACCCCTTGCCAGTCAGCGTCCAGGGGGGGCAGGGGGGGCAGGGAGCCATTACAAACGTTCCTTTAAATCTCACTGCATAAATTAAACATAAATTGCTACATTTGCATCAAATAATACTTTCTATGAAAAAGATATTATTCCTTTGTTTTGCCCTGCTGATTCCCATCACCATATTTTCCCATCCGTGGAAACCATCTCATTACGTTATAATAGACACCGACGGAGGTACTGACGACATAAAGGCCATAAGCATGCTCCTTGCATCACATGATGTGAGGGTGCTGGCGATAACTGTATCGCCGGGTGCTCTTACTGCTGATAATGCATATATCAAGGTAAAAAGCCTTCTCAACTCGTACAGGCACGAAGGTATTCCCGTCGGAATAAACCGCAGCAGCAACTATAAGCCGAAGGAGTTACCGGTGGCACTTCAAATGGTATGGGGTGATGAAAGAACCATTGATCCGGGAAAGGCTCCGGATGCCTTCCGGATTATCAGTGATATGCTCATAGCTGAAAAAACAAAGATCACCTTCATCTGTCTTGGAAGCATGTCAACTGCATATATTTCATTGAACAACATACCTCTGTTCAGGCAACAGGTGAAGAATATTATATGGAGTGCCGACGGTTCAGCAGACACAGGCGGGTTCAATTATAATATCAGCAAGGATGCTTCCATAATGATGCTCCGTCAGGAGATCCCGGTCAGCGTCGTCAGAAAAGCTGAGCTCAGAAATGCCGACTTTTATGACAAGGAGCTCATAAGCGACATAGCCGGCATAGGAACCCCTTATGCCCGAAAACTAAGCGCTTTCTTCGTTTCCCCGACTGCCTCGGCCCATAAATTCTCATTTAGCGCGGTGGATGATATGGTCCCCGTTTTCCTTCACTATCCGGATCTTTTTATTAACAAGGTGGCAGGTACAAACTCCGACAGCTCCCCTGCTGACCTTGCAGGCATTAAAGAGGCTGTGGTCCGTATCCTGAAGGGTGAAACAGTGACTGAGAACCAGGTGATCAGGGAACTGCCGACAGATCCCTCGTTTTATTTTGATGACATCCAACCATTTGTAACTGAAATAATTGAGAAATACGGCCATGACGAATGGTTTGCAGGGGTAATAGCCAACGAACTGCACAGGCATCTTGGAGTCTATGCAATAATCGGAGTCAAAATGGGGATCAGGGCAAGAGAATATTTCAATACCGGTGTTGATGAGTTCATGGCAACATCCTATGCAGGATCCGTCCCGCCTTTGAGCTGTATGAACGATGGATTGCAGGTTAGCACCGGGGCGACTCCCGGCCACGGACTGCTTACAGTGAGAAACGATTCGGTGCTGATGCCGGTAGTGGACTTTACCTATCTGAATACCAGAATACGGGTTTCGCTCAAGCCTGATATTGCAGAAAAGGTGAGCGCCGAACTGAAAGAGATCAATTTCGTTTACGGGCTCGACAGCAACATCTACTGGGAACTGGTACGGAAAAACTCAATAAAATACTGGCTAAGCCTCGACAGGCATGAGATTTTCGTTATCGAGCCGATTTAAGTTCCTGTTTATTTTTACTTGTCTTTGTTGTATTCATCAAAGAAATCGTTTCCCTTGTCGTCGGTGATAATAAAGGCAGGCATGTTTTCAACCCTAATCTTCCTTACAGCTTCCATTCCCAGATCTTCAAAATCAACCAGTTCAACCGACTTAATATTTTCATCTGCGAGGATCGCCGCCGGTCCGCCAACAGATCCCAGGTAGAATCCGCCATGTTTCCTGCATGAATCTATTACCTGTCTGTTGCGGTTCCCCTTTGCAACCATGATAAGTGACCCTCCCAGACTCTGGAACTGCTCAACATATGTATCCATCCGGCCCGCCGTGGTAGGTCCGAAACTGCCCGACACCATTCCCTCAGGAGTCTTAGCCGGTCCTGCGTAATAGATGGGATGATTCTTGAAATACGAAGGCATAGGCTTCCCCTCGTCCAGCATCTTTTTTATCCGGGCATGGGCAATATCCCTGGCTACTATCAGAGTGCCGGTCAGGCTCAGCCTCGTCTTGACCGGGTGCTTAGTCAGCTCTTCAAGAATGCTCGACATCGGCAGATCGAGATCTATCTCGACCGGATCCTCTATTTCCGGCGCTTTGGGAGGAAGAAAACGGCCCGGATTCATTTCCAGCTTTTCGAGCCAGATCCCTTTCTCGTTGATGACAGCCCTGATATTCCGGTCGGCACTGCAGCTGACACCCAGTCCTACGGGGCACGAGGCCGCATGACGGGGCATTCTGATAACTCTCACGTCGTGAACAAAATATTTGCCGCCGAACTGGGCTCCAACCCCGTATTCCTGGCAGATCCTTTCGATCCTTTCCTCCCATTCAGTATCACGGAACGCACGTCCGCTCTCATTTCCGGTAAGCGGCAGGTCATCGAGATAACCAGCCGAAGCCTCCTTTACTGCCTTGAGGGTAGCCTCTGCCGATGTTCCTCCAATAACAAGTGCAAGATGGTATGGAGGGCATGCTGACGTACCCAGGTCCTTAATCTTTTCCCTGACAAATTTAATAAGCGACTCCTCATTAAGAAGGGATTTTGCCTGCTGATAGAGGTATGTCTTGTTGGCAGACCCCCCGCCTTTGGTAATAAAGAGAAATTCATAGGTAACTCCTTCGCGGGAATATATATCGATCTGTGCCGGAAGGTTCGTTCCGCTGTTCTTTTCCTGGAACATCGTCAGCGGCACAATTTGCGAATAGCGGAGATTCCTGTCCCTGAAAGTCTCATATATGCCTTTCGACAGAAACCTGGCATCGTTCCCTCCCGTCATGACGTTTTCCCCTTTTCTGCCTATCACGATGGCCGTACCTGTATCCTGGCACCATGGCAGCTCACCTTTCGCCGAAATAACTGAGTTCTTGATCATGAGATATGCCACAAATCGATCATTATCTGTCGACTCGGGATCATCAAGTATCCTTCTGAGTTTTTCGAGATGTGTAGTCCTGAGAAAAAATGAGAGTTCATATACTGCCTCTCTGGCCAGAAGTGTAAGAGCCTGTGGTTCCACCTTCAGAACCTTTCCGCAGTCTGTTCCGACCAGTTTTACAAAATCTCTTGTCAGAAGCCGGTATTTTGTCGTGTCCTTGCCATGCTGAAAAGCTGTTTCGTAAATGAAATCTGCCATATCTGTTATTATATTTTATTTATAATAAATACATTACTGAGAGTTGTACGTAACTTATCATACCTTATTTCAAATATACTAACAATAGTTCTATATACGCAAAAAATCTTCATAATAGCTTTATCAGATAGTGTTGATTCTACTAAAGACCTGCTGGCGCGGAACGGAAGGCACGGATTGTATATCCGCGCCAGTTTTAATGCAGGTCAGATCTCCGAAAACAGGAATTTATCTTTTGCGCGGATCCCTTTCCCGGTCAACTCAACAGTACAGCACTCGATATTCTCATCGTGCTGAAAAACAAGTATATGATTGTTCGCCAAAGCCTCTTCCAGGATTTCCCTCTTCTCATCAATGGTTTTCAGCGACTCAACATCGTAACTCATGTTCCAGATAAGAGGAAGATGAGCCGCAGTCGGGATAAGGTCCCCTGTATAGACCAGCGTCCTGCCCTTGTACTTTATGACCGGAATCATCAGACCGGGCGTATGACCGCCGAATATCCTTACGGAAAAGCCCTGGAATAATTCACCCTCCTCGTCCACCAGACTCAGATGGCCGCTGTCGGAAACTGGAATAATATTCTCCTCAAGGAACGCATCTGCCTCCCTCAGATTATTCTTCACCGCCCACTCCCACTGCAGACGGCTTACATGATATTCTGCCTCAGGAAAAGTCAGCTCGTACCCTGTCCGTGACTGGTTCCATTTCACGCCACCCCCGCAATGATCAGCATGCAGGTGTGTAAGCACAACATCCGTGATATCCTCAGGCCGGTAACCCCTTTTCCTGAGTCCCTCAACCAGCCCTTCCCCGTCATGCTGATGAACATGCCGGAAAAATTTCTCATTCTGCTTGTCGCCCCAGCCGGTATCGACAAGGATCACATGTCCGCCGGTCTCGATTATAAGGGAGCGAAGTGTCAGGACAATGAGGTTATTCTCATCCGACCGGTAAACCCTCGACCAGAGAGCCTTCGGGACCACCCCGAACATCGCCCCTCCGTCAACCCTGAAGTTCGCAATATTGAAAAGATATGCTTTCATCAGTATATAATATTTATTTTAATGGTCTGATGGAACCACACATGATTGAAAATGAATTGAATCTATCTGTGTTTATGATTGGATCAATCACGTGGGTTTCATGAATGCAATTTTACAAAACAATAATCAGAAATCATGGATTTTATTATATTTATGATTCACTTTTAATAATGATCCTGCAACCATGAAAAAACTATT
>DIKJ01000121.1 GCA_002424525.1 Bacteroidales bacterium UBA5621 | reverse complement strand
ATTCCCCCCGGCGGGGGGAAGAATTTCTGCTGTTAATAGAACTTGTACCTCCTGTCAATAATGTTGGCCCCCTTGCGCAAAGCCTCATAAGCTTCGTAAGTGCCCCTCATCTGATATGTTAACGCCAGCCGGTCACGCAACAAGCTGAGATCCTCACCTTCAGATGATGTGACACTGTTGACGGTAAGCATGAATACACCGTTCACACCCTTTACAGGGCCTGTCACAACACCAGGCTGACCGGCAGATGAAGCGGCAATAAGCGCCGGTTCGTTGCCGGCACCCGCAACACTGAACGACCTGAAATTCACCTGAGTGGCTTCCTGAACCAACAATCCCATCGAACGGGCAATGTCATCCAGCATGCTTCCGGGTTCATTCCTGGCAATAAACTCGGCTGAAATAATTTCGGCCTTTTTGTCCTTTATCATCTCAAACCTGATCTCATTCTCAACATCCCTGAGCTGGGCAATGCCCTCCTCCTGAACCCTGGTACAATAAGCAATAACGTATTTGTCACCCACCTCGAAGACAGCCTGCTGACTGTTGTCCAGAATGATCTTTCCCTCCTGCGCCTGAAACAAGGCAATTATGAGGCTTCTTGGATTGTCAAGACCCGGCAGAGCCTTCTGCTGGGGAGCAATATCATTCGCCACCCGTTTGTTAATACCAAGCTCCGCAACAGCGCTGTTGAACTTCTCATAGGTGTTGTTTGTCCCGGCAAACTGGCTGGCTTCACTGTAAGCCTTCTGGTTGGTTACAGACCCTGGAATGATCTTACGGTCAATAATGCCAATATTATATTTCTTCGATTTTCTGGACTGGTCCAGTATTTCAATGATATGTATTCCGAAAGTAGTTTCGGCAGTAACTATATCCCCTTTGCTTGCTGAAAAACATGCGTTGTTGAACGGCACCACCATTCTTCCCTCCGGGAACCAGCCCAGGTCACCTCCCAGCTGTGAAGATCCCTGATCAACAGAGTTGGTGATGGCCAGTACCTCAAAAGAGGTTCCCGCCTTAATAAGCCTGATAAGACTGTCTGCCTGGGCCCTTACCATTTCAAGGGTCTGCGTCTGGTCCGGGGAGAGCAGGATATGCCGGGCGCGCACCGAGTCAGGCCTCTGGGATACTGACAGTAACCTGGCAATCTTAAGAGTTCCTTCATCATCGTAAGGACCAAAAACCTCCTTCTGATCCTCTCTCCTGACAAAATCCTGAAGCTCTTCAGGCACCGCGTCAGGCGAAACAAAGAACCCGACATGACGCGAATCGGCATTGAGATTGATGAACTGAACAGGATCAGCAGCTTCGGCAAACTCCTCCTTGATATTGTTAATCCATTCCTCGGCGTTACTGATATCATCCTCTGAAGGGATAACATCAAAACTTACATATTCAATGCTTCTCAGGGCATTCCTCCGGAAATTCTTTTTATGTCCGGCGTAATAAGCCTCAACCTCTTTCCGGGTTATCGTTACGGCAGAATCAGGGACCGAAGCATAATTCCTCATGATATAACTGAAGTCCACTGTCGCGGATGCAAGCATTATATCAAACTCCGCCTGCCTGGTGGTCACATAAAGGCCCTTTGATACATAACTGTTATATTTCGTGTTCATCCTGTCGTTGACAATCTCATTCTCGAAGAAGAGCCAGTACCTCTTTGCTGTCTCATCAACCTCTGTCTGCTTAAGGAAATTGACGAGAAATGATTTGTTGAACATCCCGGTGCTCTGATCGGTGAACAGCTGCAGTACAATCGGATGAGGATTATTGCCCAGCACAAGCTCGTCGACCTCTTCGGTGCTTACTCCGATACCCAGCTTCTTATACTGGCTGTCAAGGATCCTTTCCCGGACCATCTGCTGCCAGGTCTGTTCCCTGATCGATTCAGCCGTGGCTTCATCGATGGTTGCAGTGCCCGACAGCTTATAGATCTCCATAAGGTTCTGAACCCTTTGCTCATAATCCTGATACAGGATCTCCTCTCCGCTTATCTGGCCAATCTCGTAATATTTTCTGGCCTGTCTTCGCTGACCACTGCCGCTGCCGAAAAAATCACTCACCACAAACAGAAGAAGTGAAACACCTATTACCACCGCCACCAGTACTCCGGCTTTTTCCCTTAAAAATTGAAGTGTCGACATTGATTATGATTTTTAATCTGGATACTATGCGATTTTTTATTCAGGCGACAAATATAACAAAAATCCGTCAAATACCGGGTCTTGAATTATTTTGTTGATAGTTGTATAAATATCAGTAAAACAATGGTATATCCTTAAACTCTTCTGTCATGGGGGTGTATACGGGAAATATATCAAAAAATACATAACCATCTCTTAAAAACAGGGGGTATGTTCAAAATATATGAAAATAAATGAAAAAAAGTATGTAAAAAGATAGGGTATATTAAAAAAACATATATTTTTGTCAGAAAAATTTACTGATATGGCAGAATTAAGATTTAGTGCATTAAGAGAAGTATTCAACAGGGAACCTCTTGAAACCGAAATCCCGGCGGGGAACATATCCGCATATTTCGGAGATGACGTGTTTGATATCCATAAAATGGAGCATTATCTTCCAAGGGAGGCCTTCAGGCAGGTGAAGAATGCAATTGAGGAGGGGAGCTCCCTTTCACGGCAGGCAGCGGACCAGGTTGCTACAGCGCTTAAAGCCTGGGCAATTGAGAAAGGTGCCACCCATTATACACACTGGTTCCACCCTCTCACTGACGGTACTGCCGAAAAACACGATGGTTTTATAGAAGTGGGCGATAGAGGGCATGTCGTTGAGAGTTTCTCAAGCGAGGTTCTGGTTCAGTCAGAACCGGATGCTTCAAGCTTTCCGAGCGGGGGCATTAGGAACACCTTCGAGGCCAGGGGCTATACCGCCTGGGATGTCTCATCACCCTGCTTCATCGTCGATACCACGTTATGTATCCCAACAATTTTTGTATCATATACCGGAGAGGCACTCGATTATAAGGCTCCGCTTCTCAAAACGCTTTCGGAGCTCGACAGGGCCGCGGTTGATATCTGCCAGTTTTTTGACAAGGATGTGACGCGGGTTTTTGCCACGCTGGGAGTTGAGCAGGAGTATTTCCTTATTGATGAGGCCCTCTATTATGCCAGACCCGACGTTATGCTTGCCAGCAGAACACTGATGGGCCATCAGTCCTCAAAAGACCAGCAGCTTTCCGATCATTACTTCAGTTCAATACCGGAGCGGGTAATGTGTTTTATCAAAGATTTTGAGTATGAGGCTCATAAGCTCGGGATACCTGTTAAAACACGCCATAACGAAGTGGCCCCGAACCAGTTCGAGAGCGCCCCGGTGTTTGAGGAGGTCAATCTGGCTGTGGATCATAACCAGCTTCTGATGGATATTATGAAAAGGATCGCCCGCAAACATAAATTCAGGGTGTTGTTCCACGAAAAACCCTTTGCCGGAATAAATGGTTCGGGAAAGCATAATAACTGGTCGCTCTGTACCAATACAGGCGTGAACCTGCTGTCGCCGGGGAAAAATCCCAAGACAAACCTGCAGTTCCTCACTTTCCTTGTAAATGTCATAAAGGCTGTGAACGACAGCAATGAGATAATAAGGGCATCGGTTATGAATGAAACCAATGCGTATCGTCTTGGAGGACATGAGGCCCCTCCCGCAATTATTTCAGTTTTTCTCGGATCATACCTGAGAAGCATTCTGGATGAAATATCACGTAAAGTCACTGACAGAAAAATGACACCTGCCCTGAAGACCGAGCTTAAGCTTGGAATCGGAAAAATACCTGAAATACTGTTGGATAATACCGACCGCAACCGGACTTCTCCCTTTGCCTTTACAGGCAACAGGTTTGAATTCAGGGCAGTAGGCTCTTCGGCAAATTGCAGTGCCCCCATGATAACTCTCAATGCAGCTCTTGCATACCAGCTCAGAAAATTCAAAAAGGAGGTCGATCTGATAATTAAGAAAGGTAGAACCAAGGACGAAGCTATCTTCCAGGTGCTTAAGAAATACATAAACGAATCCGGCAAGGTCCTGTTTGAGGGGGATAATTACAGTGAGGAGTGGCACCGGGAAGCTGAAAAGCGCGGACTCTGCAATGTAAAAAGCGTTCCTGAATCGATCAGCCTCTATTTAACCGATAAGTCAAAAGATGTGCTGGTGAAATCGGGTATCTTTTCCGAAAAAGAGCTGAACAGCCGTGCTGAAGTTGAATACGATAAATTCACAAAAAAGGTGCAGATCGAATCAAGGGTCCTGGGTGACCTGGCAATTAACCATATTGTACCGACAGCTATTCGTTACATGACTTCACTTATCGAGAATGTAAGGGGCCTGAGGGAAGTATTTAACGAACTTGAGTTTGAAAGACTTGCAGGCGCACGCAAAGAGCTAATTGTTAATATATCAGACCATATCTCCCTGATAAAGAAGCTGGTTGCCGATATGATAGAAGAGCGAAAGAAGGCTAATAAGATTGAAGACTCTTACAGTAAAGCAATTGAGTATGAAAAGAATGTAAAGCCTTACCTCGACCAGATCAGGGTTCATATCGACAAGCTGGAGCTGATCGTCGATAACGAGATATGGCCGTTGCCTAAATACAGAGAGTTGTTGTTTACACGTTGACAGGATTGTGTTGTTGATCCGGAGAGCCAGCTTTTGAAGTTGGCTCTCCTTGTTATAATATTTACCGTGTGCCGGACGTTAACTATTCAGAATCCCTTTAATTGATTATTTTTACGATCGAATCGAATAGCGGGTCATGAAGCAATTAACATTCATCATATTATTCATCATTGTTCTGGTTCCCGACTCCTTCTCCCAGAGGCGGAAGGCCGAAAGGGCATATGGTTCATTTGAAGCCGGAGAGTATTATCAGGCAATTGACCATTTCAAGAGTGCCTATTCAAAGACAAGGAGAAGCGATCGGGAAGACAGGGCTGAGCTGATCTTCATGATAGCTGAAAGCTACCGCCTTACCAACGATCCGAGAAATGCGGAAACATGGTACAGGCAGTCGGTCAGATCTCCTTTATCGAGGCCGGAGTCGCAGTTGTGGCTTGCAGAATCGCTTAAGAAGAACGGGAAATATCAGCAGGCAATTGACGAGTTCAGGAAATACAAGCAGATCGCACCCTCCGATCCCAAAGCCGATCAGGGAATAAGGTCGTGCGAACTGGCCATGGAATGGATCAGGAACCCCGAGGCATACAGGATCGAGGAATTGAGAGATTTAAACTCACGGGCATCCGATTTCGGCCCTGCCTTTGCCAGGGACGACTTCGGACTTCTCTACTTTACTTCCTCACGCGACGAAGCCACGGGCAATAAGACTCACGGTGCAACCGGTCAGGGTTTTACTGATATTTTCGAAACTCGTCTTGACAAAAAATCCAAGTGGAGTACTCCTGTTCCGGTTGCGGTTATCAACAGCGAGTTTGAGGAAGGGACCCCATCACTTTCATCAGACTACCGCGACCTATATTTCACCAGGTGCGAGGCCGGAAAACGCGAGAAAAAAGGATGCATCATAATGTATTCAAGGAGAACAGGGGATGGTTGGAGTGCTCCCGTTAAAGTGGACATCTTCTCAGACACCCTTGTTGCGGCTCATCCGGCGATATCAGCCGACGGCCTTACTCTCTATTTTGTTTCTGACATCAAGGGAGGATACGGGGGGAAAGATATTTACATCTCGACAAGAATAAAACAGGGCGACCCCTGGTCGGCTCCCCGCAACGCCGGACCCGATATAAATACAAGCGGTGATGAGCTGTTCCCCTGCTCCAGGGATAATGGCTGGCTCTACTTTGCATCCGACGGACATATTGGAATGGGAGGCCTCGATATCTTCAGGGCTGTTCCCCAGCCCGATGGTTCCTGGGTTGTGCAGAATATGAAATCACCGATTAACAGCAACGCCGATGATTTCAGTATTACATTCGAATCAGGAAGTGAGCGCGGAATATTCAGCTCGACACGAAAGGGAAGGGGAAATGATGAACTCTATTCCTTCGAAATGCCTCCTCTGAGATTTAATATCACGGGACTGGTGAAGGATGAAAAGACAGGAGCGCCTATAGCTGAATCTGTTGTTCAGCTTATTGCAAGCGACGGGACCAATCTCCGGGCAGAAACCGGAACGGGAGGAGATTTCAGGTTTGAACTTAAACCCGATGTTGATTATATTTTCCTGGCCTCCAGGAGGGGTTACCTTAACGGTAAAGAGAAAGAGACCACAAAAGGACAGGAAAAGAGCCGGGATTTTATGGTTACTATACTCCTTACAGCAACCGACT
>DIKJ01000011.1 GCA_002424525.1 Bacteroidales bacterium UBA5621 | reverse complement strand
TTAACAAATTTTTAGGAAAATGAAGAGGGTTTTGTAGTACACAATGGCACAAAATTTGAACAATTAAGTGTAGAAACGTTTTAAAATTATTAGTATAATGTTGATTAATAAGTAATTGATCATGAAAAGGATTGCCTGAAAGGAGGTGCCTATGAAAACGATGAGCCTAAATATCAGAAATTTTAAATGTGGTATTATAAGATCAGTTTTAATTACTACAGCATTTATGTTTGTATCCGGTTTCAGTCTGAATGCCCAGTACTTCGGCAGAAATAAGCCGGGATACAGCAGGTTCCGGTATGATGTGCTGCAGACACCTAATTTTGAGATTTACCATTATCTCGGGAATGATTCCCTGCTGAACAAGATTTACAGATGGTCGGAGAACTGGTATGAGATACATCAGAAAACGTTTCTGGATACCTTTAAGACCAGAAATCCCCTTATCTTTTATAATAACCACGCTGATTTTCAGCAGACCAATACAATAACCGGCCTTGTTGGTTCAGGGACCGGCGGGGTAACGGAGAGCCTGAAGAACCGGGTGATAATGCCTGTTGCTCCCACTCTTGCTCAAACGGATCATACCCTGGGGCATGAACTTGTTCATGCTTTTCAGTTTAACATGTTCCTCCGAAACGACACTGCAAAGGCTTATTCCTTAAGGAATATGCCATTGTGGCTCATAGAAGGCATGGCTGAATACATGTCGCTCGGGAGTGTTGATCCAAACACCGCGATGTGGATGAGGGATGCCCTGATCAATGATGATTTTCCAACATTAAAAAAGCTTTCAACTGAATCAAAGTATTTTCCTTACCGTTACGGTCAAGCGTTCTGGGCCATGGTTGCAAAGACCTGGGGCGATACAATTGTCATGCCTCTGTTTAAAAAAACAGCCCGTTATGGTTTTAGCACTGCTGTGGATTCGGTTTTCAAGTTCAACGAGAAGACACTCTCCGGGATCTGGAAAAATGCCATGGATGTTCATTTCAGGAGCTATATTGAGAGCAGAAGCGACACCCTTGCCGGTAAGCTGATCATTTCAGATAAGAACGCCGGCAGAATGAACATTTCACCCGCAATCAGTCCGGATGGCAAATATGTAGCCTTTTTCTCAGAGAAGAACCTTTTTACTCTCGATCTGTTTCTGGCTGATGCGAATGACGGCAGGATAATCAGGAAACTGTCGAGCGTAGTAAGGAACACCGATATTGATGATTTCAGTTTCATTGAATCAGCAGGCACCTGGTCGCCTGACAGCAGGAGGTTTGCATTTGTGATTTTCACAAAAGGGAAAAACAAGCTTGCTGTGGTTGATATAGACAGACCACGGAGAATGAGGGAGACAGAGATCAGAGGCATTAATGCCCTCTATAACCCTGCCTGGTCGCCGGACGGGAAAAAGATTGTATTCTCAGGAATGGTTGACGGAGTAACGGATCTTTACCTTTTCAGTATGAACACCGGATCAGTTGAGCGTCTGACTCACGACCTGGCTTCAAACATACATCCCGCATGGTCGCCGGATGGCAGATATATTGTGTTCTCGCAGGAAAGGATCAGTGATGTCCCGGGCCCGAGAAGATTCAATTTTGATATAGCAGTGCTCGACCTTGAGGAGAGAAGCATCAGGACCATTGACGTTTTCAGGGGAGCCTGGAACCTTAATCCGGTTTTCGCGCCTGATGGCAGATCCATCTATTTTCTTTCCGATGCCGACGGTTTCAGGAACCTTTACAGGTACGGCATGCACGATCAGAGTGTTTACAGACTGACGGATTATCTGACCGGTATCAGCGGAATTACCCCTTTCTCACCTGCGTTAAGCGTGGCTGCTGAGATTGACAGGGTAGTCTACACATATTACTTCAACAACAAGTATCAGATCTGGGTTGCGGGAGGAGATGAGTTCAGTCAGACACCGGTTGACAGGCATTATGTCAATTTCGACGCAGGTACATTGCCCCCGCTGAAACATATTGGATCCAACATTATTGACACAACACTTTACAGCAGGCACGAAATAGCAGAATTGCCGGCTGAGGCAGTGGAAGAAGTACCCTATCGCCCGAAGTTCAGGTTGGATTATATTTCAAACACTGCAAACATCGGGATCACCACAGGGATGTACAGGAACAATATGGCAGGGAGCATAAACATGATTTTCAGTGATATGCTTGGCAACAGCACGGTATATTCATCGCTTGCGCTCAACGGGGAGATCTACGATTTCGGTGGTCAGGCAGCATATATAAATCAGAAGAGCAGGATAAAATGGGGTGCCGGCCTTTCACACATTCCGTACCGTTACGGGAACATGTTCCTGACGCTGGACACTCTTAATTACAGGGATGAGGTAATTCCGGTAACCAATCTGGTACTTGATTATGTCAGAATGTTTGAGGATAATATTTCCGCATTTGCATTTTACCCGATTTCCCAGAACAGAAGGATTGAAGCCGCAGCCACCCTTTCATGGTATTACTACCGCATCGACAGGTTTAACAATTATTATTTGCCTACCGGGTTGAACCTGGGAGGTACAAGGGAAAAGCTCGATGCTCCCAGGGGGAATAATTACCAGCAATTTTCGCTTGCTTATGTTACTGATAATTCATTCTTCGGTATGACTTCACCCTTGCAGGGGCACCGTGCACGTTACCAGATTGAAAAGTATTTCGGCGCTGTCGATTTTTACACTGCGCTTGTTGATTACAGGAGGTATTTCTTCGTTAAGCCTTTCACACTTGCCTTCAGGACTTACCATTACGGAAGGTACGGAGGCGGATCTGTAAATAATGTGGTTTCTCCGCTTTACCTTGGTTATCCCTGGCTTATCAGGGGCTACGAAAATATTTCGCTGTATGGTGATGCCTCCTTGCAGCAGGATGCCTTCGATGTTTCCAGGCTGAGCGGAGAAAGGATCCTTGTGGCAAATGCAGAGCTGAGGCTCCCGTTAACCGGTCCCGAGAGGCTGGCTTTGATCAGGTCAAAATGGTTACTGACAGACCTGAATCTTTTCTTTGACAGCGGACTGGCATGGTCGCCCGGCAACAGGATAGCATTCGACTGGAGCCCTGCACGTGCTTCGCAGGGTACTAAGTTTCCCCTATACAGCGCCGGGGCATCTGTCAGGATTAACCTTCTCGGGGCTCTTATCATTGAGCCATACTATGCAATTCCGTTCCAGAACGGAGGATTCAGAAACAGGATTTTCGGGATTAATTTTGTTCCGGGATGGTAACTTGGCTAATTCACAAAGTTTATGAATTTTAAAAGGTAAGTGCTCCGGAAAACCAGTGATTTTTTACTCCCCCTTATGGCGGAAGATCAGCAGATTTGCCTGACCGGACTGACCTTCATTTGAAATGATCATGTCGCCATTCTGCAGGAAGGTTATTCCCTCAGGCTGTTTAAATAAATTATTATCCAGCTTCTCGATATATTCAACTCTGCCATCCATGCTGAAGACAATGAAAAGCTTCTCAACACCTGACAGCAGGTAGAGCCGGTTGGTCAGCGGATGGATAGCTATGGCAGAGGGTTTCAGTTCTATTTTAGGTTTTTCCTTTTTCTTTGTCAGAGGCAGGTCAACGTTATTCCGGATGGCAAACTCCTGTATCTCTTTCAGGTTAAATTCAATTGCAGGTTTGGAATCAAGCTTTTTAGTATCGGGGTTGAAGGCATAGATTGCCCTTTTACTCTCCTTCTCTCCTTTGATCTTGCTTTTAGGAGCGATCAGCAATCTTTTGTTCTTATTATCATAACATAAGCCTTCATTATCTGCGGCCGGGATCCCTGACGGATATGAGATCACTCCGGTAACGGGTGATTCATAATCGGGTATCTCGAATATTGCACCATCGCTTCTCAATACAAAGATCCTTTTATCGATACGTGCAATACCTTCATAATCTCCCGGATTAGCAAAAAAGGAGTGGTGTTTTATCCTGTTGGTCGTCAGGTCAAAAAGATACAGAATACCACTTTCATCCTGTATACACGCAAGGGTCGAGGTGTCGACCTTCGTTATTCCCGATATTTCTCTCAGGGCTCCGGGCAGGTAAATTATCCTGTCGGGATTATTGAGGTCATAACCCAGCTGATTGTAACTCCTGACAATACTTTCCGGGTTTCTGTCGTCACTGGTGCCGGATGTCTGACAGCTTAAAATCAAATGTATGGCTAACAGGTAGAAGGGGGCCATATATTTCCTGAATTTCATTGTCCACATCATGTTATTTTTTGCCTGCTTTTTTTCCGCAATCACTCTCCGGCTCTTTATTCTCCTCCTCCTCGTCAGTTTTGTTAAAATCGCATTCCAGCATACCGGCCTTTTTGATCAGGTAATAGGTAACGGCCAGACCAGCTACCAGGACACCCAGTCCGATAATGACAATGCCTGAGAACTCTTCGAATTTCAGCACCACCACTTTACGTGCGATCGCGATAATAGCGACAAGGACAACTACCTCAACATGAACCACGTTCCGCTGAAGGTAAACCTTTATCGTGTCGAGCAATTCTATTCCGATCAGCACAAGGAGGAAGATGCCAAACAGATCCATAAGATTATCAAGGTCCATCAGAAGGAAGTCGGATTCAATTATATTCTTAACCAGATAATACCCCAGTTCAATTGTAGCCAGCACCAGGATGCCAGTCATCATTGCAATAAGGGCATAAATGATCACCCTTTCGATTTTTCTTGCTATGTCTTTCATTGACATTCAGTATTATTTAATGGTGAAAAGTTCTCTATGCAAATGTATATATCCGGAATGAGACCTCTGCGTCATTATTGCTTTACCTTCCTGTAGTTGAAAAACTTAAGGATCTCCATCGCAAGAAGTATAGGGATTGCCGCAAGCAGGATCAAACCCCATTCCTTCAGGGTAATTGGTTCAATCCTGAGCATGTTCTGCATAAAGGGTATCTGCATGCTCAGAATATGGATCCCCTGTGCCAGCAGAACGCCGAAAACAAGCAGGATATTCCTGTTCAGCGGGATCCTGAATGCGGAGACCCGTTCCGACCGGCATGAGAAGACATGGAAGTTCTGCATGAATACCATAAGCAGAAGGACCATGTTCCTGGCGTGCACCTCATTGATCGCGGTGTAATTCACAAGCCAGTACCAGAACCCGAAAGCTATCAGCCCCATTGCTGCGCTAGATACAATGGTCTGTTTTATCATTGCCGGATTGAATATTTTTTCGGAAGGTTTTCTTGGTTTTTTATTCATGGTGCCCGGTTCTCCGCCTTCAAAAGCAAGAGCGACATCCTGGATCCCGTTTGTAACCAGGTTCAGCCAGAGCAGCTGCACGGCAAGCAGGGGTATTGGGAGGCCTGCCATTATGGAGGTGATGAAGAGTATCACCTCGGCCGCTCCTGTTGAGATGAGAAGAAAGATAACCTTTCTTACATTGTCGTAGGCGAATCTGCCCTCCTCGACTCCGGCTACAATAGATGAGAAATTATCGTCTGTCACTATCATTGCCCCTACCTCTTTGGCCACATCTGTCCCTGACCCCATGGCAACACCCAGATTCGCGCGCTTCAGGGCAGGTGCATCGTTGACCCCGTCGCCTGTCACTGCCACAAACTCCCCGTTCCGGATAAGGGAGTCAACTATTTCAAGCTTCTGGGTAGGAGAGACCCGTGCAAACACGGACGATGAGTCCACCAGTTTTCTGTACGCAGGACTGTCGGATGCACAGGCATCTGCAAGCATCTGCCCCGTGACCACTGATGAATTCTCATCGGCGATCCCCAGTTCAGCAGCTATTGTACCGGCTGTCGCAGGATGATCTCCTGTAATCATAATAACCTTTATCCCTGCTTTTTTACATTTACTGACGGACTCCCTGGCTTCCGGTCGCAGGGGATCGATGAAACAGACCATTCCATAGAATACCAGCGAAGGGATATCCTCATCCTCAAAGGCCTCCTTTTTCTCATACTTCTCATTTCTTCCTCCGGCGAAGGCCAGCACCCGGTAGCCCCTGGAGGCCATCTCCTCCGATTGCCTGAGGATAAGTTCCCTGTCGATATCCACCACTTTGTCTCCATGGATCATTGAGGCACAAAAATCGAGAAGGGTCTCCACTGCTCCTTTCATGCCGATATTTACTACCTCATTTTTCTCACAGAATGATGCTGAAAACTTCCTTTCAGATTCATAGGGGATCTTATCGATGAACTTTATTTCCGACCTGATCTTTTCAGGGTTACTGCCCAGCTTATAGCTGAGGGCCAGCAATGCAACATCGATGGCGTCACCATAATGCACCCATTTCCCGTTCTCGCTGGCAAGGGATCCTTCATTGGCCATCACTGCTATCCGGCTTATAAGGCGGAGCTGTTTATTGTCGGAGTGCTTTACTTCATGTCCGGGGTTATTATCATCATGTACTTTCCCTTCCCCGTTGTACCCTTCTCCGTCGATGGAATAGGTTTTTCCATCAGGAAAGATAATCTTTCTGGCGGTCTGCTGGTTCACGGTCAGCGTGCCTGTCTTGTCACTCGCAATGACAGTGCAGCTGCCAAGGCTTTCCACCGATGTTAATTTTCTGACAATAACATTCCGTTTTGCCATCCGTTTGGTGGCGATGGAGAGGGTTACGGTGAGAGCAACCGGCAAACCTTCAGGAATTGCGGAGACTGCCAGCGCCACAACAAGGAAGAAAATCGCTGCTATATCCATACCCTGTATTCGCAGGATTATTGCCAGTATAACACTGAGTGCAACAATAAAGATGCTGATCTGCTTAATGAATTTCTCCATACGCAATATCAGGGGAGGCTTTGCAGACTTTGATTCAGTCACATCGCTTGCAATTTTCCCTACCTGGGTGTCAATTCCTGTGGATGTCACGATACCCACAGCCCTTCCTGACATCACAGTGGATCCTGCATGCGCCATGTTGGTCCTTTCACTTACCCCGACATCATGCCTGAGTATACCCGTGGCTTTTTTGGCTGCAATTGATTCTCCGGTCAGAAAACTTTCGTCAATGGCGAGATTGGAGGCCTCCAGCAATCGCATGTCGGCAGGGACCTTGAGTCCCGATTCAAGAAGGACAATATCGCCGGGAACAATTGCTTCCGACGGTAGCTCCTGTTCCTTCCTTTCGCGCCTTACCCTTGCCTTTATCTTCATCAGGCTCTGCAGGCTGGAAGCGCTCTTTTCGGCATTATATTCCTGGTATGCTCCCAATACACTGTTTATCAGGATCACCAGAACTATAAATATTGCGTCCTTGCCTTCACCTATTACAACTGAGGCAACAGCTGCGGCAACCAGGATGAAGATCAGGGGACTGACAAACTGATGAAGAATGATCTTCCAGAGAGTTGCCTTTTTAGCTTCAGGCAGCTTGTTTTCGCCATAGTACTGAAGACGTTTTTCCGCTTCTTCCGAATTCAGACCATCAATGGCAGAACTGAGTTCCTGAAAAACCTTCGGTTCTTCAAATGAATGCCAGTCCTGTACTCCAATACCCTTTTGCTGCTTTATATCGGCCATATTATTCTTTTTTATACTCAGTCAGCAATCCCGGTGTTCTTCGGCTTCCTGGTCCGGAATACTTTTGCGGTGAAAAATCCTGTAAAAAATGCAAAGGCAATGATGACTATCAGCGGGAGGTTGAATTTGATGAACAGGAAGTTGATCCTTATGCTGGCGAGGTTCTGAGCGACAATTATCAGCGTCAGAATGATCAGAACTATGTTTATTATCTGACGGGTTGTGAGATTTTTCATGTGAAAGGAAACTAGTATATTATTTAAAATTAAGCAATATGATTTTGGTCCTAGTATCTGGTAATGAGAGCAACGTTGCCGAATTTTTTGATCTCATCTCCTTCAATAAAGACGGTATCTCCGCCATATTGAAGGTTCAGCTCGATCATCTCATCGATTATGTCGTCTATAATACCTTTCTGGTCCTTCAGGTGTTGATCGACCAGGGTAACTTCATCATTGACCAGCAGGGCAGGCTTAAAGAATCCCTTTTTCACGAAGAGGGTTTTACCTCTGCCTTGCTTTATCGCGTTCCACATTTCAGTGTAATCAGTAAGGAATTTATTGTTGCTTACTGCTTTAAACAACTCATTTAACCGTTCCTTGTTCCTTTTCTTTATTAGTAAGCTCATTTCATTCCATACATCTGATACGATGCTCCTGGCTTTTTCTGCATCCCTGTTCTGGTTTAAATGCCCTATGATCATATCTCTTTTATCTGCCACCTTCAGATAATGATGAAAATTACGGGTCTCAGTAGCCAGAAAGAGCGGTAACGGATTATCTTTTACGGTCTCTGAGAAGATCTTGTCGACCCTGTTGAAGAATTCTTCAATGAGATTATCCTGTCCCTTGCTTGTAGAAAGCTTCTCCTTGTCGGTCGCGTAAAGTATATTCCCGACAGGGAATGGTCCTGTTTTCTCTTCGGTGACCATATCGTTGAAGGCTTCTATCAGACGCGCCTTCTGCCGGCTGAGAACCAGGACGTAATAGGCTGATTCCTGATGCATTGCCCTAACCAGGTCTCTTGTGGCAAACGTGTTGTCAATAACGACCCTGTCCCCGACAGTGACAGGAAGGGTGGTGTGTTCAGCGAAATCCCGGCTGGCAAAAATTATCAGACTGTCAAGGTTATGGCTGTGGTCAATCTTCTCAGCCAGCTTGTTCAGGTTTTCAATGATTGGCCATACAAACCTCTTTTCATAGTCGTTGTATAATCTTTTTTCAGCCTCTTTGATAAGATTCCTGAGGTTTATAGGGTCTTTTTCATTATCGGGTCTCGTCCGATGGGTTTTCAGTGTAATGGTTACACATCCTTCCTGGTAAATGTTCCTTACTTTCTGCAATAACGGATTCATATGATAGTATCAGATTTGTTAAACAAAGTGCTGCAGATAAATATAGCAAAATTTCAGCACTTGCCCTGCATCATTTATGAAATCTTCCCGAGAGCCTCCTTTACTGCATCTTCGTAACCGATTGGTGATATCCCAAGCAACCTGCTCAGATTGTTTTCCTTAAAGACTACCTCAACTTTCATGCTGTCGACAGGATTTTGTGCGAGGTGATAGGAGGTGGAAGTACCTCCTGTCCGCATGCAAGTAATTCAGGCAGGGGTCTTTGCGCTATATAACCGGTGGCACCGGTAAGTAATATGTTCACTATCTGATATAATATAATCCTGATTCAGGACCCAGAGGTATTCCGATAAGGATCCAGATTGTCATCAGCAGGGTCCATACGAAGAAGAATGCGACTGAATAGGGCAGCATTGTGGCTATTAAAGTACCAATACCTGCCTTTTCATCATATTTCTGATAATAGACAATGATGAGCGCAAAGAAGCTCATCATGGGGGAGATTACATTTGTGACGCTGTCTCCTATCCTGAAGACGGCCTGGGATAGTTCCGGAGAATAACCCAGAAGCATGAACATGGGGATAAAAACGGGACCCAGTATGGCCCATTTTGCCGAAGCACTGCCCATGAACATATTGATAAAACCTGAAAAGAGGGTAAAAAGGATTACAAGGGGGATCAATCCCATGTCGATTTCCTTGAGCCAGGCGGCTCCCTTTATTGCCAGAAGAAGGCCGAGGTTGCTCCATCTGAACCATGCAACAAACTGGGCAGCAAAAAAAACCAGTACCAGAAATGAGGCCATCCCTTTAAAGCTTACTGCCATACCCGAAAACACATCATTGTGTTTTTTGAAGGTACCGGCAATAAATCCATAAACGATTCCGCATGAAGTGGCAGCAAGGAACAGGACAGAGATAAAGCCCTTGAGAAGCGGAGAGTGCAGGACAGTGTTGTCGGCCCCTCTGAGGAACCCGTTGTCAGGGATCAGTCCTGCTGCAAACAGCAGAAACCAGATAAACATCGTGAAGAGCACCCATTTAAGGCCTTTCTTTTCGTTCCGACCGAGACGGGAGATGGGTTCCTGTTGGACATCTCCGGTATATTTCCCGAGCCGCGGCTCGACCCATGCCCTCGTAACCCATGTTCCGGTAAAGGCAATTACCAGGGTTGATGCGGCCATGAAATAATAGTTGGCGGTAGGCATTACATAATAATCCGGATCTATTATACGGGCTGCTTCAGTTGATAATCCTGCAAGAAGAGGGTCAATTGTGCCAATAAAAAGGTTTGCACTGAATCCACCACTGACTCCCGCAAAAGCTGCCGACATTCCTGCGATCGGGTGCCTCCCGAGCGAGTGGAAGATCAGCCCGCCCATCGGTATTATCACAATATAGCCCAGGTCGGAGGCCATGTTTGAAAGGATCCCTGCCAGTACGATCATAAATGTTACGGAGCTCCCCGGCGCTCTTAACAGCAAGGCGTTAATAGCGGCCTTGATAAGACCACTGCTTTCAGCAACGCCGATCCCGAGCATGGCCACCATAACGATGCCCAGCGGAGCAAAGCCGGTGTAATTATTCACCATTTCAAGCAGGATACGGTGCACCCCCTCCCTCGACAACAGGTTGACTGTCTCAACTGTCACCCCTGTAGCCGGATTGATGCCTTTCCACTCCAGTAAGTATCCCATTGCAGAGAGCAGAATAGTAATTATTCCGAAGATGCCAAACAATGCTGCGGGGTGAGGAAGAGCATTCCCGGCTTTTTCGATGGCTCCGAAAAAACGACTGCTGAAACTTTTCTTACCAGTGGCTTTTATCATACTACCGGCAAATTTATAAATCCTGCCCGATCTTTATCCGGTCAGGTTGTTCAATATAATTAAATTCTTTGTGGAACGGATTTTTTTTTATTTTTAAAATAAAAACAATTATGGATACAACACGCCGTTCGTTCATCAGGAAAGCTGCAATGGCTGCAGCAACCGCCAGTCTTGGAATTTCATGCTCCGATGCAAAAAAATCGCCGGAGGAGGGCCGGGGAGTTAGTTCCGGAACCAGCCGAAGGAACAGGATAGGAGTCTCAACCTACTCATTCTGGCAGTTTAACGGGCCGAAGGAGAACTCCCCCATCGAAGATTGCATTGAAAATGCAGCCAGGATGGGATTCGACGGGATTGAGTTCTTGCTTATGCAGATGCAATCGGAAGAGAACAGCTACCTTCAGAAACTCAAGCGTCAGTCGTTTCATGCAGGGCTTGACATAATGGGATTTTCTACCCATCAGGGTTTTGTCTGGCCTGAAAAGAGCAAAAGGGATGAGGAGATTGCCAAAACCATCAGGCAGATTGAACTTGCCTATATGCTGGGCATTCCCACCATGAGGCTTAACACAGGCAGATGGAACACCACAAAATCTTTCGATGATCTGATGGCGAATAAAGGAATTGAGCCGATCCTCGAAGGGTACACTGTTGATCAGGGGTTTGAGTGGGTGATCGATGCAATAGGGAAATGCATTCCCACTGCAGAAAAATGCGGCGTTGTTCTCGGACTTGAGAACCACTGGGGACTGGGTCGGACTGCCGCGGGCGTCCTGAGAATAGTTAATGCTATAGACTCTCCCTGGCTTCAGATCACTTCCGATACAGGCAATTTCCTGGAGGACCAGTATGAACAGCTTGAAATGATGGCGCCAAAAACTTTCCTGATCCAGGCAAAAACCTATTATGGAGGAGGGAAATGGTATACACTCGATATCGATTACCAGCGGGTTGCGGAAATATTCAGGAAAGTTGATTACATGGGTTATGTCTCCGTTGAGTTTGAGGGCAATGAAGACCCCATGACCGCTGTTCCGAAAAGCCTCGAACTGGTCAGGAGCGCATTTACTTTTGATTCCTGAGCCTGCAGATCTTTCTCATAAACGGGAATTGCCAGGCGGGCTGGCGCTCCTTTTTCAGAGGTACGAAAATCAGTTCTGGCATCGTCTTCACAGATACCATGCGGCAATTGAGAAATAAATTAAAACGCCCACAATATCCGCTATGGATGTGATGAGCGGGGCACTGGCCGCGGCAGGGTCGAGATTTAGTTTCGTGAAAATAAATGGTATTGTTAACCCTACCAGACTACCTGCCATCACAGTTAAAACCATTGTTATCGCCACAACAATAATAATTTCAGGAGCCCTGAAGCTTGCTATAAGTGAAATGCCTGCCGCCATGGTGATCCCCAGCAGAAAGGATACAAGGAACTCCTTGCCGACCAGCCTCACCCAATCGCTCACCTCGACATCCCCAACTGCCAGCGAACGTATCATAAGTGTTGCAGACTGGGAACCCGCATTCCCTCCGCTTCCGATCAGGAGGGGAAGGAAGAACAGAAGGGAAACAGTGGATTGTATGACATTTTCAAACCCGGCAATGGCGGCACCCGAAAATACGTTCATGAACACAAGTATGGTCAGCCAGAGGATACGTTTCTGATACATGAGGCCTGCCCTTGCTTTAAGAGGATTTATAATGGCATTCTGAAACGAACCGAATTTATGAAAGTCCTCGGTAACCTCTTCTTCTTCAACGTCCATTATATCATCGAACGTTACAATACCCAGAAGGATCCCTTCACTATCGGTCACCGGCAGGGCCACCCTGTCATGATCCTTGAAAACCCGTATGGCAGACTCCTGATCATCATATGCATTGAGCGATACGTAACGATCATCCATAAGATCCCTGACAAACTGGTCAGGATGAGCAAGCAGTATTTCCCTGATCTTGATATCATCTATCAGTTTCCAGTTGTCTTCAACTACATATATAACATTAAGGGTTTCAGAATTATGGCCGAATTTTCTGACATGTTCCAGCGTCTGGCTAACGGTAAAATGAGGTTTTACCGCTACAAACTCCGGAGTCATGAGCCTTCCGATACTCTCTTCGGGATAGCCAAGCAGCTGTACAGCTATCTTGCGTTCTTCAGGCGACAACAGCTGGATCAGCCTTTGCGAAACCTGACCGGGCAGTTCCTCAAAGAAAGCGGTTCGGTCGTCCGGATCCAGATCGTTCAGCAGGGCAGAGAGCCTGGTTGAATTTCTTGCAAGTCCTTCAATGATCTGTTCCTGCTTCTCATGAGAAAGAAACTGGAATGTGTTTTTCGCCTGTTTGCTGGATAACAGGCGAAATACCACAATATCCTCCCCTTCAGTTAGTTCTTCAATTATCTCCGCAATATTGATCTCTTCTATCGTGCTTAACTCCTGGCGCAAAATTTTCCATTCCCTCAGTGCTATCAGTTCGTGGAATTTTTCTATCATTTCAATCATATTATCCCTCCTCAGAATATTAACCGCAGGAAATAACTTATTATTCCAACAGGTGTTGTTGATACCATAGGATGAAATCCTCTTTTATATCCTTTCGCTCTGTACTTTTCTGTAAGAAAATATTTCCTGGCATGGAAAAATTTTGATTTGGTGCCGTTAAGAAAGTAAACCAGGTGTGTTACCAGCCCTCCGGTCAGCAGGACGGCTGCCGGAAAAAGGACTTTTGTTAAAATTCCGGCACCTTCATATAATTCAATCCGGGGGGTAAGAATGGCAAATACAAAGAATAGTGCTTTAATTGCAAATCCTGTGAGATGCAGCCGGAGAGCCTTTTTGCTCCTGGGCACGGGGATACTTACTGTTTTTGATTTAATGCTTCCCATTGGCCCTATTCCGCCGGAAATACCAATATTTTTGTGCATATTGTACGAAAAGGGCACTCCATCAGCCTTCAGCCCTTCAGTAAAGAAGCAATCCAGATCCTTTATAAAATCGTTGTATCTGACCTGTGCTTTTTGCCTTGCATTTGCCCTGGCTCTGTCCGATATATTATTGATATCATCCCTGACAGATTCTTCGTCGGGAATGAAAGTCCTGATGTTGTTGATGTATTTATCATGCAACAGGTCATAACTTTTCTTTTTGTCGGGATGGCTTAAAATGTGGTATGCTTCATAAATCTCAATGAAGATCTCACCTGCATCCCTGTTGTCACTTACATCAGGATGGTATTCAAAGGCCAGTTCCTTGAATTTCTGCTTTATCGTTTCAATGGACGAGTCTCTGTTCAGTCCGAGAATTTTGTAATAGTCTTTCATTTGATTCAAGTCTCAGTATGCCCGTAAAAAGGTTCAATATGAATGCCTATATGTGAATGGGAACCGAATTTCTCCCTGAGGGAATTCTCAATTTCCGATGCTATTTGATGTGATGATTCAACGGAAAGCTCCTTATCGACCTTTACATGCACATCAATTGCTATTGCTTCGCCGATTTTCCGTGTTCTGAGGTTGTGGAAGCACTCAACCCCGGGGGTAGTATTAATTATTTCTGAAATATCATTCTCCGTTTCTGCCGGGAGGGAACTCTCCAGCAGTTCCTTAACACTGGGATTGGCAATCTTCCAGGCTATTTTCAAAATGAACAGACTTACAATTATTCCGGCAACCGGGTCCAGTATTCTCCATTTCTCCCCAAGGAAGATTGCCCCTGAGATGCCCAGAGCGGTTCCCATTGATGTGAATGCGTCAGACCGGTGGTGCCATGCATTGGCAACAAGGGCCTGGCTGTTTATATCTCTGCCGGCTATCTTAGTGTACCAGAACAAAGCCTCCTTACTTAGGATCGAAACAAGTGCCGCATAAAGAGCGATTAATCCCGGCTGTTCAATTGATAAACCATTTATGGAATCAATTACTTTTCTGGCGCCGGACCAGAAAATACCAGTGCCGACCAGAAACAGGATTAAACTTACAAGCATGGTCGCGAAAGTTTCATATTTCCCGTGACCATACCGGTGGTCACTATCCCTCTCTTTTCCTGAGACCCCGACAAATATAATTACGATTATATCTGTTAACAGGTCCGATAATGAGTGGACACCGTCAGCTATCATTGCAGAGCTCTTTCCTGCAATACCGGCAGTGATTTTTCCTGCTGTAAGCAATATATTAATAAAAGAGCCGATTAAGGTGACCTCTTTTATTTTTCTTACCCTCCGGGAAACTGCCATTCCGGTATTCTTCACGGACCCTGTTGTTACATCCTGACTGATGTCAGAATTGAAATGAATTATGAAAAACTGATGTTTACGCCAAATTTATCAATTTTTATTCGATTGCATCATAATCCCCTGTTTTCAATCCATATAAGGAATAATATTATCAGGACTGACATAGGTATCACAACGACCCAGTCATTTACTTTAAATAATTTTGGCAGGGTGATATCGCCTTAACTGCCTTTCTGAAGTATGCTTCCGGATCATTGCATAAAGTGTGGTTTGACTTCTTCTACTTTTGAAAAGAACCGTGACCCGTGAGGATTGAAGCAAACACGGCAATGCTTTGTATAACCGGCTGCACTGTAACCTGACATGCCGCCTGCAACATTGAAAAGGTTTTTAAAGCCTTGCTGGCTCAGAATACTGGTGCCGAGGCTGGAGCGGTTCCCTGAGCTGCAGATGAGTATTACAGGATCCTCTGTGCTGAGCTCATTGTGCCGTGTGCGCAGATCGGCAACAGGTATGTTAACGGCTCCCTTAATATGATTGTCCGCATATTCTGCTGTGCCTCTTACATCGAGCAACACGAAGTTGGAAGATCCTGCGATCATATCATGCAGGTCCTCTGCAGATATCTGAGTGGTGTGACTTGTTTTGAGACCTGCAACACTCCATGCAACCATACCGCCGTCGAGATAGCCTGTGATACGATCCATTCCTACGCGACGCAACCACATATTTGTCTTTTTTGCCTGTTCATAATCCTCAGCCACCAGTAACAAGTCCTTTCCGGTGGGCAGGACCCAGCCGGCGAATGTCGGAAGGTTGCCATTGATATCAAGATGCCAGGCTCCGGGTATGTGCTGACTGCCAAATGCGAGGTAACTGCGTGTGTCGAGAATTGCTGTATTGTCATCTTCCATCATTTTCATGAATGCTCCGGGATTCAGTTCCTTCATGACAGGCAGTTCCGACAACAATCCGGGACCCTTGCGGTTTATATCACTGCAACGGCTGAAATGGTCGGGGGCCGGAGGCATATCCTGCGTCAGCGATCTGATGAAATCAGCTTTGTCTTTGATCTGTAATGCACTGTTATATTTACGTTCATAACCAATGGTGGTAGTGCGCTTGGCGCCCATTGCCCGTCCGCATAGCGAGCCTGCGCCATGGGCAGGATATACTTCACAGAAGTCCGGAAGTTTCATGATTTTATCATGAAGGCTGTGGTAGAGCTTTCCTGCAAGCTCATTTGCCAGTTCCGGGAAGAGATCGGGACGTCCTACGTCACCCACGAAGAGGGTATCCCCCACAAAGGCAGCGACCGGATCCTCACCCCTCGACCTGTCGGTAACAACATAACATAAGTGTTCGGGAGTATGTCCCGGTGTTTCCAGTACACTTACTGACATTTCTTCAATCTCAAAAGAGTCCCCTTCCCTTAACGGGACATGATCAAAACTGCACTCCGCGGATGCTGCCACATATATTTTTGCTCCGGTCTTCCTGGCCAGGTCCATATGCCCGGAAACAAAATCAGCATGCAGATGAGTCTGAAGGATATGTGTGATCTCCACGCCCAGAGCGCGTGCTTCACGGATATAGACATCAGTATCGCGCTGGGGATCGATTACTGCGCAAACGCCCGACCCGGCAAGCAGGTAGGAACTGTGTGCAATTTTATTGACAAAGAAATGGATTACTAACATATTGTTTAGTTTTTAGTTTATATTCTTTTTGAAGACCGAAGTCCGAAGCCGGAAGTCCGAAGTCCGAAGTCCGAAGAGAGCCTCTTCTTGCCTCTACGCTCCACGCTCTACGCTCCACGCTCTACGCTCCACGCTCCCTGCTCTAAGCTCCTAACGACTCTATATAATAAAAAAATAGAACATCAAAACAACAACACTCAAAAAAATCAGGGTCA
>DIKJ01000117.1 GCA_002424525.1 Bacteroidales bacterium UBA5621 | reverse complement strand
AGAGCGTAGAGCGGAGAGCGGGGAGCGGAGAGCGGAGAGCGGAGAGCGGAGAGCGGAGAGCGGAGAGCGGAGAGCGTGAGGAGCTCCGTGGTAAAAAAAATAATTATGAAAACCAAAGCAGTAAGGATTTACGGGAAAAGCGATCTCAGGCTCGGGGAGTTTGATCTTCCGGAAATGCAGGATAATGAGATCCTTGCACAGGTGATTTCCGATAGTATTTGCATGTCATCCCACAAGGCAGCCCTGCAGGGTCCCGACCATAAACGCGTTCCGCATGATATCAGCATTAATCCCACGATAATAGGCCACGAGTTTGCAGGCATCATCCTCCAAGTCGGAAAGAAGTGGGAACACAGGTTCAGTCCGGGTCAGAAGTTCTCAATCCAGCCAGCCATGGCCCACACCGGAACACTCGACGCTCCGGGTTACTCATATCGCTATATCGGCGGAGACGCCACACATATAATAATCCCTGATATAGTAATGGAAGCTGATTGTCTGCTTCCCTACGACGGGGAAGCGTTTTTCCCGGCCTCCCTTTCCGAACCCATGTCCTGTATTGTCGGAGCATTTAATGCAAGTTATCATGTTCCTCCGGGCACCTATGACCATAAAATGGGAATCCGTGAAGGAGGGAAAATGGCCATTCTTGCAGGTGTCGGGCCGATGGGCCTGGGAGCTATTGATCTTGCTCTTCATCAGGAGCGCAGGCCATCACTGATAGTCGTTACGGATGTTGATGACAACCGGCTTTCCCGCGCCGCATGCCTCTTCCCTCCTGAAAAAGCTGAGCAGGAAGGGATCAGACTGATTTTTGTCAACACTGCCAGGACCTCTGATCCTGCCGGTCATCTCCGCGGACTGACAGGTGGAAGTGGTTTTGATGATGTTTTTGTATTTGCCCCGGTGAAGCAGGTAATTGAACAGGGCGATGCCATCCTCGGATTTGACGGATGCCTCAATTTTTTTGCCGGACCTACCGATCCCGGATTCAGTGCAGAGGTCAACTTCTACAATGTACACTATGCTTTTACCCATATTGTCGGGACATCGGGCGGCAACACCGACGATATGAGGGAGTCCCTTAGACTCATGAGTGAGGGGAAAATCAATCCGGCAATAATGATCACCCATATAGGAGGGCTGGATTCAGTTATTGAAACGACCTTAAACCTTCCCCACATACCGGGAGGCAAAAAACTTATTTATACCAACATCTCCATGCCACTGACCTCACTCTATAAGCTTGGCGAGAAAGGGAAGGATGATCCTTTCTTTACAGGTTTGCACGAAATAGTTGAGAAAAACGGTTATATATGGAGCCTTGAAGCTGAAAGGTACCTTCTGGCGAATGCCAGGCCTATTTAGTGCCCCGCGTCAGCGGGTCGGGGGGTCAATCAGGTGGCCGAACCTCTGATCCTGGCCGCGAACTCATGCGAGATATAGTTATCATAGGAAAGGCAGACATCAGTGGCAAAACCGACACCTGACGAGATTACTGCTGCCCACTTCTCCTCCCCCATCGTCCCGATCTCCTCCTTTCCTATTCCCATCGTGTAAAGGGCCGCAATCATGCCCGCATTGAAATTGTCTCCGGCCCCGATTGTGCTCACAGGGATTATCTGCCGCACCGGGAACTTCCCGCTGAATACCTCTGTACGTACGTAAACGCCCTGGCCGCTTGCTGTATAGACAAGGTTTCTGCAGTACTCTCTTACGGCTCCCCAGGCTTCATCCGGTGTTTCTGCCCCGAAGATGTTCCTGAAATCTTCATCCGATCCCCGCATTAAAACGGAGTTCTGAATATTCTCAATTATCATGGGCCGTAAAATATCCAGTTCTGAGGAGTGAGTCTTTCTGAAGTTCGGATCATAAATCAGAATACCACCAACATCATAGGCTGACCTGATAAAACTTTTAAAACGATTCCTGATCTCGTCAGTTATTGCATAAATTGAGCCGAAGAGCACAATATCATTCCTGTTTACCGCGGGCAGGCTCACCTTAAGCCTTTCTGAAGGGTACTTGTCATAAAAAGAGTAATCTGCATCATTTCTCTCATTAAGCACAGCAATAGCCAGCTTGGTTTTTCCGTCGCTAAACCTGTGCGAGAACTCCGTGCTGACGCCGTTTTCGTTAAGAAAGCCGTCAATGATGTCCCCTATTGCATCATTGCCGTATTCACTGATAAAGAAGGCCGGCAGGCCTGTACGTCCTAGCGAGACCATGCTGTTCAGCATTGCTCCGCCGGCTTTTGCAGCCTGCGGTACTCCCTCCTTGAAAATGATATCAAAGACAGTCTCTCCGATCCCAAATATTTTCCTCATACAATCCACATTAATATGCTGTGTGTGAATTTAGCAATAATTATATTTGTATTTAATGAAAGTAAAACCAATTATTCTATGAAAGCGATGATGCTGACCGGGATCAGGCGGATGGAGGTGAAAGAGTTACCTGAGCCCAAACTTCTCAAGCCCGATCATGTGAAGATTAAAATGGTTGTGGTGGGGATCTGCGGGTCCGATGTCCACTACTATACCCGGGGGAATATTGGTTCGCAGGTGGTTAAATATCCGTTTACTGTGGGGCATGAGGGATCTGGTGTGGTTGTGGAGACCGGGATCGGTGTAAAGAGTGTAAGGACCGGAGACCTTATAGCCATTGAGCCTGCCATGTCGTGCGGAGAGTGCGACCAGTGCCTTACTGGCAGGCATCACACTTGCCGTAAGCTCCGTTTTCTTGGCTGTCCGGGACAGTCTGAGGGTTGTCTGATGGAATATATTATTATGCCGGAAAAAAACTGTTTCCCCCTGAAAGATAAGTTGAATCACGATCACGGGGCAATCTCCGAGCCACTGGCTATCGGCATCTATTCAGTCAGAAAATACCCTGAAATCAAGGATGCCTCTATCGGCATTCTGGGATTCGGGCCCATAGGATTGAGTGTAATGCTGGCCGCCAGAGCAGCGGGTGCCGGAAAGGTACTTGTTACCGATAAGATAGGAGAAAGGCTTTCGGTCGCGGTTAAGGAGGGTGCAGAATGGACCGGCAATCCGCTAAAGGATAATATAGTCAGGAAGATTACGGAGGCGGCTCCGAAGGGGCTCGATGTTGTGTTTGAGTGTTGCGGCCAGCAGGAGGCTCTCGATCAGGCTGTTGACATACTCAAACCGGGAGGCAGGCTCGTGGTTGTGGGTATTCCGGAGTTCGATGCCTGGTCACTTAATGTTGAAAAAACCCGCCGCAAGGAGATCGCCATCCAGTTTGTCCGGCGCCAGGTGGGCTGTGTGGAGCCTGCCCTTGAAATGATGAGTAATGGCAAAATAGATGTTTCAAACATGGTGACACACCGTTTCCCTTTTCTTCAGACAAAGAAAGCCTTCGAAATGGTCGAGGAATACAGCGGCGGAGTTATGAAGGCAATGATTGATTTTTGAAACGCTACAACATGGCCCTGAACCTCAACAGAGCTTCAATGAAGTAGTAATCGGCGTATGTAAGTGGCACATCCACTTCACTGTTCCCGGGCAGTGACCCAACGCTGTGCATCAGGATAAAATTGCCATTCTCCCCCGGCTTTGCCAGATAGGCTGGTGAAGCAAGCATCCTGAGCTGTTTCTCAGCAACCTGCAGATATTTCTCCTGTTTTCCGGGATCCGTGTAGGTGCTTAACTCGATAAGGGCCGATGCCATGATCGCTCCTGCAGAAGCGTCCCTCCTTGCATCAGGAATCCCGGGGGCATCGTAGTCCCAGTAGGGGATCATATCCCCGGGCATGTTCGGATGGTTAATCATAAACTCGGCCATGTTCACCGCCTGATCGAGATATCTTCTCAACCCGGTCTCGCGATACATCACAACATATCCGTAGAGCCCCCAGCTCTGCCCCCTGGCCCACATCGATCCGTCAAAAGCTCCCTGATGTGTCTGCTTTATTTCGACATCTCCTGTAATTGTATCATACGACACAACATGATATGTGCTGTAATCCGGGCGGAAATGATTCTTAATAGTTGTATCTGAGTGCCTTACACAAATGTTATAAAAACTTGAGTCGCCTGTCTGGTTAAAAGCCCACATAAGGAACTCGAGATTCATCATGTTATCAATAATAACCGGGAATTGCCAGCCTCTTCTGCTGTTCCACGACTGGATACACCCGACAACCGGACTGTATCTTGTAGCCAGCGACCGTGCCCCGGTCAGAAGGGTTTCTGCATAATCTTCATTACCTGTCTGTCTCAGTCCGTTGCCGAAACTGCAGTAGAGCATGAATCCCAGGTCGTGGGTCCCCTTATTGTCCTTCTCCTTTTCAACCCGCGAAGTCATCTGTACAGCATTTTCCCTGAGCGTTCCGTCTCCTGAATACTCGTAAAGATACCAGAGGCTACCCGGGAAAAATCCGCTGGTCCACCATCCGGATCCTGCGGTCACGAGATAACCAGCCGTATCAATGGTTCTTGGCAGAAGGCCCGGTCTTCCGAGCATCTCTTCCGCCATAAGGGTGTACTGCTTAACTGCGAAGGAAAGGGATTCATCAATTACCCTGGCCAGAGGCTTCTCAGAGGTACATGAGTTCAGGAGCATGAGAAGTGATGCAGAAAGGAGAATAAAGATCTTTTTCATAACGGATATTTACTGTTTATAGCTACTTAACTCAGGTGCCAGGTGCTGCCTGCAACTTAGGTTACTTATCAAATAAAGATACAAAATAAATTTATCTTTTGAATGAAAAATAAAATTGATAACTTGAAGCGCTGTTGCACGTAATAATAATGTAGTAATAATATTAAAAACTTTTCCGATGAAAAAAAGAGTAATGCTGATTACCTGCATTTTGATGGCAGGTTTCCCTGTGTTTTGCCAGAATGTCGGGTCCTCACCCGAATATATTATTGCCATTACATCAGAATGGAAGGGAGAACGATTCACTGACGGAAGACCGAAAGTATCGGATGCTCTTCTGGAAAGACTGAAACACATTTCAATAGAGGAGGCCTGGGGTGTTCTGCGTAACAGAGGATATCAGAATCAGTTTGAAGGGGACTGGATGATAATCAATCCTGATGAGCCGATGACCGGGCGTGTCGTAACGGCACAGTACATGCCATTGCGCCCCGA
>DIKJ01000190.1 GCA_002424525.1 Bacteroidales bacterium UBA5621 | reverse complement strand
GCGAACATCTATAATGGCAAAGTCGGTATAGAGATCAGGGGACACTATTCCGCATCTCTCCCTCAGAAACCTTACGGATTTGAAACACGCGACGATGCAGGCAATAATCTGGATGTATCATTGCTGGGTATGCCTGAGGAGAATGACTGGGTATTGCTGGCTAACTATAATGACAAGCCTTTCCTAAGGAACTTCCTGGCATTTGAGCTTTTCCGCCAGATGGGCCATTATGCACCAGGAACAAGATATTGCGAAGTAGTTCTGAATGGTGAATACCAGGGTATTTACCTGCTGGGAGAAAAGATCAAGCAGGACAGGAACCGTGTATCCATAGCATCGCTTGATCCGGATGAAAATTCCGGTGACAGGCTTACGGGTGGATACATATTCAAGAACGATTATTACACGGCCGGCGACAGCTGGCTTAGCAACTATTCACCTTTAAACAAGCCGGGGGCCTCTGTTTATTTTGTTTATTATGATCCCAAACCGGAAGTGCTGACACCGGAACAGAAGAGTTACCTGAAGGATTATATCAATTCATTCGAGGCTGTGCTTTACAGCAAGGGATTTGCCGACCAGCGTACAGGTTACCGGGCATGGCTCGATGTAAGTTCCTTCATTGATTACTTTCTTATTGGCGAGCTGACCCGCAATGTCGATGCCTATAAGAAAAGCCGGTTCTTCTGCAAGGACCGGGACAGCCGGAACGGATTGATCCGCTCCGGTCCGGTCTGGGATTTTGACTGGGCATGGAGAGATATCAGGGAGAATTGCATCCATTTTAACCAGACCGATGGTTCGGGCTGGGCATATAAAATCAACGAGTGTTATGCATCACCTGTACCACCTTCGTGGGAGATCCGTCTGATGCAGGATCCCTGGTTTACGGATTTGGTCCACGACGAGTATTATCTCCTGCGGAAAAGCATTTTAAGCGAGACGAATATCAACCACATTATCGATTCCGTTGCCGGCCTGCTCTCCGAGGCACAGGTGCGTCACTATGAAAAATGGAAGATCCTTGGCATAAATGTCGGCACACCCGAATATGGCATTCAGCCAGATACCTTTGAGGGAGAAATAGAAAAATTTAAAGGATGGATCTCCAGGAGGCTCTCGTGGCTCGATAAAAACATGATTGGGAGAGGCGATGCCTTCCTGAGAGGATATCATGCCATCTGCAGGATCTTTCCCAATCCGGCCGGCGAGTACCTGAGAATAGAATCAGATACTATCATAAACGAGGTGATCGTTTTCAATCTATCCGGCATTCCGGTCATCACGAAGAAAGGCAATGCCGATTATCACATAACCATAAGCCTGACGGACCTGAGTCCCGGATTATTTCTTGCAAGGATAAAATTCAGTCACGGGGAGCTAATAACCCGGCGCTTTGTAAAGAAATAATCCGGCAGTGAAACGAACCTGGTCACTTCTTCGCAGCTGCCTTCTCCTCCTCAATCTTTTTGTCGAGATACTTCTTTCCCCGGGTTATCCATTCCTCCGGTTCGGTTCCGAGCAGATTATGGTTAAAAAACTCATTCACCTTTTTTGTGTAATCGATCTGGTTCTCCTTTTTCGAAAGCGAATGATTCTCAGCATCATAAACAAGCATGATATATGGCTTCTCCATCCGGCGCATCGTGGTGTACATCTCAATTCCCTGATGCCAGTCGACGGCTCCGTCTACATTGCCGAACGCTACCAGCAGAGGGGTGGTTATGTTATGCGCCTGGAACATGGGTGAATTTCTCATATAATCGTCCATTATTACCCACCAGGGCTCCCGGAGACGGCCCTGGGATATCTCAAAAATATTCTGGTTGGGTGAACCCGTGTTCCAGTAAATCTCATTGTACATGCTGATCATGTTTATAAGTGGTGCCCCGGCAACTGCCGCTGAAAAGAGATCTGTCTGCGTTATGATGAAACTTGTCTGGTACGCGCCCCAGCTGTGTCCCATGATGCCAATCTTCTTCTCATCGATCATACCTGTTTTAAGCACCTCCTCAACTGCAGGTATCACACAATCAGCCGCTGACTCACCGGGCTGATTGGTCTTATAAACAATGTCGGGCTGGAAGACGAAAAAACCCTGGCTTGTATAATTAGTTGTGTTATAAGGACTTCTAGACGAAGGAGTTACATAGCGATTGACAACATTAGACCTTATTTCATAAATATAAACTATCATCGGATATTTTTCCCCCGGCTCATAACCTGCAGGATAGAAGAGAGCCCCCTGCAACGGTTTGCCGTCCCTGTTGGTGAAATGAACAACCTCGCTCCTGCCCCATGCAAAATCTTTTTGTTGGGGATTGGTCTCCGACATCTGAACTGCTCCCGCAAATGACGCAGGAACCCTGAAAACATCGGGTGAATCGGCATAAGTCTCCGAGTTGAAAATGAACCAGTCTGATTTTTCAGCCTTTCTCAGCGCAGATATTGCCTTATCATCGTAGATCAGTCTTTCAAATTTATTTTTAGGTGTAAGACGATAGTATCCCATCTTTTTGTCAATATCGCCGAAAGCCGAAAAGTATAGATCGCCTGCAGGATCAAGCCATGGGTACTCAAAACTGAACCTTGTTACCCTGTAGATTATTCCGTTCTCCCTGCCGTTGGTAAGCCGTAACGGTTTCGCTCCATCGGGAAACACCTTCCAGACATCAAACTCATCATACAGCAAAACAGACTTATCATCCTTGTACCAGCCTCCGCTGCCAAACGGGGGTTTCACATCGTTGGGGCTGTCATCGCGGGTGTTCCAGAACACCGATTCAATGCCCTCCGTGAGGTTCTTATGCTTATTTCCCTGCAGATCATAAACCCACCAGTTGTTGTCCTTGAAATAAAGTGCGTATCTGCCGGCTGGTGATGAACCGTACAGATTAGTGAAATTACTCATTATCAAGTTCTTTTCACCCGTTAAAGTATTGACGGCATAGTGGTCGTAATATACCTGCCTGAAAGCAGGCTTGTAGGGCGTATCATCAGTGGCCAGGACATAACGGCCATCAGGTGTCGGAGATCCCCTTCTCATTTGCTCGTCGGTAATTTTTACTGCTTTTCCAGCATCAACACTCCAGGCAAAGAGATAAGAGAAATCCTTGTCGGTGTTGTACTGTACTTTTTGTCTGGGCTGAACCGGATCATCTTTCCAGTGCCATATATCGACATCGGGAAGTTTCTCGTCAGCACCTGGTTTCTTTTCCTTTTTTTCCTTTACGGTCCAGTCAAATGCTCCGAAGAATACTGTTTTATGATTATCCGAGATTACCGGTTTGTAATTCTCATGGATCCTCATTCCTGCCGGGAAAGTGTTATCGCTTTCCGGCTTCCATGATTTTATTTCGGGTTTTGTGGTCACCTTCCTGACAGTAAAGAGTATATGATTCTCCTCGACATAACCGGTATCAGCGTATGCCTTGAGAAATGCGAGGGCATCTCCCTCCCTTTCCCAAACAATGTTGCGGTAAATAGCAGTATCATTTTCGAGGAATGCGACCGAATAATTATCAAGGTTCATTAGCTCCACACCGTTACCCTTCTTATTTTCAGCGCTTATGATATAAGCCAGACGGTTGCCAGGTTTATTGACTGAGTAATCACTGATGTTCGCAATATTTTTTAAAGTGCCTGTTCTTAGGTTAAAAAGGAAAATATCTTTTGTTTTGCTGTTTTCAGTAGAGTATCCGCTCATCACCAGATGGCCCGCATTCCTGGCAAAACTGAACGATTCGGTGTTCTCAAAAATTCTTTCACTGCCTGTGGTAAGCTCCAGGAGCCTGGTCTTATTTTTAACCGGTTTCTTCTGCTCCCTCATTTTCTCAATATCCTTCTCGCTGTAACCGACGCGGCAGGCAGCCCATTTTGAGTCGGAAGAAAAGGTCAGTCCTGCTGAGAGCGGGTACTTGTACGATATGCCTGAAGTTGCATTTTTAATGTAAAGGGTGTCATCTCCGTCCACGAGGGAAACGCTCCATCCTACCCACGAACCATCATCAGAGATTGTTGTTGCGCCCAGTGTCTGCCATTTTGTATAATCTTCGGGTTTAATTACAGGCAGAGGTTCCTGTGCTGTGACACATAGGAACCCGGCTAATAGTATTACTGTTAATACATGAGTTTTGTTTAAATCTTTCATTTTTCCGGTTTTTTTTCTTTGTATTTATTTGATTTTTGAAAACCCAAATGTAAAAAATATAGGTTTAATATTTAACGGGATCCCGGCGAAAGAAAATTTTTCTAATGACTGGAAATTCTATAAACAGGTCGCCGCTACGCGGCTCACATTAAACCTGAAATGTCACCTTCTCTGTGCACCTGGCCATAATAGACAAAAGACGGAAGTCCGAAGCCCGAAGCCGGAAAATAGCTGGCAGTCGAAGTGAAACGAAGATTTCGCGAAAGCGGAACAGGCAGTTGGCACATACTATTTCCATTTATCTTTATGTTTTTACTTTTTACTTTTTACTTTTTACTTTTTACTTTTTACTTTTGTCTTGTCATTATGCTCAAAAAAATCCCCCATACATACGTCATAGTTTTCGGCATTATTATTATTTCTGCCGTCCTGACCTGGTTTGTTCCGGGAGGCGCTTTCGAGAGACATACAGTAAACGTTAACGGTATTGACCGGAATGTTGTTGTACCGGGTTCGTTTGAATACACCGGCAATAATCCCCAGACCTGGCAGATATTTTCAGCCCTTTTTGACGGATTTGTCGACAAGGCAGACATCATCATTTTCATACTGATTATCGGAGGTGCTTTCTGGATAATGAACGAAAGCAGGGCAATAGATGTGGCAATACAATCCATTCTCCGGTTCAGTAAAAAGATTGAACACAACAGGATCATCTCAAAAGTGGGTGCAGACAATATAATATTTGTTATTATAATGCTGATGTTCAGCATATTCGGAGCCGTATTCGGCATGAGTGAGGAGACCATCGCCTTTGTGATAATTTTTGTTCCCCTGGCGATCTCGATGGGGTATGACTCGATTGTGGGGGTTTGCCTTTGTTTCGTGGCAGCAGCCCTGGGGTTTGCCGGGGCAATACTAAATCCCTTCACGATCGGTATTGCACAAGGGCTATCTGATCTGCCGCTCTTTTCAGGGCTTGAGTACCGGCTGATCTGCTGGATTGTCATAAACCTCCTCGGTTTCACATATATTCTCAGATATGCCCGGAAGGTGAAGAAGAATCC
>DIKJ01000236.1 GCA_002424525.1 Bacteroidales bacterium UBA5621 | reverse complement strand
CCGGATTCTTTTCCCTGAGAAGATCCCTTGCAAACATCAGGGAAGCCTCCTTTCCCTCAACCTCGCCCGCGTGAATATTGGCCTGAATATAAATAACTATCCTTTTGTCCTTTTTCATGCTTTCAGGCGACTGCGGCAGGGGATTTCCTATTATCAAAAGGGGAACCTCCCTGCCTTCGACACTTTCAGCAATTGTCTCAACCCTGATATAGGGAGAAAGCTTGCCCAGATGTCCGATAAATGACATTACCTCTTCATAGTCTGAAGTGGATTTGAAGTCTGATCTTTCAGCAACAGTCAGCAGTCCACCCTGGCCCGACACAGAACATCCCGCAAGCCAGAGACAAGAGCAAAAAAACAGGTATCTCATTTTCTACTGCTTCTTCTTTTGCTCTTTTTTAGCTTTTTTTACCGCTCTCTTTTCTTTCAGGTTCTTGGAAGCCTGCTTTTTCACTTTAACCTGTTCCTTCGATTTTTCGTGTGACATGGCTTGTAAATCTTTAGTTAATGTATTATAGGTGTCCAAATATAGAAAACATTTTGAAAACAGGTTTTTTGCAGGGTATGATTTTACAATAAGCTTCCTCTTTCGTTACCTCACGATCAAATCTTACCCCTGGTGCAAAATTAAGTTGTTCCACTGCATCGTCCAAAGGACGGATCAATTGAGAAGGTTTATAACTTTTTGATAATTTTTTATATTTTATTAATTTTTTACCTCCTTTTTTCAAAAATTTGAAAGATTTATAATTATATTTGCAGACATAATTTAAAAATATGTATTCAGATAAGAATATTATGTCAGGGTTTTCTTTCGGAAGGAGAAAGAAGAAAGAGTGAGAATGGTGATAGTCTCAGGTTAAAGGTAGCCGTTCTCTGCAGTTTCAGAGGACGGTTTTTTTGTAAAGAAGAATGTATTATTTAAGAACACATAAATGAAAAGAGATCGTCCCGGCAACACCGGTCTGTACAGACATGAATTCGAACATGACAGCTGCGGGATAGGGTTTGTTGCCCAGATACACGGTAAAAAGTCGCACGATATAATCGTCAGGGGACTGGATATTCTCAGGAACATGACCCACAGGGGTGCTGAAGGGGCTGACAGTAAGACAGGTGACGGAGCAGGCGTTCTGATCCAGGTTCCGAGAGATTTCTATCTGATCCAGGGTTATGCACTTCCCCCGGAGGGGCAGTTCGGGACCGGGCTTCTCTTCCTTCCTCAGGACGAGGGAGAAGCATCTGTTTGTCTCGGGACGCTGCTCAATATAATCAGGGAGGAACAGGTTAACCATTTAGGATTCAGGGAGGTACCGCGTAACAATTCCACGATCGGGGAAATTTCACGTGCCTCGGAGCCCTGCATCAGACAAATACTCCTTGGCGCCGATGTTCCGCAGGATGAGCTTGAAAGAAGGCTCTATATAATCAGAAAAAGAACTGAGAAGGCAATAAGGTCCTCAGAATTAAGACAGAAGAACCTCTTCTATATTCCGAGTCTTTCGACCAGGGTTCTCGTTTACAAGGGATTGCTGACCTCCGGTCAGCTGAGCGAATATTTTACCGATCTCACTGATACCAGGCTTCAAAGTGCTATTGCTCTCGTTCATTCACGCTTCAGCACCAACACCTTTCCAAGCTGGGATCTTGCCCAGCCTTTCAGGGTACTTGGTCATAACGGAGAGATCAATACTATAAAGGGTAACCGTTTCTGGATGGAAGCCAGGGAGTCAATTCTGAAATCGGCCACGCTGGGTGACCTGACGCGTATCTATCCAATCATCGAACCTGACAAGAGCGATTCGGCCTCGCTTGACAATGTGCTCGAGTTCCTGCTCATGAGCGGCAAATCGCTTCCTTATGCCATGTCGGTGCTTATCCCGGAGTCGATTAATTTAAAGAACCCGATACCAGCGGAGCTTCGCGATTTTTACCACTATCATTCGACTTTCCTGGAGCCGTGGGACGGGCCGGCCTCCCTCATATTCTCTGACGGGAGGTACATCGGAGGCATGCTTGACCGCAACGGTCTTCGTCCGTCGAGGTATGTCATTACGAAAAATGATCTGATAGTAATGGGTTCCGAGGTGGGTGTACAGACTTTTGCACCTGAGGATATAAGAGAAAAGGGGCGTCTTAAACCAGGCAAAATGATTCTCGTCGATACCGTGGAAGGGAAAGTCTGCCACGACAGGGAGCTCAAAGCCAGACTTGCCGGAGAATACCCATACGGGAAATGGATCAGCCAGAATATGGTCAACCTTGAAGAGATTGAAACAGGGCACCAGATATCTCCGGATATGGCAGGTGACCACGACAAATACCTTACATCTTTTAATTATTCCGCGGAGGACATTGACAAGATAATCAAGGAAATGGCTGCCACCGGTAAAGAACCCATCGGATCGATGGGAAATGATGTACCACTGGCTGTTTTGTCGCGAAAACCGTACAGGCTCTTCAATTATTTCAAGCAGTTATTCGCACAGGTGACTAATCCGCCCATAGATCCCATACGTGAGGAATTGGTAATGACCCTTTCAGGTTACCTGGGTTCACTCCAGCAGAATCTCCTGGAAACTTCTCCGGATCATGTAAAAATGGTGCGGTTCAGGAATCCTGTAATAACCAACACATATTTCGGAATTGTAAAAAATCTCAGGTACAAAGGATTCTCTGCGGCGAACCTGAAGATGCACTTTGATGCGGAAAGAGGTGCCGGCGGGCTCCACGAGAGCCTGGAGCAGTTGTGTAATGACGCTGAAAAGGCGGTTGATGACGGGAAGAACTATATTATTCTGTCCGACAGGGGAATAACCGCAAAGCTTGCACCTATCCCCTCACTGCTCGCAGTTTCGGCAGTACATCACCATCTTATTGAGAAACGCAAAAGGATGCAGATCGATATTGTAGTCGAATCAGCCGAACCGCGCGAGATAATGCATTTTGCCCTTCTTTTCGGATATGGCGCCAGCATCATTAATCCATACATGAGTTTTGCCGTTATCGAAAGGCTGGTCAGGGATAAGGCAATTCAGCTCGACTACCAGAAAGCTGAGGAGAATTATATCCATTCAATCAACAAGGGGCTCTTAAAAGTCATGTCGAAGATGGGGATAAGCACCCTGAGAAGCTACCGTTCAGCTCAGGTATTTGAAGCGGTAGGCCTCCACCCGGATGTGGTTGACAAATATTTCGCCGGCACTGTTACAAGGATCGGCGGTATAGGGATGGAAGAGATTGCCGAAGAGGCTCTTGTTCCGCACAGAAAGGCATTTATTGAGGATCCTCATCACGAGGTTCTTACTGAAGGTGTTTATTCTTACCGGAAACACGGTGAACATCACGGGTGGAACCCTGAGACTATCGCTCTCCTTCAGTGGAGTACCCGGACAGCTGACTACGGCAAATTCAGGGAGTACAGCGACAGGGCAAACTGCGATACGGCCCATCCGGGTTTTATAAGGGGATTATTAAGGATCAGGAAAGGTCCCATCTCTTTAGAGGAAGTCGAGACTGCTGAAAATATCATGAAGAGGTTTGTCACGGGAGCAATGTCGTATGGCTCAATAAGCCGCGAGGCTCATGAAACCCTGGCAATAGCCATGAACAGGATCGGCGGGCGGAGCAATACCGGCGAAGGAGGTGAGGACCCCGAACGGTTCAGGCCACTGGAGAACGGAGATAGTACCCGGAGTGCAATAAAGCAGATAGCCAGCGGCAGGTTTGGCGTAACCACCGAATACCTTGTCAATGCCGATGAAATCCAGATCAAGATAGCCCAGGGTGCAAAACCCGGAGAAGGGGGACAACTGCCGGGGCATAAGGTTGACAAAATAATAGCCAGAACAAGATACTCGATCCCCGGGATCACCCTTATATCGCCCCCCCCGCACCATGATATCTATTCGATTGAGGATCTCGCTCAGCTGATATTCGATCTGAGGAACGTCAATCCGGATGCGAGAATCAGTGTCAAGCTTGTGTCAGAGTGCGGTGTGGGAACAGTGGCTGCCGGCGTTGCCAAGGCAGGAGCTGACCTTATCACTATAAGCGGGTATGAAGGTGGCACAGGGGCCAGTCCCTCATCATCGATACGCCATGCAGGATTGCCTCTTGAACTGGGGCTTTCAGAAACTCAGCAGACTCTTGTCATGAACAATCTCAGGCAGAGAGTGATACTTCAGGCTGACGGTCAGCTAAAAACCGGGAAAGATATCGTGATGATGGCACTTCTTGGCGCTGAGGAGTATGGATTCTCAACCTGCGCACTTATTGTCCTGGGCTGCATTATGATGCGTAAATGTCACCTTAATACCTGCCCCGCAGGAGTAGCTACCCAGAACGCCGAACTCAGAAAAAGGTTCCGGGGAAAGGCCGATAACCTCGTTACATTCTTCAGGTTTATGGCGGAGGAGGTGCGTGAACATCTGGCAGAAATGGGATTCAGGTCTCTTGACGAAATAATCGGCAGAGCAGATCTGCTTGAAAGAAACCACGATATCGACCACTGGAAGCTCAGGAACCTGGATCTGAAACCATTGCTTTCTGTTCCGGAAGAGGCAGGCATAAATCCGGTACGTTGCACAAGAGAACGGAAGACAATGATAGAGAACAGGCTCGATGCTGAAATAATCAACGAAGCCGGGCAGGCGCTTTACGAAAAGCAACCGGTATTCATTCACAGAGAGATACATAATACGGACCGGACGACCGGGGCAATGCTCTCCGGCAGGATAGCTTCATTATATGGCTCTGAGGGATTACCGGATGGCACCATCAGATGCAGGTTCACAGGGTCGGCAGGCCAGAGCTTCGGAGCTTTCCTGTCGCCCGGCGTCGAATTATATCTCGAGGGTGATGCGAATGATTACCTGGGTAAAGGTCTCTCAGGGGGGAGGATAATTGTCGTTCCGCCACCTGGGTCGACCTTCGAGCCGGATAAGAATATCATCATTGGCAATACTGCCCTCTATGGTGCGACACGCGGAGAAGCATATATTTGCGGTGTTGCCGGCGAACGGTTCGGAGTTCGTAACAGCGGGGTCGTCGCCGTTGTCGAGGGAACCGGCAATCATTGCTGTGAATATATGACCGGTGGCAGGGTTGTTGTGCTTGGGCCGACGGGAAGCAACTTCGCGGCGGGCATGAGCGGAGGAATTGCATGGGTCTTTAATGAGAACGGCGACTTCGACTATTACTGCAACATGGGTATGGTGGAATTATCGCTCGTTGAAGATTATAGTGACATAGCTGAGCTGACGGACCTTATCTCCAGACACTATAATCACACAGGGAGCAGTAAGGCAAAAATGATCCTGGATGATTTGAACAAATATTTACCGATGTTCATCAAGGTTACTCCCTACGATTATATGAGGGTGCTCCAGGAACAACAGCTTGAGGAATTAAGAAAGAAAATAGCAGATGTCGAGCTCGATGTCGAGATAAGTGCGGGTTGATCGCGTAAGATTGAAAAATAAGATCATGGGAGATATAACAGGTTTTTTAAAGATAAAGAGGAAAGAAGCCGGTAACCGGCCTATTCATGAAAGGGTATGTGATCACAGTGAGGTGGAGCAGATCCTCAACAGCGAAGACAGGATGCTTCAGGCATCAAGGTGCATGGATTGCGGTATCCCTTTTTGCCACTGGGGCTGTCCGGTCGATAACTTAATACCCGAGTGGAACGACTTGCTTTACAGGGGAGACTGGAGAGGTGCTTATTCAAGACTCGCGGCAACCAACAACTTTCCCGAGTTTACAGGAAGGATATGTCCGGCCCCGTGTGAGCATTCATGCGTGCTTTCCATTAATGATGATCCTGTTACGATCAGGGAAAACGAAGTGGCGATAACCGAGAGGGCATTTGCAGAAGGGTATATAAAGCCTTCACCCCCTGTGAAAAGATCAGGCAGAAAAGTTGCCGTTATCGGAAGCGGGCCGGCAGGCCTGGCTGCCTCGGATATGCTGAACAGAGCCGGGCATCTTGTCACCCTCTTCGAAAAGAATGCAAAGGCAGGAGGTCTTCTCAGATATGGTATTCCGGATTTTAAACTTAGTAAGGTCACCATAGACCGGCGCCTTGAATTGATGGTCAGGGAGGGCATTGAAGTACGGACAGGAACAGAGATCGGGAAAGACATATCAGCCAGGGAGATAGTCGACACGCATGATGCAGTATGCATTGCCATCGGAGCAATGCAGCCCCGCGACCTCAATATTGAGGGGAGGGAGCTTAAGGGGATCTGTTTTGCCATGGATTTTCTTGCGTTGCAGAACCGGGTCAACAGTGGAGAGGTCCCGCCAACAGAAAATCCTTTATCTGCCGAGGGGAAAAAAGTACTTGTAATCGGAGGAGGAGATACAGGATCCGACTGTGTAGGAACGGCAATAAGACAAAAAGCAATAAGTGTTACTCAGATCGAGATCCTCCCAAGACCTCCTGAGGCAAGATCCGTCAATAACCCCTGGCCATATTTCTCAAAGACGCTGAAGACCTCCACTTCGCAGGAAGAGGGCTGTGAAAGGCGCTGGTCCGTTTCAACGCTGAAATTTACAGGAACAGATGGCCGGGTTACCGGGGCGGAAACCGAAGAGGTCGAATTGGTGTCAGACAATGGTCGTTCAGCCTCTCGTCCTGTCCCTGAAACCAGAAGGATCATTGAAGCTGATCTCGTTCTTCTGGCTCTTGGCTTTGTTCATCCCGTCACCGACGGTGTTATAAGCGAGCTGGGTCTTGAGCTTAACGAGAGGAATAATATAAGAGTCAGCCAGAACCTCTCTGCAAGCTGTCACAAAGTATTTGCTACAGGGGACGCCGTAAATGGCGCCAGCCTGGTAGTAAACGCCATCGCATCGGGAAGAAAGGCCGCAAGGGAGATCGACCGCTTTCTCAGAACTCTGTAACTGTTCCGGATAATCTTCAGGTGATCTTTCTGAGCAATCTGAGCCTGTCAAGCATTACCCTTAATGCTTCAGACATTATCATCAGATCGACACCACAGACCAGAAATCTGCAGCCGTCACGGAACTCCTGCTCCATCGCTTCGGGGGAGGCTCCAAAAATTGCATAAGGTAATCCCGTTTCCCTGCACTTGCTCTTGATAAGATCTATTGCCGCCCTTACTTCCGGGTGATTTACCTGTCCTGTAAGTCCCATGCTTGCCGAGAGATCATAGGGACCAATGAATATTGCATCGATGCCATTAACCTTAAGGATGGAGTCAATGTTCATGACCCCTTTAATGTGTTCTATTTGCGGCATAATAATCAGATCGCTGTTAGCATCCGTGACATATTCCTTAAATTCTGCCCCGTACTTATGCGCCCTGGCGACTCCAACGCTCCTGTTTCCCTCAGGAGGATACTTCGAAGCACTGATTATCTTTTCAGCCTCTTCGGCGCTGTTAACCATAGGAATTATTATTCCGTCACAACCTGTATCAAGAACCCTCTTGATCCATATCTCATCATTACCCGGCACCCTTACAATCCGGAGAATCCCTTCACCCAGTACCTGAAGGGCGTTCTGAGTGTCGCTCAGCGAAAGAGCCGAATGCTCCATATCGATCATCACCCAGTCAAATCCTGCAAGGGTTATCATCTCTGCCACCTGTGGTGCCCCGGCAGAATAGATCGTACCTATTAATTGTCTGTCTGAATTTTTATTGTATCGCATAGGGAAGCTGGTATTTGTTATTTACGGACAACAAGATATAAAATTCGTCCGGATTAAAATAATCAGATTTTACTCATTTCCTTCCCGGGATTAACACATCTTGCATTATCTTAGGGCCAGAGATTATGAGGAGTGAATGTAAAAACAGAGCTCAGTCTGACAATATGCTGAATTTACCGGGAAAATATATCTGGTTAATCCTTATTCTGATCCCTTTTTGCGGGGATAATCAGGCTTACAGCCAGCCAATTGACTCAGTCTCCTTCAGGATCGTCCCCCGTTACAGCTTCTATTCTTACGAAGAGAGCGGCGAGATATTGGTTCATACCCCCCCTTCGCTGGTCTGGAGCAATCTGAAGATCCATATTACGAGTGCGGGGGACACCCTTTTTTCATCTTCTCTTGTTCCCCGCAATAAGATCCTCAGAGTGCCTTTCAATATCGCCCGGAGCCCCGGCAACTATGATGTCTCAGCTGAGATACAGGTCCCTGGCAGAAATATGCGTTTTCTCTCCCGGAGCAGTCTGACGATCCTGCGTTATAAACCCAATGAGGTTAAGACTGATAATCTGACAGGCGGACTGATTGTCAACAGGAAGCAATTCTTTCCATTCGGTTTCTATTGTTATTCGCCTGTTCATCCTTCTCTTCCGGAAGAAGAGGTTGTGAAGGGTTTTAACATGATCTCGCCCTACCAGAAAATATTACCCGAATCACTTCCGGAAAGGGAGGCTTACATGGACAGGTGTGCAAGGATCGGGTTGAAGGTTCATTATAATCTTCTTTCTGTTGCGGGCGGAGGAGGAGTTGGTTCTGTGATAGAAGGCATTACCCCCGAAGTGAAGAGAGAACGGCTTATTGAGGAGATCAACAGATTTAAGGATCATCCGGCCCTGCTTGCCTGGTATATCTCTGATGAGCCAAACGGATATAAGATACCCCCTTCTGTACTCGAAGAGATATACATGACCGTAAAAAAAACGGACCCCTGGCACCCTGTCTCGATCGTCTTTATGCCTCCCGTTCTTTCTGCAACAAGATATTCGGGAGCACTTGATATTGTTATGGCCGATCCTTATCCGGTCCCTGACAGCCCGATAACCCTCCCGGGGTCTGCGGCGCGTCAGCTCAGAAATGAATTCAACGGCAAAAAACCTGTATGGATAGTGCCCCAGGCCTTCGGCGGCGGTGAACTGTGGAGCCGGGAACCTACCATCCAGGAGATACGGTCGATGACTTACCAGGCCATAATAAACGGAGCGAGAGGAATCCAGTATTTTGTAAGGGAAGGACTGAATCTGTTTCCGAAATCAGTTGCCACCTGGAACGAATGCGGCAGAATGGCGCTTGAGATAGCCGCCATCACTCCCTGGCTTCTCTCTGACGAGGAACCTTTCGGGGTGCAATCAGATTCCCGCACTATACAGACTGCATCGGCACTGCATAACGATCAGCTTCTTGTCATGGCTGTTAACATTACCAATACGCCGCAAAAATCTGCCATCATGATTGAAGGGTTCCGCGACGGCAGGGCGCGGGTACTGTTCGAGAACAGATTCGTTTCGGTCAGTATGGGAATAATCAACGATCATCTGCCTGCCTACGGATCGCAGGTTTATCTTATCGACCTTCGCAGGAACAGGGACGATGTTAAACCATATCCGGGGAACCTGGTCAGAGATCCGGGATTCGAAGATATTTCAAGCCCTGGAGTCCCCGCGGCGTGCTATGCATGGAACATGGGTGACAGGGGAGCCACCTATTTCGTTGATCCGAGGGAGCACTATGAGGGGGGGCATTCGCTGAGGATGCGGACACCGGAAGACCATAAAAGTGTCAGGCTGAGATTCTTCCCTTTTAATGTAAAGAAGGGAAGGACATACGTAATATCAGTCTGGGCGAAATCTGATCCGGAACAACGGCCCTCGCCTGCAAGCCTGCCACAAGGAAAAAAAGGCAGCCAGGCATCCTTAAAACATCAATATTTTGAACTCTCGCTCGGCACTATTGGTTCGAAGCGCTTTATCCCGGACAATGAGTGGAAACAGTATGTGATGTCTGTTAAAGTCCCTTTAGGCGACGAGGTCCCTTCAAGATTGAATGTATTGCTCTCAATGCCGGGAGCAGGGGTTGCCTGGTTCGATATGCTTCAGGTGTTTGAGGCTGTCGATCTGGGAAGAAGCGTGAATCCTGAGTTGAGGGGGAAGTGGTGAGTGGAGAGCGTAGAGCGGAGAGCGGAGAGCGGAGAGCGGAGAGCGTAGAGCGGAGAGCGGAGAGCGTAGAGCGTAGAGCGGAGAGTTTAATAAAATAAGCAGATATGAGAAGCGGAATTATTGTATTTTTAACTGTTTCATTATTAGTAATTTCCTGTACAGGAACAAGAAATGAAAATATGAATTACATGGGTAATACCGAGCCGTTGATCCGGAACGCATATATAAGACTGCCGTCCGGATCTGTCAAACCTGAGGGGTGGCTGCGTTCCCAGCTTGAAGCCCAGGCCGCGGGCCTTACCGGCCATATCGATGATTTCTGGCCTGATCTGGTAAACTCCGCATGGAGAGGAGGGGAAGGTGAGGCCTGGGAAAGGGGACCCTATTTCCTTGATGGACTGGTTCCCCTGGCATACCTGCTGAATGATGCCAGACTGATAGGGAAAGTAAAAGACTGGATCGAACCGGTTATCGCAAGCAGCAGTGATACTGGCTGGTATGGTCCTGCAAAAAACAAGGACCGCTGGCCCCTTGCCGTTGCCAACAAGGTTCTGATGCAATACTATGAATATTCAGGCGACAGCCGGGCTCTCGATGTGCTGACAAAATACTTCCGGTACATTCATTCGACACCTCCTGACTGGCCCGACAAGGACTGGAGAGGCGTGCGTGCCATGGAGAATGCCGTGACCGGCTACTGGCTGTTCAGGCAACTGAAGGAGCCTTGGATCCTGGAGGCCATCGAATCGATCCAGAACAACAGTTCCGACTGGACACGCTACTACGAGGAATTCCCGTGGGACTCTGCCGCAGTTGCTGATAAGAAGATACCTCTCAACTGGGGTCCCGTGGGTCTTACTGCTCATGTGGTCAACAATGCCATGGCTATTAAATATCCGGGATTGTGGTACCAGCAATCGAACGACGAGAGATATAAAAATGCGGTGTTTGCGGGAATAGAAAAGTATGACCTTAATCATGGGCAGGCGGCAGGGAGGTTCTCGGGTGATGAGCACCTGTCAGGCAGGAGTCCCGACAGGGGAACGGAACTATGCGCTGTTGTGGAATACATGTTCTCGCTTGAGAACCTCTATGAAATATTCGGGGACAACGCCCTTGCGGATCGCCTTGAACTACTGACATTCAACGCATTACCAGGCACAACAACACCCGACATGTGGGCCCATCAGTATGACCAGCAGTCGAACCAGGTACTTGTTTCAGGCGATAAAAGAGACTGGAGCACGAACGGTGACTTTTCGAATATCTACGGGCTGATGCCCAACTTCGCATGCTGTCTTGCCAATATGCACCAGGGATGGCCCAAATTCGCAGAAAGCCTCTGGATGGCAACAAACGACAATGGCCTTGTTGCCGTGGCGTACAGCCCGTCAAGAGTGACTGCTAAAGTTGGCAAAGGGACAGAGGTTACAATAATTGAAGAAACAGAATATCCGTTCAGGGAAAAAATAAAATTCACGATCAGCACTCCGGAATCTGTCCGTTTCCCGCTCTGTCTGAGAATCCCGGGATGGGCAGACACTGTGACTATCAGTTACAAAGGAAGAAGCACTACCGGAGCAGCCGGATCAACCATCAGGTTATCAGAGAGATGGAACAACGGAGATGAGATAATCATGACGATCCCGATGAAGATCAGGGCTGAAAGAAGATACAATAATTCTGTGGTCCTGATGAGAGGTCCCGTTTGTTTCTCATTGAGAACAGAAAAAGAGTATAAAAGTGTCAATCTCAACTATGATAACTTTAACTACAAAGGCAGCATCGACTGGGAAATTTATCCCATATCACCATGGAACTATGGGCTGGTGGTCGACAGGAATAATCTCCCGGGGAGTATTGAAGTAACTGAGAATCCTATAGGTAAGTATCCCTTTGCAGACAGAGGCGATATGGTCTGGTCGGAGGAGAACAGGGTCTATTATCCATGGGGAGCAGACGCTCCCGTAATGATCCGGACACGGGGAATGATAATACCCTCGTGGACGATGAGAAATAACTCCGCCGATGTGCCCCCGGTCAGTCCGGTCAGACCGGAAACTACTCCCGAAGCCATCACACTGGTGCCTTATGGCAGTGCAAGACTAAGGATCACAGAGTTTCCTGTTATCGACATAACACAAATGAATGATTTGATAAGACAGGGAAATTAACGGGTAAAGGATCAGAAAGTGATCACGTCAGTTTTCTCTTTCAACCACGAAGACTCCTCTGGCGTAAGGAACGGATGCAATTTTTCGTATGCCTCCCGGTGATAGGAATTGATCCAGCTGATCTCATGCCTGCTGAGCAATGAAGTATCTATTAATGTTTTGTCAATGTAACACAACGATACGGTATCAAACCTGAGAAACTGCCCGTATTCAGTCTCCTCATCTTCATAACAGATCATCAGATTCTCTGTCCTGATACCATATTCCCCCTCCCTGTAAACAGCCGGTTCATTTGAGAAAAGCATACCAGGGGTTATAAAGGTTTTATTATCGGCAGGCAGTGAAGGGGATATATTTACCGGACCTTCATGTACATTAAGGCAGAATCCCACACCGTGTCCGGTACCATGACCATAATTGAGACCGTTCTCCCACAATGCCCGGCGTGCAAGGATATCGAGATGACAGCCTGTTGTTCCAAGGGGGAATTTCACCGTCGACAATCCTATCATGCCTTTAAGAACCAGTGTAAAATCCCTTGCCTGCTGTGAAGAAGGTCTCCCTGTGGTGATAGTCCGTGTAATGTCCGTAGTACCTTCGGGATATTGCCCCCCGGAATCGACCAGCAGAATGCCATCCGGCCCGATAATTGTCTCAGAATAAGATGTCTCTGAGTAGTGAGGCAATGCTCCATGTTCATTGAATGCCACAATTGGTGGAAATGAGGGTCCCATAAAGTTCTTTTGCCGTGACCTTAATTCGTGAAGCTTCTCAGCAAGCAATCGCTCAGTGATCCCATCCGCCCTGATATTCTGATCCAGCCAGAAGAAAAACTTTGTCAGTGCAACACCATCTTTAACCATAGCTCTGCCGATATTCTCTATTTCAGTCTTGTTCTTTATTGCTTTAAGACGGGCAGGTATGCTAATCTCCTCCACGATCCTGACACCGGGGGGTATTGAATTGTAAAGAGAGAGTGAGGTGTTTGCCGGATTGACAAGAATCGGCATCTCTTCTGTCAATTCTGCCAGTGCTTTGCCTGTGTCACCATAAGGTAAGATTTCAATATCAAGGTCAATAAAAAGTTCCAGGAGTTCCCGGGGAATTCTGGCTTTGTCGGCGAAAAGGAATATCCGGTCTTCAGATATAATTGCGAAAGAGAGAAAGAGAGGGCTGTATCTCACATCGCTTCCCCTGATATTAAGGAGCCACATTATATCTTCCGGGGCAGTGAGCAGATGGCAGCGGACACCCTTTTCTTTCATGGCGTCGCGTACTTCAGATATCTTACGGGTTCTTTCCTTCCCGCAATACTCAACCGGAAAGTCAAAAGCGGGCCTTACGGGGAGAGTGGGGCGGTCGGTCCACAAATCTGAGATCAGGTCGTGGTCTGTCTTAATTTCAATCCCTTTCCCTGTCAGTCTCTGTTCAATTTTTCTCGCACGCGTTTTTGAAAACAGCCTGCCATCGAAGGCAACAACATCCCCATGTCGAAGGTTGCCGGCCAGCCAGCCGGTAAAGTCTGAGGTCTGAAAGACCTGGGTTTTTACAAGGCTGAAGCCGGACCCACGTAGCTGGTCCTCTGCCTGCAGATAGTACCGGGAGTCTGTCCATAGCCCTGCAAATGAATCTGTTATTACTACTGTTGCAGCAGATCCCGTAAATCCCGTGAGCCATGGGATAATCTTCCAGTGATCGGGCAGGTATTCGTTAAGGTGCGGATCTGCAGAAGGAACAAGACAGGCATCGATATCTTGTGCTTTAAGTACAGTGCGAATAAGGGTCAGTTTTTCTGCGGGAAGATTCATAAGTTTTTGACCTCGTTGACAAGATTCTGCAGTGTGGCTTTTGCATCACCAAATAACATTCTTGTCTTCTCGTTGAAAAAGAGCATGTTTTCTATTGCGGCGTAACCCTTACCCATGCCCCGTTTCATGACAATAATATTCCTTGCATCCCGTGCTTTTATTATGGGCATCCCATAAATGGGACTTGAAGGGTCGTCCTCGGCAGCAGGGTTTACGACATCATTCGCGCCTATCACAACAAGAACGTCGGTAGCTGGCAGGTCAGGATTTATTTCATCGCTCTCAATCAGCTGTTCATAAGGTACGTCCGCTTCGGCCAGGAGAACATTCATATGTCCGGGCATTCGTCCGGCAACAGGATGGATTGCGTATTTAACCTCGACCCCTTTCTCATCAAGGAGTTTATCCAGCTCATGACAGATATGCTGTGCCTGTGCGACGGCCAGGCCATACCCCGGAACAATCACCACCTTTTTCGAATAGCTCAGCAGTACTGCCGCGTCGGAGAGGCTTATTTCCCTGATTGTTCCGGTGCCTGCAGTATCAGCATGGCCCCCTCCTCCAAAAACGCCGACAATCACATTAAGAAGTGAGCGGTTCATTGCCTTGCACATGAGTATGGTCAGTATCGTTCCGGCTGATCCCACGAGTATCCCTCCGGTAAGCATAGCCTGGTTATTATAAAGAAAGCCACCCATCGCTGCCGCCACACCAGTGAATGAGTTGAGAAGCGAGATCACCACCGGCATGTCGGCTCCGCCGATAGGCATAACGAAAAGCACCCCGTAAACCACGGCCACGGCAAACATAATATATATATATGGTGTAAGTTCAGCACTTGCCGACACATCCCGTGTCATAATGAATACTATGAAACCGGCCAGGAACAGCAGTATGGCAAGGTTGACGTATTTCATCGCCCTGACTCTCAGGTCGCCAATCCATCCGTCGAGCTTTCCGAACGCTATCATACTGCCGGCCCATGATATGGTGCCAATGACAAGACCGAGAAGAATAGCCAGGACATGCCCGTTAGCCATTCCGCTTTTTGCTATCAGCTCAGGGCTCACATGAGGGAATTCCATCATCGAAATCAGGGCTGCAGCACCTCCACCCATACCGTTAAAGAAAGATACAAGCTGTGGCATGGCAGTCATCCTGACCCTCCTGGCAATGACCCAGCCTATGAGCGTCCCGATGACAATAGCAGTTATGATCAGCGGGATATTTCCAATCGGTTCACCATCTTTCCTGTGAAAAATGATAGTAGCTATTATAGCCAGGATCATGCCTGTGGCCGCCAGGGCATTGCCTCTGCGGGCAGTAAGGGGATGGGATAACAATTTTAACCCCAGAATAAACAAAACCGAGGCAATAACATAGATGATCTCAAGAATTGAGATCCCATAGGAGAACTGCGCCACATCGTTCATTATCAGACTCTTTAGCATTTGTTAACCAATATCTGCTTATTTCTTCTTCTTAAACATCTCAAGCATCCTGTCAGTCACGACAAAACCGCCCACAACATTCAGAGTACCAAGTACCACGGCAAGAAATCCCAGTATCATGGCACCCGTCGAGTGAGCATGGCCCATGACGATTATTGCTCCGATTATAACCACTCCGTGTATTGCATTTGCGCCCGACATCAGAGGGGTGTGTAATATAGCCGGGACATGGCTTATGACTTCAATCCCCAGAAAGATTGAGAGTATGACAAGAAATATCGCCTCCCTGTGTTCCAGAAAAAAACCCAGCATCCTTTCCATTAAAAAATATATTAAATATTAAGTAATTGCTTTACTCTAGCGCTTACATACTCCTTCCCATGTACAGCAGTGGTACCGCGAATGATTTCATCATCCATATCAAGATTAACGTTGCCGTCACTGCCGATCAGGATCTTAAGCAGGTTCATGAGATTGTTCCCGAACATCCTGCTCGCATCTGCAGGCATATCGGATGGAAAATTACAGTTACCCACTATTGTGACCCCATTTATCACGACTGTTTTTCCTTTCTCCGATAATTCGCAATTCCCGCCCGTTGAGGCGGCAAGGTCGATAATGACGCTGCCCTGTTTCATTGATTGCACTGTTTCCTTAAGAATGAGCAGAGGAGCTTTTCTTCCGGGTATCTGGGCCGTGGAGATCACCACATCGGCTTTCACGGCATGGCACTGTATAAGATCCTGCTGTTTCTGACGGAACTCGTCGCTCTGTTCAACTGCGTAACCACCCGCCTCTGCATCCTCACTGGATCCTTCAACCTCAATAAACTTACCGCCAAGGCTTTTAACCTCATCTTTCACAGCAGATCTAACATCGAACACCTCCACCACAGCTCCCAGTTTCCTGGCGACTGCCAGTGCCTGGAGACCAGCCACGCCGGCACCAAGTATCAGAACCCTTGCCGGTTTTATCGTTCCGGCGGATGACATGAACATCGGGAAGAACTTCGGAAGCAATGAGGCTGCCGCAAGGACCGCCTTGTAGCCAGATACAGTAGCCATGGAAGAGAGAATATCCATCGACTGAGCCCTGGTTGTGCGGGGCACAAGGTCAAGCGCAAGCACCGTAAGCCCATGAAGGCGTACCTTATCCAGCCACTCCCTGTTTGCTGTCGGATTCAGCACCGAACAAATAATCTGCCCTTCACTGAAAGTGTTTAAATCATCCTTTACCGGCGGATTGACCGACAACAAGAGTCCGGCCTTTGCTATCACCGCTTTCCGCTCAGACATAACGGCCCCGGCTTCCCTGTAGCTGTCATCCGGTGCGAAGGCCCGTTCTCCCGCACCATTTTCAACAAGCACCTGATTTCCTGTCTTGATGAGCAGTGAAACCTCACCTGGCAGCATCGCTACACGGTTTTCATTCTCGGGCTCTCTCAGGATTCCTATGATCATCTTTTTGGAGTTTGGAGTTTGGAGTTCGGAGTCAGAATAAAAAGTTTCAGTTCATCTGGCGAAGAAGCTGGTTAGCCAGAAATTGTTTGCCTCGTTCCTCGAGTGCAGTGCCTTTGCACCTGTGTATCCATGCCTGTTTCCCGGGTACATCATGAACTGGAAAGTTTTTCCTTCATCCTGAAGTCTCGAGATCAGATATATTGAGTTCTGCATATGGACATTATCATCCATATCGCCATGCGTCATAAACAATTTCCCCTTGTAATCAGCAGCAAATGTCAGTGCGGAGCCCTCCCTGTACCCCCCGGGATTATCCTGCGGAGTATCCATGAAACGCTCGGTATAGATGTTATCGTAAAGGCGCCAGTCTGTAACCGATGCTCCGGCAAACCCATGGGTCCAGTAATCAGCACCTTTGGTAAGGGCAAGGCAGGTCATGTATCCGCCATAAGAGCTTCCGGTTATTCCCATCCTTGAGGGATCTGCAAATGGTTTTTCCAGGAGCCACTTTACCGCATCAATATAGTCGAGCACTTCCCATTTGCCTAAGGAGCGGTGCATATAATCGAGTCCTTTTTTGCCAAAGTGCCCTGAGGCCCTGTGATCGACTGTGAAAGTGATTATCCCATTCTGGGCGTCCCATGAAGGGTTTACTCCCTGCCACCTGTTGGCTGAAATATTTTTGGAATCAGGGCCTCCGTATATCCGGAAAATAACAGGGTATTTTTTTGAGGGATCGAAGTTTAGAGGATAGGTTATAATGGCAGGCATTTCGAAAAGCCCGTCGGATGTTTTTATTTTCAGGAACTCAGCCCTGGCATGCTTACCGGGATCAAACACCGGTTGTTCAAACCTGTGGATTTCCCGCATAACCTTTCCCCTTCTGTCATAAGCTGTTATAGAGCCGGGGGTGGTGATATTGTTCCATGTATCAATAAAATAGGTGCCTTTAGGTGAGATGCTCACACTGTGTGCACCGGGTCCGGTGGTCATCTGCATAAGGTTCTTGCCGTCGAGCCCTGCCCGAAAGCAATGGTTGTCAGTCGATTCCGGTCCGGTACCAGTGAAATATATTACTCTGGCATCTTCATCCACCCTGAGGATACTGTTTACCCTCCAGCTGAAATTTGTAAGCTGAGCCTTAAGACTGCCATCCCAGTCGTGGTAATAAAGGTTCTCCCAGTCATCCCTGTAACTCCTGAGAATAAAACCACTGCCATTCTTCATTACATAGATATCCTCGAAGAATTCAACCCATGTTTTTCTGGACTCCCGGTATATCTCCTTATAATCACCTGTTGGCGGGTCGGCCAGGAGGAACCTCATGTCGTTCTGGTCGCGGTTAAGCACCTGTATTGCCAGTTTTTTGCTGTCAGGGGTCCAGAAGGGCCATGCGATATACTGATCAACCTCGTAATCGGTCTTTACCCATACTGTTTTTGCAGTGGCGATTTCGGCAATTCCCATTTTCACTTTCGGATTGGGGTCTCCGGGTTTCGGGTAGGGTACCTGCTCCAGCAGGCCATGTAAGCCGTCAGCCTCATCAAGCCTGTTAAGAGTGAAAACCGGCACATCCGACTCGTCTGTCCTCAGGTATGCTATCCTTGATCCGTCGGGAGACCACCAGAATGCAGCATAGCGGCTTGGCCTGCCCAGTATCTCTTCCATATAAACCCATGAGGCATACCCGTTGTAAACCCTGTCGGATGCGTCGAAAGAGAGCCTTATCTCTTTCCTGGTCTCCAGATCATAAACATACAAATCCTTGTTTCTGGTATATGCAACTTTCCTGCCGTCCGGCGAAAAACGTGCATTAACCTCAGGCGCCTCATCGCGGGTCAGCCTGCTTAGCTCCCTGTCGCCTTTCCTGAAATAGTAAAGATCATTATCCTTTATGAATATCACGCCAGTGTAGTCAGGACTTACAATATCATTAAACCCTATTGAGACACCTTCGGGAAGTGATTCATTCAGGAAATCAAGTTCAGTTTTCGGGGGAGTAGCCACCACTCCCCTGCCTGTTCTGATATCGACACTTTGAATGACAGGCCGCTGGTCGGAGTCGAAGGTCCGGAACAGATAATGAGTATCGTCGGTCCAGCCAATAACCTCTGGCTGAGTTCCTGTCTGCCCCCCCCTCTGTGCTTCCAGCGGATTCAGCACGATAATATTCATTAAAAAAAGGGAGATCAGAACAGCAAAAACCGTTGTTTTTTTCATACAGATTTTGTTTAGGTTGGAATTTGGGTTTATGGAGAACAAAAATAAGAAAAGAAAAATACGCAGGCATGACAAGGGTCATAAAAGAATTATATTAGCTGAATATTTCAAAGATCTGTCCCCGATGAAAAGATTGTTTTCTTTCATAACCGTCATATGCCTCTCATCCATACTGTCCCTGTCTCAAGACATAAAGTCACCCGGAGAATTTCTGGGATTTGAGGCTGGAACCCGCTTCACATTTCACCATGAGGCAGTAGCATATTTTAAGTATATCTCTGAAGTCTCCCCTGCTGCACTTCTCATCGAATACGGAAAGAGCTACGAGGGACGCCCCCTCATAGTCTGTCTGGTTTCTGCTGAAGAGAACCTGAAGAACCTTGACGAATTCAGGAAGAACAATCTCATAAAGTCGGGCTTTGAAGAAGGCAAATTCACAGGCAGACAGGTTCCGTTCATCTGGCTTGGATACAACATACACGGCAATGAAGCGGCTGGAATGGAGGCAGCAATGAAAACCCTTTACACCCTTGTTGCAGGAACGTATGAAGGCTCAGGTGATTGGCTAAGGTCGTGCATAATAATCATCGATCCTTGTCAGAATCCCGACGGACGTGAACTTTACGCCAGCCGGTACAGGACATCCCAAAGCAGTTTTCCGGACCCCGACAGAAATGCATGGGAGCATACGCAGGGATGGCCAGGCGCACGCTCAAATCATTATTTTTTCGATCTCAACCGCGACTGGGCATGGCAGACACAGGCCGAGACGCAACAACGAATTGCGCTGTATAACAGTTTTATGCCTCACCTTTTCGCCGATTTTCACGAGATGGGGGCGGAAACAACATTCTTTTTCGCACCCGGGGCGGATCCCTGGCACGAAGTGATAACTCCCTGGCAGCATGAATTTCATGAACTAATGGGGAGAGCCAATGCAACGCTTTTTGACAGGGAATCAAGGCTCTATTTCACAAAGGAGAACTTCGACCTCTTCTGCCCCAGTTTTGGTGATACATGGCCTCTTTTTAACGGCTCGATCGGATTTACTTTCGAGCAGGGAGGCGGTGGCGTGTCCGGCCTGGCTTATAAAAAGGAGACTGGAGACACGCTGACACTCAGAGAGAGAATTGACGGTCATTTCACTGCTACGATTGCGACACTGAAAGTATCACATGAGAACAGGGAGAAGCTGATCTCTGAATTTAACAGGTACTTTGAAGAGAACCGTAGAAAGCCCTCCTTCAAATATAAATCCGTGATCATAAAGGGATCGAACGATAAAGCAATTCTTGAAAACCTTAAAGAGCTTCTTGCAAGGAATCAGATCAGATATTCCCAGGCAGGAAGCGTCGGCAAAAAGTTCAAAGGTTTCAGTTATGGAGCCAACTCCGGGGGAGAGACTGTAATCGAAAAGGGAGATCTCCTTATAAGTGCTTATCAACCCCAGTCAAGACTTATGCAGGTACTCTTTGAACCCGACAGCAAAGCCTCCGATTCCCTTACGTACGATCTTTCTGCCTGGGCGATACCCTACGCTTTTAACCTGAAAGCATATGCGATAGAGGATCAGATAAAACCCTCGGCTGAGGAACCAGCACCTGAAAAGGTATGGAATGAATATAAAAATACTGAGAAGCCTTATGCTTATATCGTCAACTTTACAGGCTTCAACGAACTCAGGCTTATTGCAGCCCTGCACGGAAAAGGCATCAGACCCCGGCACTCCTTAAAATCCTTTTCCTCCGGAGGAATGGATTTCAACAGCGGCTCGGTGATTATTACCCGCAGCGACAATAAGCTTCCTGAAAACAGATTTGACCAGATTGTTACAGAAGAAGCTGATAAACTGAAAATCAGGCTTGTTCCGGTCACTACCGGGCTGGTCGACAAGGGAAAGGACCTGGGATCGGCTTATACTCCAATGATGAAAAAGAATAGTATCGCATTGCTGTGCGGTGAAGGGACCTCTGCCGGACCGGTGGGGGAACTATGGTATTTCTTCGAAAGGGAGTTGAATTACCCTGTCACGCTTATCACTACAGCAACAGCCGGCCGGGCCGATCTGAGAGACTACGATATCCTGATACTTGCTTCCGGCAGTTATGCAGGACTTAAAGACACTATCATCGACTTTGCGAAGAGGGGCGGAAAAGTCATTGCACTCGAAAATGCCATTTCAGTTTTTGCGGGCGATAAGAGCACTGCCCTGTTCAGGGCAACAGAAAACAGAAGCGCCGAGCTTAAGGCAGCTGAAAAGAAAATTAGGAGTGACGATACACTACTTCTCAGAAGGTTTGAGGATGAGAGAAGGCATCCTCTCTCTGAAAGATCTGCGGGCAGTATTTACAGGGTAAAGCTCGATGAGACTCATCCTTACACCTTTGGACTGGGAAGCGAATGGTTTGTGATGAAGAGATCTTCAACTTTCCACCCCTTTCTCGACAAGGGCAGGAACATTGGTTATATAACAGAAAAAGAACCTGTTGCGGGCTTCGCCGGGTACAAATACAAGGAAAAAATAAGTAATACCCTGGTTATCGGATCGGAGACTATCGGATCCGGAGAAGTGGTCTATATAACCGATAATCCCTATTTCAGGGCCTTCTGGAAGAGCGGGAGGGTGCTACTGGGGAATGTTGTACTTAGGTGATTGCGAATTTCGAATTGCGGATTTTGGTGAGCCGAGGAGTGAAACGACGAAGTTCCGCGCTTTGCTCGCCGACTTCGTCGGCCGTAGGTTGACTCCGACGACCGAAGGACGAATCTGACCGCAGGTAAGCGAAGGTGAGAAACGGAAGAAGCGAGACAATCCTGCGAAGCTGGAGCGGATTTGGGAGTTGTGAGTTTAGGGGCAGAAAAATTGATTCTAAAATTATAGTGTTAATTTATTAACAATGTTATTTAATTAACAAATAAATTATTATTTTTGTATCGGAATTCAGGGACAGTGACAGGTCTGTTACTGATCCGACATTAACACACTTGCAAATCAGGGAAATATGAAAACAATCAAATCGCCGGAAGAGCTCAAAAGGCTCAGGAATGAGATCCTCGGAAGAAGGCACCCCAAAGGTGAGGGAACAAATGATAAGGTTCTCATCAGGGTACATTCAGGAACAAGCGGACTGGCATCGGGCGCAAATGAGATCTTTGATTTCATTACGCTTGAACTGGAAAAGAGGAACATAGATGCTGTCGTGATCAGGACAGGTGATATGGGCTACTGTTTTGCAGAACCTACAATTGAGGTTACTCTCCCGGGCAAACAGCCTGTTGTTTTCGGTTATGTCGACAAGCTTAAAGCTGATGAGATAATAGAAAAGTACATTAAGGGAGGGGGACTGGTAGAAGGGATACTGCCTGTCAACTATCAGACTATAGAATAAAAAAATAACTGGAGAGGATATAACCATGTCACAATACAGGATGCAAATAATGGTATGCAGCGGAACCGGCTGCAGCAACCTGAACAGCGAAGCAATCTTCGATAACCTTCAACTCGAGATTGAGGCCTTTGCCCTTGAAAACGAGATACAGGTCGTAAGAACAGGCTGTTTCGGCCTGTGCGGACTTGGTCCGGTCGTTAGAGTGATGCCGGGCGAGGTGATATATACCCGTGTTACCCCCGACGATGCAGCTGAAATAGTTACCGAACATGTGCTTAAAGGCCGCAAGGTTGAACGTTTACTGCACAAAGATCCTGTTTCCCGGAAGATACTTTCTACCGAGCCGGAGCTGTCACCATTCAAAAAGCAACTCAGAATAGTACTGAGGAACTGCGGGATAATAGATCCGGAAAATATAGAAGAGGCGATAGCCGCCAATGGCTACGAGGCCCTGGCTAAAGCACTTACGGAACTTACACCAGACGATGCGATAAAGATAATCAAGGATTCTGGGCTAAGAGGCAGAGGTGGTGGCGGTTTCCCGACAGGACTAAAATGGGAAATTGCCCGGAATAACCAGGCTGAAGAGAAATATGTTGTCTGTAATGCCGATGAAGGGGACCCCGGTGCCTTTATGGACAGGTCGGTCCTTGAAGGCGATCCACATGCAGTGCTCGAGGCAATGGCCATATGCGGTTACTGCATCGGCGCCGGCAAGGGGTTGATATATATACGCGCCGAGTACCCGCTGGCAGTGGCAAGGCTTAAAACAGCGATCAGCCAGGCACGGGAGTACGGACTGCTGGGCAACAATATCATGGGAACAGGTTTTAATTTCGATATCGAGATCAAATATGGGGCCGGGGCCTTCGTCTGTGGTGAGGAGACCGCTTTAATCCATTCAATGGAAGGACTGAGAGGCGAGCCAACAGTGAAGCCTCCCTTCCCTGCAGAATCGGGATTCAGGGGTAAACCCACCAATGTCAACAACGTGGAGACGTTTGCCTGCATATCGCCTGTTATCCTCAAGGGTGCAGACTGGTTCAGAAGTATCGGAACAGAAAAGTCAAAAGGTACAAAGGTTTTTGCCCTCGCCGGCAAAATAAATAATGTAGGACTGGTTGAAGTACCCATGGGAACAACCCTTCGTGAGGTTATTTTTGAGATCGGCGGCGGAATAAGAGACGGAAAAAAATTCAAGGCGGCACAGACCGGAGGACCCTCCGGCGGTTGTCTGACAGAAAAGCACCTCGACACACCCATAGACTTCGACAACCTCGTTGCAGCCGGGTCGATGATGGGATCCGGAGGTCTGATAGTAATGGACGAAGATGACTGTATGGTATCGGTAGCCAAATTCTTTCTTGAGTTTACCGTCGAAGAGTCCTGCGGCAAATGCTCCCCATGCAGGATAGGCAATAAGCGTCTGCATGAACTTCTCGAACACATTACAAAAGGGAAGGGTACACCAGCCGATCTCGACCGCCTGAGGAACATGAGCAAGGTCATAAAGGATACCTCTCTTTGCGGACTCGGTCAGAGCTCACCCAATCCCGTACTCTCAACGCTTGATAATTTCATTGAGGAGTATGTATCGCATGTGACCGTGAAAAAATGTCCGGCAGGCCAGTGCCGCGATCTGATGGAATACTTCATAATCGAGGCAAATTGTGTGGGGTGTACCGCTTGTGCAAGAGTATGCCCGGTGAATGCGATAACCGGAGTACGCAAAGAGCCTCATGTCATCAATCCCGAGATATGCATCAAATGTGGCGCCTGCAAGGAGAAATGCAAGTTTGACGCAATCATCATTCATTAATCAAAGAATAAGTGCAGATGGAAACAATAAAACTTACGATAGATAACCGGGCAGTTGAAGTACCCCGCGGTACAACAATAAACAAGGCGGCCAGACTCCTGGGGATCGAAATACCGGTCCTCTGTTACATGGAGCTGAAGGATATGAATATTGAGAACAAACCTGCAGGGTGCCGGATATGTGTTGTTGAGGTTGATGGCCGCCGTAACCTCGCCCCTTCATGTGCTACGAATTGTGAAGAGGGTATGGTTGTCAGAACTCATACCACCAGGGTACTGAATGCCCGCAGGACAGTTATGGAATTCATTCTTTCCGATCATCCCAAGGATTGCCTTATTTGCGCAAAATCGGGGACCTGCGAACTTCAATCGATGGCTCACAAACTGGGCATCCGCGAGATACCCGGACAGGAGATTGCCGCAATGTCGACTTACCGTCTCGACACCTCTCCGTCTATCATAAGAGATCTCGACAAGTGCATCATGTGCCGCCGTTGCGAGATGATGTGCAACGAAATTCAGACTGTTGGCGCATTGTCGGCTGTAAACCGCGGGTTTATGTCGGCTGTGGCTCCCGCCTTCGAGCAAAACCTGGAGCATTCCACCTGTACCTACTGCGGTCAGTGTGTCGCTGTCTGCCCGACAGGAGCACTTACGGAGGTTGATCATACACCGGACGTGCTGAGAGCTCTTGCCGATCCGTCAAAAACAGTAATTGTACAGACTGCTCCCGCCGTCAGGGCAGCTCTCGGAGAAGAGTTCGGAATGGAACCCGGTACCCTTGTAACCGGGAAAATGGTTTCTGCACTGAGGTCACTGGGATTTGATTACGTTTTCGACACCGACTTTGCTGCCGACCTTACCATTATGGAAGAGGGGACAGAGCTCCTCGACAGGCTCAACAGACATCTCAGCGGTGATAAAACAGCCAGACTTCCTATACTGACATCATGTTGCCCGGGATGGGTCAATTTCTTTGAATACTACTTTCCCGATCTGAAAGATGTACCATCTACAGCAAAATCACCCCAGCAGATGTTCGGCGCAATAGCAAATACTTACTTTGCAGATAAGATAGGCGTTAACAGAAAGGATCTGGTTGTTGTTTCAATAATGCCATGCCTTGCCAAGAAATATGAATGCCAGAGGGGCGAGTTCTCAACCGATAACAATCCGGATGTCGATTTCTCAATTTCAACAAGGGAGCTGGCAGCTTTTATTAAGCAGGCAAATATCGACCTTAACAATCTTGAAGATGATGACTTTGATTCTCCCCTGGGTGAGTCGACAGGTGCAGGTGTCATATTCGGAACAACCGGAGGAGTCATTGAAGCAGCGGTGCGTACCGCTTATGAACTCCAGACCGGTAAAAAGTTAGAGAGGCTTGATTTCAATGAACTGAGAGGCCTGGAAGGAGTCAGGGAGGCCACTATAGACTTTGACGGGCTGCCCATCAGAATTGGAATCGCTCACGGACTGGGGAACGCACGAAAACTGCTGGATGATGTAAGATCAGGAAAATCGCAGTTCCACGCAATTGAGGTGATGGCATGTCCCGGAGGCTGTATCGGAGGTGGAGGCCAGCCACTGCATCATGGCAACTCAGAGATAATAAAAGCCAGGGTAGCAGCAATTTACGCTGAAGACAAAAAGAAACCCCTCCGGAAATCACATGAGAATCCTTTCATAATAAAGCTCTATGAAGAGTTTTTAGGCAGCCCAAACAGCGAAAAAGCCCACCATCTGCTTCACACACATTATTTTGAAAGAAAGAAAAAGATCGTGGTAAAACACTAAATCAACAAAGTTCAACATAAAATTCTGTATCATGTCAAGTATAAAAATAGAATTAAGACAGGAAGATATCGAAAAGATAAGGGAGATATGCGGATCATTCGGAAAGGATCCCCAGGAGCTTATCAATGTATTGCATAAATGTCAGGAGCATTTTGGCTACCTCCCTGCAGAGGTGCAGGAGGTTGTCTCAAATGAGCTCGATGTGCCTGTCGCCAAGATATACGGAGTAGTAACGTTTTACTCCTTCTTCACAATGACACCCAAGGGAAGGCACCCCATAAGCATATGCATGGGTACAGCATGCTATGTCCGCGGAGCCGAAAAGGTACTTGATGAATTCAAAAAGGAGCTTGGACTTCAGGTAGGCCAGACCTCAAAAGATGGCAAATTCTCGCTTTCAAGCCTCAGGTGCGTGGGTGCTTGCGGATTGGCTCCGGTTGTTCTTGTAGGTGACAAAACCTATGGCCGGGTGGCTCCGGATGATGTCAGGAATATTCTCAAGGAATACGAGTAGCAGATTTAGTTTTCTTCAAGTTTTCAGAAAGCCGGGATTGTTTTGCTTCCCGGCCTTTTTTTTGTACCAGAAAAATTGATCCTTTTGCCGGTTCTTGTCGGTTCTGCTCCTGGCAACGTAAAGCTTTTTTCCGGTGTAAGGATCGAATCCTGTGTAATACATGAGTGTTGAAAGAGTCATCGGGGTTGGTGTAAAATCCTGAACCTGCTCAGGTTTGATGCCAAGGCTCCTGACCTCATCAGCCAGCTCTCCCATATCGCTGGCGGTACAACCGGGGTGAGAAGAAATAAAATACGGAACAATCTCATAATTAAGCCCGTGAGCAGTTTTCACTTTCTCAAAACCTGCTCTCATTGTCCTGAAAAGGGAGAAGGGGGCTTTTCGCATGTAATTAAGGACTTTCAGCGAAGTATGTTCAGGGGCAACCTTCAACCTGCCCGATGTGTGATTTACTATAAGCTCTTCAAGATAATCCTTCTCTGCCTTTCCGGCATTTTTGTTCCATTCCGGGAACAACAGGTCATATCTTATTCCGCTTCCGATAAATGCTTTTTTGATCCCTTCAGTCCTTCTGACTTTTCGATAAAGAGCAGTCAGGCTGGCATGACTGACATCAAGGTTCTGGCAGACAGCGGGCCATATACAGGACGGTCTTGAACATTTCCTGCATTTATCCGGATTTCTGGCTGTCATCCGGTACATATTTGCGGAGGGGCCCCCGAGATCGGAAATATAACCCTTAAATCCCGGCAATCGTGATATCTTTCCGACCTCCCGGAGGACAGATCCCTCCGACCTGCTTATGATCTGTCTCCCCTGGTGCGCAGATATGGCACAGAAACTGCATCCCCCGAAGCATCCCCTGTGAATATTGACAGAAAATTTAATCATCTCGTAAGCAGGTATATTCTCCTTTTTATCGTATCGGGGATGAGGCCTGTACTCAAAGGGGAGATCATATGAACGGTCGGCTTCGCGCTCATCCGCCGGTGCAAAGGGTGGATTCACAATCACCTGGGAATCGCCGGCACCTTCAATAAGCCTTGCTGACCCGATCCTGTTCGATTCCCTTTCAAACACAACAAAATTTTCAGCAAAGAGAACCTTGTCGGAAACGCATTTTTCGAATGGGTGGAGGAAGATATTCTTCCAGTTTTTCTGTGAAGGTACAGGATCGTTCTTTCCGGCCCTGACAGCAGTCTGGGGTATTGTTTTCAGTGAGGCAAAAGGGATGCCTCTGGAAAGAAGCCTCACCAGCTCGCGTACAGGTTGTTCCCCCATTCCATAAACAAGCATGTCTGCCCCGCTTGTTAAAAGGATCGAAGGGTCAAGCTTATCTTTCCAGTAATCATAATGTGTAAGGCGGCGCATTGAGGCCTCTATACCCCCGATCACCACAGGCACATCGGGGTAGATCTTCTTAAGTATCTCAGTATAAACGATTGTGGGATAGTCGGGCCTGAAGCCCGCCTTGCCGCCCGGGGTAAACGCATCGTCGGAGCGCAGGCGTCGTGTTGCAGTGTAATGATTGACCATTGAGTCCATGTTCCCTGCCGTAACACCAAAAAAATACTTCGGTTTGCCCATCTTGGTGAAATCCCTCAGGTCATCCTTCCAGTTAGGCTGGGGGACAATAGCTACTCTCAGCCCCTCGTCCTCAATGACTCTCGCAATTACCGCTGTTCCGAATGATGGATGGTCAACATAGGCATCCCCGCTGAATAGTACCACATCGGGTTGCTCCCATCCAAGCAGATCAATCTCTTTTTTTGTAGCAGGTAACCAGCCCATTGAACTTCCGGTAAATAATCCGTACGGTAAAATTACTGAAAATTACTAACTTGTAGGAGATTGTGATGTTTATCAGACAAGAATGTCATTAATTCCGAACGGCCTGATTGTTGCAGGAGGTGTTCCGGGTGTGTATTTTTAAATTGTGAAAAGGAACTCACGCAATAGTTATTATGAATGTTACCAGAATAAATAACCAGCATAAAAAACTATGTCGTCTGGTCTCGGCAAGGAAAATCAAGCAAAGCCTTGATATTCTTGAAGATATGATTACCGACTCACAGTCGGGCAATTTGCGTGACGAGTATAATGATATAGTCATGACCTACCGGAACATGCTTACCTACACCATTGAAGGAATAAATGATCCGGAGCGGGGACGGATATATTTAAAGCTCATTCAGTCGATTCTGAGCCTTTCTGACCGTGTCCGTCAGGACATATTGTCACATTATTCGGGGTGGCACACATACTGGGTCAGACAGCAGACGGAAAAAGAGCAGAGGCTGACAGGCAAATCAATAGTCGAGACCGTTGATGATCTGATGTTCAAATCGGAGCTGGATGAGTGGCTCAAACTCAGCCACGAGTTCAATCCTGACCCTGACTCGGAGATCTCAAGGAAGCACAAACAGCTTATAAGCAATATTTTCAATCACTTATGGCTCACTGATCATTATGATGAAGCCGAAAGTAGTCTGGTTGACATTATTATGAATTCCGGAAAGTTCAGGTGGCATGAGGCCGGCCTCTTCGTCAGTGCCATTACGCTGAGCGGGTTAAGGACCTGGCAGCCGGAAAAGCTTATGTACCTGACAGATTTTTACGAAGCGGCAACAGACCATATTATGGAACGAGCCCTGACAGGCCTGATCCTGACCCTGCATTACTATAATGAGAGAGTACTTCTCTATCCCGAGGTTATTGAGAGGATAAGGAAGCTGAGCGAAGGGACCAGATTCAGGGAGCACTGCAGGATAATTGTTTTTCAGACTATCAGGTCGAGGGAGACGGAAAAGCTGAGTAAAAAGCTTCAGGACGAGATCATTCCGAAAGTTGCCAGGTTAAAGCCGGGAATTGATGAAAAGCTCGGCCTCGACAATATTCTGCCGGGCGACAGGGACGAAGAGAAAAATCCGGACTGGGCGGAGATGTTCAGTGATTCGGAGGAGATCTTCAAAACGATGGAAGAGCTCACAGAGCTTCAGATGGAAGGAGCTGATGTTTATATGTCGGCTTTTGCCAATCTGAAACATTTTGATTTTTTCAAGGATTTTCAGAACTGGTTCGTCCCCTTTCATCCCGATCATGAAACAGTCGATGAAATATTCAGGGATAAGATTCTCGGGCCAGGCACAAATGAGCTTGCTGAAGCACTATACAAGACCCCTTTTATCTGCAACTCCGACAAGTATTCACTTCTGCTGAATCTCAAATATCTTCCTTCGGCCCAGAAGAAAATGATGCTCAAGGTATTCCGTATGGAGCTTGAGGGTCTTCAGCAATTAAACGAAGAGGAGAATGCTGCAGATCCATACAGGAGTTTCAGGACTATCGTTACTCAGTATCTGCAGGATATATACAGGTTTTTCAAGCTATCGCCCTACAGGAAGGAGTTTGAGGATATTTTCCTGGGGAAGTTGGATATTTACAATTCAGAGTTTTTCAGGATGACCTGTAACGCTCCGGATGCGGAAGCAGGTCTTGCCGACTATTTTTTCAGCAAGGGTTTTTATGATGATGCTCTTGCGATCTTCCTTAAACAGCTCAGGGAAAGAACCACCGATTCCCAGCTGTATGAAAAGGCGGGGTATTGCCACCAGCAGAACAAGGATTATGAAGAGGCCCTGAAGTTATACAAGAGGGCAGAGCTTATTGACAGGAAGGTCTGGACCCTGAAGAAAGCAGGATTATGTCTGAGGCGACTCGGAAGGAATGAGGAAGCTCTTGAGTATTATCTTCAGGCTCATGACATGGAGCCTGACAACATTCATACGATCATCATGACCGGACATTGCAATCTCGATCTGAAGGATTATGAATCGGCGCTGAAATACTATTTCAGGGTGGAGTACCACGAACCCGGAAACCTTAAGATTCTCAGGCCAATAGCTTACTGTTACTTAGCACTGGGGAGGTTCGGTGACTCAGAAAAATACTATGACCGGCTCTCTGAGGGCAGGCTTAATGCTCACGATTATATCAACATGGGCCATCTGTCGTTATGCAAGGGGAACAGGAAGGAAGCGATTGAGTTATACCGGCTGAGCTATAACAGCGGAGAGATCTCTCTTGATGAATTCATAAATATCTTTTCCGAAGATGAGTCGCTGCTGATCTCTCTGGGAGTCAACCAGGATGATCTGCCGATTCTGCTCGATTATCTTTTATTTACCGGCTGACACGCCTGTAGTATCATCTCCCGGTATTTACGGGGAAGGTGGAGGCAGGTTCTCCCTCATCCTTCTCCTGTCGAAATCGGGCCGGCGTCCTTCACGTCTTCTCAGGGTGTCAATTCCCTGATCTCTCCTCTCCTGTCTTATCATTTCCTGGCGACGGTCATCCATCTCTTTCAGCCTGACTATCTGCTCTTTTGTGAGGTTTGCGTCAATCTCTTTTCTGAATGCCTTCATATTTGATTCCAGATCTTTCCGGAACTCGTTCTGAAGCTCGCTGTTGAGCTTTGCATATTTGTCGAGAATAACTTCTATCCTGGCTCTCTGCTGCTCATCGGGTTGAATGGTATTATAGAATCCTTCCCTGAAGCGCTCCTCGGAGAAATAGACACGAACCGGCTTCAGCCTGTGGAGCCTGAGCTGGGCAGAAGTAAGCATGCCAAGCACAAATCCAAGGATAAGAGTAATTATTACAAGTATGACTGGTTTGGTTTTCATGTCATTATTAATTTCCTGTTAAAAGGCACATAATGCTCTCATCATAGGTGTCGCTCAAACCAATAAATGAGTTAATAGAGAGAGAGCCCTCCATCAGAAAAATGGAGATCAGCAGAATAACGATTGCGGCAATGCCTGTCAGCGCTATTCTGTAAAAAACATAGTTCATGCCTTTTATGAATTCTGCCTGCGGTAAAGAAGCAGAAACTGCATGCGAGAGTCTGTCAAGCACCTTATCGCTGAAGCCGTAGCTGAAATCAAAGTAAACGCCTTCTTCTTCCAGCTTCTCCGGAAAATCCCGGGTGTCAGCATCGGGATCCAGCGACCTGATTAACATTTTCTTAATCTCTGAAGCTTTCATGACTATTACAATTTGTTTAAAATTCCTTTTAATTGTTCCTGTGCCCTTGATAACCTTGACAGAACAGTGCCTATCGGCAGATCGAGGATTTCCGCCGTTTCCCTGGTGGAATATCCTTGCAGCATTCTCATTGTCAAAATAATCCTGAACCTTGGATCCATGCCTTTGAGCGCTTTGCCTACAATTTCTGCGGCGTCCCTTCTTTCCTCGGAATCATGAGCAGCAATTTCATACTCATACATCTCGTTATTTCCAGCCTGCGTGAACATCGAAAAAAATCTTTTCCTCCTTTTTAACTCATTCAGTGTAAGGTTAACCGCTATTTTCTGTATGTAAGTCGACAGTTTAGCCTCGCCCCTGAAGTCCGGCAATGACTTGTAAAGTTTAATAAACACGTCCTGCCCGATATCCTCGCTATAAACCGAATCGCCAAGCATACCTTTCACTGTTCGTGCCACCATCCCCTTATACCTGGCGATTATCTCTCCGAATGCCTGTTTGTTGCCTTCAAGAGAAGCCTTTACCAGTTCATCATCTCCATACTGCCTGTACGATTCCCTGATCATACTCTGTTTTATAGACAATTGTTACAGGGATATTATTCCCTTTTGTTAATTTTTATTAACAATTAAGTAGATTGGTAGAAATCACTAAAACTCTGCAATCATTACCTGTCCGCGAATGATTCACTCCTTTCAACCAGCCGGACCTCATAATCGCCTGAATATCTGATAAGAAAAAGATTATTGTTTTCAAAACCGTCATCTGCCGATCTTCTTCTGAAATCAAAGACGGTATGAAGAAGGTCAGGATTATGCATCCCGGGATTCTCGATGAATTTATTCCCATGGAGGGCCAGGCCGCTGAGAAAATAATAGGTAATATCATAACCCTGCCATGCGTAACTCATTTCTGACGGCTGTGAATAGAACTTTTTATAGAAATCAGCATTGAATTTTTTTACATCCCTTTCCGAGTAATCAATCCAGTAGGGTGATAAGACCAGAAGTTGAAGATCAAACATAATCCTTGGATCGAAATTCTCATTACCCAGTATTCTCATCGAAGGATACCCAAGCACCTTAATATTGTACTTTTTGGAAAGTGCATGAATATTAAGCAGTGTCTCGCTCATCACGGGAGTCTCCTCGGAGGCGATAACAACAAGGTTTGGGGTCTGTTCAGAGAGCGCCTGGCGCAAACGGTTGATGGAGTCATTTCCAAAAACCGATCTGCTGTAAAATATCAGTTCCCTGAATTTTATCTGTTCGTAGGGAATCTTATAACTCATTTCCTGAAAGATCCGTGACCTTAAACTGCGGACTTCCTGATTTTCGCCTGCCAGGTCGTTATGTATGAACACAATGTTATGGTCATAATACCTGCTGATTTCCCTGGCAAGAGTATTCCTGGCCACTTCCGCGGAACCGTTTGCCATGAAGAGTGCCGGATTTCCTCTAAGCACTGAATTATTGGTCAGCGAGACAGGCGATACCACAGGTATGCCCCTCTTACCGGCATAAGAGGCAGTGATCAGCAGATTATTGGAGTAGACCGGTCCGATAATGAGGTCCATCCTGTCAAGTTTTCCTGCCCTGATTAAGTTCAGCAACTCGATGGAATCGCTCTTTATATCGAATACATGCAGATTGATATCCAGGCCAAGTGACCTCAGTGTGTCCACTGCCAGAAGGATACCCTGGTACATTTCAATAAATCCGATGCTCCGGAAAAAGACCCAGTTACCAGGCTTGCTTATAACCTTGTATGTCCGCTTACCCTTTACTATTGATGAAGAGTCTATTTCAATCCGGCGGGCGTTCTCTTTCAGATAAAGGGGAAGCAGTACGGCCACATCGAGCGATCCCCTCAATTTCGTGACAGGTGTGAGCTCCGACAACCTTTCAGGAAGGTCTGCCGGCTGTTCATCAGCAGGGGTAACAGGTATTATTTCAGCCACGGAAGGCTTGCCGGGCGTCCCCTGGACAGGGATTCTGACAAAGTCACCAACCTGGGGAAACCTCAGATCCCTGTTCTCCCTTCTCAGCTCCCTTACTGTAAGCCCATACCTGTCTGCTATTGAAGCCATTGTTTCACCCTTCAGGACTTTGTGATAATAGTATTTCTGCACCTCATCATCAAACTTCTCTTTCTCGCTCATCAGCACTCTTCTTGGAACAGCTATTTCGGATCCGACCGGAAGCTTGTTTATTTCCATGCCCGGATTGGCTTCAAAGATTTCATTCTCGGAAATTCCGTAGGTTCTTGACAGGTAGTAAACCGTCTCACCGGGCTGAAGTCTGTGATAGAGGTAACGACTTTCATCTCGCTGTAAAGGCTCCGGCTGATAAACCTGAGCCGGAGAATCCGTCACGGACCTGACAGGGATCCGCAGGGCCTGCCCTTCCTTAAGTCCATGCAGAACTGGAGGATTCTCCCTGGTCAGCTCTTCGGTCGTAATACCATAAGCTCTTGATATAGAATATACTGTTTCTCCTTTTTTTGCCACATGGATATAATAGGGCACACCTGATATAATAGCCTTATCCTTCGATCTTTCGACAGCTACCTGGTTAAACGCAGGAGTGACCGGAATCATCAGGAGAGTCAAAGCGATCAGATATTTAATAAAGTCGGATATCATCAATATCAGTTTAATTTTTCAGATTGAACCACAAATGTAACAACAATTTAAAATGCCACTGCCAAATATTATTAAAAGAGGCTTTGAAATCAGCCTTATCATAAAGTGTTTTGCAGGAATGATCCCAGGAAGCGTTTGCAATTGTTTTCTATTCTGTCGGCAACGTCGCTGATATCGGTTCTGATGAATTGCTCACCGATAAGCTTTTCATAAAGCTCTATGTATCTTTCAGACACCTCGTTAACAAAATCATTCGTCATTTCCGGCACCCTCTCCCCTGCTCTGCCCTGAAATCCGTTGGCCATGAGCCATTCCCGGACAAACTCCTTCGATAACTGTTTCTGAGACAGGTTTTTTTCAAAGCGTTCAAAGTATTCATCCGCGTAAAAATAACGCGAAGAATCGGGTGTGTTTATCTCATCTATCAGGTATATTATACCGTTCTTCTTTCCGAACTCATATTTTGTATCCACAAGTATCAATCCCTGTCTTGATGCTATCTCCGAGCCTCTCCTGAATACTTCCATGGAATATTTTTCAAGAAGATCATACTCCTGCTCAGTTACGATACCCTGCAGTAATATGTCTGACCGCGAAATATCCTCGTCGTGAAGCCCCAGCTCCGCTTTTGTGGTAGGGGTAATAAGTGGTTCAGGGAAACGCTGGTTTTCTCTCATGCCGTCCGGCACAGGGATACCGCAAATCTCTCTGGCTCCTGCGTTGTAGGTGCGCCAGGCACTGCCGGTAAGGCATGCCCTTACAATCATTTCGACGGGGTATGGCTCACATTTATGTCCGAAGGTTACTGCCGGATCCGGAGTGGCTATCTTCCAGTTTGGAACGATGTCGTCTGTTGCATCAAGAAATTTTGATGCAATCTGATTCAGAACCTGACCTTTGTATGGGATGCCTCTTGGCAGGACGACATCGAATGCAGAAATCCTGTCGGTAACAACCATCAGAAGGTAGTCATTTCCGATGTGGTATACGTCCCGTACTTTACCCTTATAAATGCTTCTCTGTTCCGGGAACCGGTAATCTGTGCTTAAAACTGTCCTTGTCATTTTCTAATTATTGTGGTTTCTTGCTATTCTCATCATTTTCTTCCTTTTCGTAAGCCTTCACAATTCGTCTGACGAGTCTGTGCCTGACGATATCCCTTTCATCAAATTTAATAATTGAAATCCCTTCGATACCTGCCAGTATGCGCATTGCCTGAAGAAGTCCCGAATCAATTTTTCTGGGGAGGTCAATCTGGGTAGTATCACCTGTCATTATGAATTTGGAGTTCATGCCCATCCTTGTAAGGAACATCTTGATCTGGCTTATGGTGGCATTCTGAGCTTCATCGAGAATGACAAAAGCGTTTTCGAGTGTCCTTCCCCTCATGAATGCCAGCGGGGCTATCTGTACTGTACCATCCTCCAGCCAGGTTTCAAGCTTCTTATAGGGCAGCATGTCATGCAGGGCATCGTAGAGGGGCTGGAGATATGGGTCGAGCTTCTCTTTCATATCACCCGGAAGAAAGCCGAGTCGTTCACCTGCCTCAACGGCCGGTCTGGTGAGGACTATCCTTTTTACCTCCCGCTCCTTCAGGGCCCTCACAGCAAGAGCGATTGATGTGTATGTCTTGCCTGTTCCGGCCGGACCTTCAGCAATTATCAGATCATTTGATCTGTAGTCATTCACAAGCACCAGCTGGTTTGCGGTTCTGGCCCTCACAGGCTTACCGCTCGTCCCGAACACGATTGTCTGTTCGAAGTCTCCGTTCGAGGCTGACTTCATGTGCTCTGCATCGAAAAAGTACTTCTCGAGATCCTCCTCATCCATCCGGTTGTATTTCCTGTAGTATTCCAGAAGATAATTGAACTTTTCGGCAAACAGTGTTATCTCCCCTTCTTCACCAATACATTTGATCTCATTGCCTCTTGCAATGATCTTGATCTTTGGGAAAAAACTACGGATTTTATCAAGGAGAGAATTGTTAGCACCAAAAAAGACAACAGGATCGATATCTTCAAGAAAAATTATTATCTCTGTCATTAATTCAATACAAAGTTTGATTGCTCCTCTTTTTTTTTCTTACCCGGCTCATGCCGTTCTGTTCATTAATAATAGGATCTTTAACCGATACAAAGTAAATTAATTTTCGTCAGAAGATTATCTTTGTCAAAAGTTTTTCCCGATGCCGGTAATTACCCTTACAACTGAATGGAGGCCTGATGATTTCTACTATGGGATCCTCAGGGGGAAATTGTGCAGCCTCTGTCCCGGAGCTACCGTAATAGATAATGCTTCCGGTATCCCTCCGTTTAATATTGCACAAGCCGCATTCATTATCAGGAACACCTTCAGCAACTATCCTGATGGTACTATTCACATTATTTGTGTGCACTCTGAATCGCATAATAATGAAAACCACATAATTGCGAAGGCAAAGAACCATTTTTTCATTGGCACCGACAACGGGATATTCAATCTGATCCTCAATGGCGAACCAGAAGAAGCGGTGATGATAGAACACGAAAGCAAAGATAATGAGCTCGACATCTTTGCCGTTGCGGCAGCTGGCCTGATTTCGGGGAAGAGTACGGAGGATCTGGGAAGGAGGATGAAAAGCATTACCGAAAGAGTGCCCCTGAGGGCAACGATTGATAAAGAGGTTATAATCGGAAGCATAATATTTATCGATTCCTACGGAAACGCCATTTCAAATATTACCAGGGAACTCTTTATGAGGGTTTTTGAAAATAAAGAGTTTCGCATTCTGGTTCAAAGCAATAAAAACTATACTGGTCAGATATCACATAAATATAGCGATGTACCTGTGGGAGAGATGCTTGCGCGTTTCAATCCACTTGAACTGCTTGAGATATCAATTAACGGGGCCAATGTTTCTGAATTGCTGAGCCTCGAAATCGGCTCCGTGGTCAGGATCGACACTGCCGGCAAAGCATCTGCCAGGGATCGCTTATTTTAACAACCTTAATTTATGGACACCATTCAAAGAAGCGCTGAAGAGTTTAAAAAGCTCCTTTCCATTATGGATGAGCTAAGGTCAAAATGTCCGTGGGACATGAAGCAGACTTATGAATCTCTTCGCAAGCTTACGATAGAAGAGACTCATGAGCTGGCCGATGCCATCTACTCAGGCGACGATGACGGAATAAGGAATGAGCTTGGAGATCTGATGCTTCATATAGCCTTTTACGCAAAGATCGGAACTGAGAAGGGTGTATTTACAATGGAAGATGTACTTAAAGGAATAAACAACAAGCTGGTTTACAGGCACCCGCATGTGTTTGGCAATGTAGCCGTTTCGGGTCCATCGGAGGTGGAAGAGAACTGGGAACAGCTCAAGATGAGGGAAAAGGAGGAGTATAAACCTGTACTGTCAGGAGTTCCGTCTTCTCTTCCGGCAATGGTAAAGGCCAACAGGATCCAGGAAAAAGTGAGGGGAGTCGGATTCGACTGGGAAAACCGCGAACAGATATGGGACAAGGTACTGGAAGAGATAACAGAGCTTAAGGAAGGGATAAAGGATCATAACCGGGACTCTATTGAGTCGGAACTTGGGGACGTGATGTTTTCGCTGATCAATGCTTCGCGCCTTTATGGCATAGACCCTGAGGCAGCCCTCGAGAAAACCAACCGGAAATTCATCAGGCGATTCAGCTATCTGGAGAAGGAGACTCTCTCGAAAGGAAGGTCTCTTCACGACATGAGCCTCGACGAAATGAATGTGATCTGGGAAGATGCAAAGAAAAATGAGTGACCCTCTGTTGGTGCTGATCGGGACAGGTCAGGTCAAGGTTTTTGCAACAACATAGCTCAGGAGCTGATAGATTATTTTTGCAGCCACAAAATCAGGGACCTTGTTGTCCGGCGAAGGGCACAACTCGACCACGTCAAACCCGACAACGTTCTTCTCCCTGATCACCTCCGCAAGGAAATGCATAAGCTCAAAATAATCAGGGCCGCCCGGCTCCGGCGTTCCCGTTGAAGGGATAAGAGAAGGATCGAAGACATCAAGGTCGATGGTAATATAGACGTTTTCTGTCAGTCTCTCCAATGCCTTGCGATAGAGGCTCTTGTCATTATAAAGGTTATGAGCAAAAAAGAGCCTCTCCCTGTCAGCAACCGGCACCTCGCCGGCAGACATACTTCTGATACCAACCTGCACTATATCAGCCTTCTCCCTCACCCTTGCCATAACGCATGCATGGTTATAACGCGATCCCTCATACTCCTCTCTCAGGTCAGCATGAGCATCGAGCTGAAGGACTGACAGTTTATCGTAATAATCTGCGAAAGCGCTGACAGATCCGACTGTGACAGTGTGATTGCCCCCAATGATAACGGGATACTTTCCCTCTTTCAGAAGAGTCATTATCCTGTCATATACTGCATTTACAAGAGACTCGGGGGTACCGGAAGAGACAACGGGACCGGCGGTGAAAATTCCCTTCAGGTGAGCCTGAGTTGAGGTCTCAATATCGTAGAACTCGAGGTTGACTGATGCTTCAAGTATTGCTTCCGGGCCTTTCTCAGAACCCTTGATCCATGTGCTTGTCTGATCGTAAGGTACCGGAACAATTACAAACGCCGAATCGTCGTAGCTGTATTTTACCTCATCCCCTCCGAAATTCATGGCACTGTTATAAACGGGAATATTTGTTCACTCTGTTGTTCCGGGTGCCGGAGCTGACTCTTTTTCCGTGTCAGGTGCGGTATCTGCTCCGGCTTCAGGAGTGGGCTCCGGATCATCTTTCAGGAGCAGTTCCTTCTCATGAAGAATATTGTACCATTTAACAATCTTCCTGATATCGCTCAGGTAGACTTTATCCCTCGAGTATTCAGGAATTACCTCCCCGAAGTAGTTCTTAAGTTCATCTACGCCTGCTTTTGAATCGATTGCTGGTCCTCCGTTCTCCTTTTCATGGATCATGTCAAAAATTTTTCCCAGGGGCATGTCTTCCTTATCGGTAAAAACTGAGATATCTTCAAGAGAGCTTACCTTTGCAGAGCCAAACGCGCTGGTCCTTTTGCCGGTTTCAAGATTCTCAACAACTATTGAATTCTTGCCCTGGGCAATAAATCTGAAAAGACCCGGTTCGCCTGAGATTGCGACAATTTCTTTAAGGTTCATAATGAATGTTCAGGTTGAGATTTAACGTATAACAGAGTTCTTTTGTTTTATAATGTTCCGCATTTTAAGGCCGGGAAGATCATTTCATGCCCCTCTCCATTTTTATTTTGTTGTATGCATCGCTGACCATTTTGAATTTCTCATCAGCCACCTTTCTGAAATCCTCCCCGAGATGACTGACCTTATCCGGATGATATTTGAGCGCCATTCTCCGGTATGCTTTCTTGATCTCCTCATCAGTGGCGCTTCTGTCTGTCTCGAGGATCTTGTAAGCTGAATCGGTCTCCGGAACAAACATGTTCTTGATCGAAAGGAAATCTGAGTCTCCAATTCCAAGATATCCTGATATTCTTTTAATAGTTTCAAATTCCGCCTGATGAATCACCCCGTCGGAATTGGATATGTTGAAGAGGATGTGCAATAACTGAAGGCGTGAGGGGTAATCCATATTTTTACTGATCTGAATGCAGACATCCCTGACCGGAATGTTCTGGTTCAGAAGGTCGCGAAGAAGGATTGTTGCCTCCTTTGCAGTCTCTGTCCCGAATTGTCTGATAAAAAACTGCTTTACATAGTCCAGCTCCGATCTTACCACCTTCCCGTCGGCTTTCATAACCGCGGCAATAAGCACAAGAAGGCTCATTCCGAAAGCTCCCTGTGCCGTGGTGTCGGGTGATGA
>DIKJ01000247.1:18276-19334 GCA_002424525.1 Bacteroidales bacterium UBA5621 | reverse complement strand
GCGGATATCCTCTATAACTTCCAGAGAACACAAACCCCTGAAGCCAGGAAATCGGCCTATTTCCACTGGCTGTTAACGGGCGACAGACCCTCCAGGGAACTACGCCTCTTCGGGCTTGGCAACTATTTCACTTCACTCTTCAGAAAATCCTATCTGAAACAAAAAGAGGAGGAGATCAATATCATCCGCAAGAGAACGATGATCGAGCTGGTATCCGACCTCATCAAGGCAGGGGTCATTTTCGTGATCATCCTCTTTATTGCGCGCCGCACCATCGACAGCACACTGACGCTCGGCCAGATGGCAATGTTCCTCCTCGCCTTCCGGCAGGGAATGGTCTATATCAAAGATCTCTTCGGTTCACTCGCGGGCCTCTATGAAGATACACTTTTCATAGGAGATGCCTTTGAGTTCCTTAACCTGAGGGAGAGCGTTAAGGCTAACCCTCCGGAAATCATCCCCGCACCACTCAAAACAGCAATAGTTGCCGAAAACCTGACATTCTCCTACCCCGGCAACCCGGTCCCGGCAATAAATAATATCTCCTTCGAGATCAGAAAAGGTGAGATCATTGCACTGGCCGGACCCAACGGTGCAGGCAAGAGCACCCTCGTAAAACTGCTTGCCAGGCTCTACGACCCCGATTCCGGATCGGTTAAGTACGACGGCCATGATATCAGACACATGGACCCCGCCCTTTACAGAAAAAACTTCTCTGTGGTTTTTCAGGACTTCATGCTGTATAATATGAGTGCCGGCGAGAACATCAGGATCGGGAACATCGACGAGAACGAGGCAGAAGAGAGGATAAGGGCCGTGGCGGGGATAACCGGTGTTCACGACCTGATAACCAGCCTGCCGAAAGGTTACGACACGGTGATAGGCACACTCTTCGACGACAGCCGCGAGCTGAGCTGGGGTGAGTGGCAGAGGATAGCCCTTTCAAGGGCCCTCTTCAGGGATGCTCCCCTGCTGATACTCGATGAGCCCTCCAGCGCCCTCGATGCACAGACGGAATATGACATTTTCAGCAGGTTCAGGGAGATAGTGAAAGGCCG
>DIKJ01000247.1:11651-18197 GCA_002424525.1 Bacteroidales bacterium UBA5621 | reverse complement strand
GAGCTCATGAAAAAAGGGGGGATCTACGCCGGCATGTACAGCAAACAGATCAGCAGATATAAGAAATGAACCCCGACCCAGGCATAAGGAGCGAGGAGGCTCTTCTCCTGAGTCTCTGCAGGCTCAGACTGACAGATGAGACGACCGCGAAGATACGGAGCCTATGTCCCGGTGTTACCGACTGGAACTATTTCAGTAAGCTTACCGCACGACATGGAGTAGATGCACTCGTTTACCTTAATCTCGGAAAGGCGGGACTCCTTCAGGATATCCCCTCAGCAGTCGCCGGACGACTGAAAAATGCCATGATGATCAGCCTGAGCCGCAATATAAGCCATTCACTCGTCATGGGCGAAGTGCTGAAAATGCTTAACGGGAATAACATAAAAACCGTTCTGCTTAAGGGACTGGCCCTCGAGCTGTCGGAGTATGGCAATACCGGACTTCGTCAGATGTCTGATATTGACATACTTGTCAAAAAGGAACAGTGCCTCGAGGCCCGCAACATACTACTCCGTTCCGGATTCCGGTCGCTCCCGGTGAAATCGGTGCTCCACCGGCCCATCCTCTCCTCCATCGGGAAACATCTTCCGACGCTTATTAAGAGCAGTGTTTCCGTGGAGATACATACCGAACTCTTTGGCGCAGGAGCAAGGGGCCTTACGGATGTCCTGGTAAATAACAGCTATGAGATTGATCTGGAAGGACAAAAGGCTTATATCCCGCAACCGGCATTATTCTTCCTCTACCTGGTAAGGCATCTTTTCCTGCATGAGCTGAAGAGGGAGTCACAGCTAAGGCTTTACACCGACCTTACAGTGCTTATCGATAATCACCGTGATGAGATTTTCAATCCTATGCTCCTTCTGTATGCCGGTGAAGCCGGACTGGAAAAGATCCTTTCCCAAAAGCTTGAATCGTTGAAGATCTTCTGGGATATTGAATTGCCTGACTGGCTGAATGATTTTACAGCAAAACATCACGATCCTTCAGCAGCCGGCAGTTTCATCTTTTTTCTCAAAAGTCCCGGCGATAATATCCTTCCTGACAATTCGGCATCTTACCGTCAGGCTATAAGGGACATCCCTGGTTTCCACCGGAAGCTTCTCTATGTAGCGGGTGATATTCTCCCCACCATCAGCTTCATGAAGAAGCGTTACCGCTGCCGCAGCACCCTCCGGGCTCTTCTTTATTATCCTCTGAGACTGGGAAAGCTCTATTACCTCTTAGGGCCTCCACTCCGGCACCGGTAGTGACAGGATCTACGCCACCGCCCTGAAGGACGGGGTTCACGCTGGTCAGGGCTTCGAGTAACTCCGCCATTCATGGCGGAGTTACTGGTCCCACGGATGATGGGGGCTTCAGCCCTGATGCTTTTCGATACCATACTGTTTCTCCAGTTCTTCACACTCCATGTCCCATGACCTCGTCCTGTGATGTTCCTCCTGATTCTTGATGTACTTTCTCACCTCGGGTACTACCGATTCGCTCACCGAAACACAATAATACTCATCTGCCCACTCAAATCTGTATTTAGTAATCCTGTTCTTATTGATCCAGTATGAAGATTCACCCTTGATCATTTGCATAACGTATGATATTGTCTGATCACACTTTAACCTGAGAAGACAGTGAAGGTGTTCATCATGTCCGTTGAGAAGATCGGTATAGATACCCTTGCTTTTTGTATATGAGAGTATGTGACTGATGATCTCGTATTTTTTCCTTCCGGTCAGAAAATGTATCCTGTTCTTTGTGCCCCATACGCAGTGGAGCCAGATCCTCACGTATGCCATAGATGTTCGTATTATAGGGCTGAAGCCCTGGGTGTACATGTGCTCCGTCATGCCACCGCCCTGAAGGGCGGGGTTAGGGACTGGATGTGATGGCTCCAGATCACCGCCCTGAAGGGCGGTGGCAGGGACCAGACGGGCAGTCTGTACTGACTGTACGTCACCACCCCCAGGTGCGGTGGCAGGTCCTTGGCAGACAGTCTTCACCGACTTCATATCACCGCCCGTCAGGACGGTGGTAGGGACTGGATGATCTGATCTGTGTATCATACTCCATCGGGTTGTGAGGTCGCTCCTCCGCCCTGAAGGGCGGGGTCGGCTGAGGTATCATGGGCTCTACAAACTCCGCCATTCAAGGCGGAGTTTGTGATCCCATTGATGCTTGAAGTTTTAGTTTCTAGCTTCTGTCTGCTTAATGTAGCGGATTGCTTTTTCTTTCACTAAAGCTGGTTTCTCACGTATAAAATGTAATCACACTTGACATATGACACAGTTATCGCGAGTTTTCGCGCATAATTTTAAAGATAAGATAACCACTAATTTTACTAAAATTCTCATTAACCTTTAACAGGTTTTTGAAGAAATTGTTATTAATAATACACCCTTCAAAACCTGTAAAATAAACAAAAAGATGCCCATTAATAGTTAAGATTTTCTAAGAATTTTGTTTTGACCGTTTGCTACGGTTTAATATTTCAATAAAAAGGCCTAAAGCAGTGAAGAAAGTAGAGATCATAATAATTATAAATGCTAGTCGCTCTCTTTCTGATAGGTCAAAAACCAATAAGGATGCTAATGAAAATCCTAGAATAGTTAAAACAACTATGAATGTGACACTAACTAGATTTTTTTGTAATAATGGTTTCATTGCACAAAGTTTTATTAAATAATCCGATTACATTACCTCGATACAAAGATTAAAACTACTCCAATGTGGCAAAACAGGCAAGCCCCCACCCTGCAGGAGCTACTGAAAATCCTATTGCTCCAGCAGCTAGTGCAACTCCTCCTGTTGCTGTTACTAAGCCAACGAATGCTGCTGCTAATGCAATTGTAGCAAAAGAACAACCAAGAACTCGACCAATACCACCTCCGGAGGTATTTTCCATTTGTTCCAAATTTAATGTTTTCATAACGAGACATATTTTATTCTTACCTACTCTGTTAAGGCTTTTCGGTTTCCGCCTGTATGCCGTAATTATATTCAGTAGCTCATTTCCCATATCTCCGCCCTGAAGGGCGGAGTCAGGGATAGAGGGACTGGTAAGTCATTAAAAGTAATCATCCCAGAATCTTTTATACAGATTATCCGTCATTGTAAGCTCATCATGCGTGCCATAAGCCGTTATCCTGCTGCCCTCCATAACATAGATCATGTCACTCAGCTGTTTAATCATGTTAATCCTGTGCGAGATCATCAGAATACCCATTTCATTCTTAAGCTTTCTCACAAGATCCATGATCAATCCCTCAGTGCCTCTGTCCATGTTCGAAGTGCCTTCATCAATGATCAGGATCTGAGGCCTTTGGATCAGCGCTCTCAGAAAAGCGATCAACTGCCTCTGTCCACCCGACAGATTAATGCCCTCCTCACCGATAACAGTCATGATGCCCGACGGGAATCCGTCGATGAACTTATCAAGCCCATACCCTGAAATAACCGGGATCATCTCCTTCAGGTTTTCTTCATTAAGATCCGTAACCAGGTTTTGCAGAATTGTACCATTAAATATATGAATTTCCTGCGGAACAATCCCAATAACCGACCTCCATCTTTTCAGAGCGACCTCATCTGACACAGTACTGCCGTTCAGGACGATTTTCCCGGTTTCCGGCTGATAGAACCGCAAAATGATGTTCGCCAGTGTGCTCTTGCCGCATCCGCTTTCGCCCACCAGCGAAATGATCTTTCCCTTTTCTACCGTCAGCCCTATATTGTTCAGTAACAGCTGACGTCCGGGAAAACGGAAAGATATGCCTTCAAGCCGTATTTTATCTGCCTGTAATTCAGGGGCGTTATTGTCAGCCCGGTCATATGTTTCGGGCTCCATCTGACTGAACTCGAACATCCTCTCAATCGCCACACTGGCCTCACTTACAGGCAAAGCAATCAGGGCCAGGTTAAGAATAGAGGGTACCAGCGTCGAACTGATCGATAATACTGCTAACAGCTCCCCTTCCGACATCCTGCTGTTAATAACCTGTATCGAAATGAACAGAAGAACAGCGATAAGATAGAACGTGGCGATTATCCCGGTCAGGAGTCCGAGCTTTATCCTGATAGTGCCGAGGGAGAAAACCTTCTCCTGAAAATCCGAATAGATGTTCTTGTTCCTGGTCTTGAAACTGCTCTGCCATCCGAGACTCTTTATCACCGATATTCCCTGAATCGAATCAATGTAGTTGCTTTCGCTCCGGGCATAACCTGACATCACATCATGCTGGCCGGAAATAACCTTTTTGTTCCATCTGTAAACAACCAGGAATAATACCGGGATGGCGAGAAGCGTGATGAAAGCAGATTCGGCAGAATAGACGAAAAGAGCCGTTATGGAAATTAGCATAACAAGAATATCGATGATGTAAATACTCACAAATTCAGTTATAACACGCTGTATCCTTATGGTATCGTTTAACCTCCCGACAAAGTCTCCGGTCTTCCTCGTATCGAAAAATGATCTTGGCAGAAACATCAGTGATCCGAAAAAATTGTCTATCACCCTTATATTAAACGACTTACCCTGATACAGAAGGATCTGTTGCCTGACCGCACCAATAAGTATCCTGGCGATCAGAAGGACAAAAACCAGAAAGACAGAGATCAGAAGCAGATTCAGGTCTTTCGAGGGAAGGATCCTGTCGAGAAGCTTCTGTGAGAAGACCGCCATCACAAGCCCAAGGACAGATATGACGATGCCCAGTACGATGCTCGTTATCAAAAGGCTGGCATCCGGACGAATGATCTCCTTCAGCCAGATCCTTCCGCGTATCTTATGCTGCAGCTCATATACGAATGATCCGTTCGGAACAATCCCGAGACATTTTTTACTCTCCCATATCTTATTAAGGTCATCCTCCGAGAGGTGAACAAGCCCCCTGGACGGATCCCAGATAATAATCACTCCGGAGAGATATCCAAAGTATACAACATAGTGTTCTGCACCTGAATCGAGCCTGACATGCAGTATCAATATACCTTTATGATCAATGATATCCTTAACTGATGCGTCATAACCAGTGGCATCCATCCCGCACCGCTGAGCTGCCTGGTAGAGTCCCAGCATGGTGGTACCCGACCGTGATGTGCCGCTTAGCTTCCGGATGTTCTCAATTGATGAATGTCCGCCGAAATAACGTATAACGGAGACAAGGCATGCCGCACCACAATCAGAAGCATCATGCTGAAGAACAGAAACCTTCCTTATCTTATCACTGATCTTCCTCATTCAGCATATACCGGATTATTGTTTCACTCCTTACCTCCCCGTAAAGGACCTTTACGAGATTCAGGTCCCTGTCGTAAATGAAGTTCGACGGAACAACGTCTGTCCCGAAGATCTCACCGAATGTAAGGGAAGGATCTGCCAGCGGGATGATATTACCGGACCCAGAACCGGAAAAGTGATTTAAAAACTTCCTAATCGAATCAGCTGGAGCATAAGATATAAGAAGGATCATCCCGTCTGACAGATCCCATTGGTTTCTTATCAGCTCAGATATTTCATAATGGCAATGTTCACAATCAGGATGAAAACGCACTATAAGAAGCGGCCCGCGCTCAATATCCTTTGAGCGGAACTCAGCGCCGTCGAGAGTCAAAAAGGAGAAATCAGGCAGTCTCATGATCCTCTCTGAAACCCGGCGTACCCTGCCGGCCTTGCTGACAATGGCCAGCGTCAGGGAGAGCGCCAGGGCGATAAACAGACCCGGGATCAATATCTTAAAAAACCTTTTCATGGCGTCGGAGCGTCAAGGGTCAGAAACATCACAAAAGCAACCCAGATCACCAGGGCGGGAATGTAAGTCGTCAGCACGATCTTTTCGGTATCTGCCCTCCTGACCGATGAGACCCTATACATGCCGGCCGAGAGGGAAAGGATATAAAGCATCTGAAAAATATTGACTATCTGAAGCGGAAAAACCCACATCCTGTTCACCTCAGTAAGACTGAAAAGATTAATCAGCGAAAGTGGATAAAAGAAATTAAGGTCATTCAGCGTGTAGTTCCCCGCAAAAAAGAGAAACCAGAGGAATTTCAGGAGACTGGCAAAAATGATAATGATCTCGGAAGCAGTTACGACTCTGAAAATCCTGTCAAGAGTGATCTCCTGATGCAGATTGAAAAGAAATACACCCGAATAGATCAACAGGCTGATAAGAGAGAACTTCACGAATAGTATGACTGGCACGAAAACATACCCCACCCATGAAATGTTCTGCAGGTTCTCGAAAAGCCTGAGCGACCGCTCCCAGGTGAGCTGTTCGCTGAAGGTATTGTAGAAGACAACTTCGTCAATCAAAAGGAGATTGGATAACCAGCTGATCAGAACAGTTGCGAGAACGGTTCCTGCGAACAGATGCATCTTTTTCAGGCCATAATAACTTTGAAGCACACTCATTGTCAGAAGCCTTTAAACATTTTCCGGATAAAATATCATTCCGGTCCACTCGGCCCGGGTATATGCTTTTATCTAAAAATTAACCGGCGAAACGATGCAATATAAGAACCTCCACTCCGATTTTTTCGGAGTGG
>DIKJ01000247.1:10322-11457 GCA_002424525.1 Bacteroidales bacterium UBA5621 | reverse complement strand
ATCCGCCTTACCTGATTGTAGAAATTCATAGCCTTGTCTTTAGAAATGCATTAACCGACATCCTGTATTGTTACATGTAGGTTAATCAGATTTTGTGACAGAGCATTTTGACGAATATTTAGGAAAAGCTGCTAATTTAGAATCTGTCTAAATAAAAGCACCGGNNAAACTGATCGCTGGCGCCGATTTGTAATCGGTGCCAAATTAAAAAAGGCACGAATCGAAGATTCGCGCCAGCGTTGTCAGCGGTGATTCGCGCCAGCCTTATATTGTTCCCGCTCTACGCTTTACGCTATTCTCTGTCTCCCCCTCTCACCTTCGCTTTGCGCCCTCGGTTTGAAAATACTTTTGAGACGACCTCTCTATAGTCCCTTTTATAAAACTTTTCTACTGGTATGGCCAAAAATGTAAAACAGACCCAATTGAAGTCCCCCGTTGATTGATTTTACACTACTGTCTTTATTTATATTGCTTAATCCAAGATTATATCTTGCATCAAGACCAAAGGCTGTTGGCGGAAATATATAGCTCGCACCAATGCTTATACCAAGGTCAATGGGGTTGTAATTACTTTTATTGTCAGCTCTGACCAGCAAACCCAGCTGTGGGCCGCCCTGTAATCTGAATCCATTGTCGAACATATATTGTAGCAGGACAGGTACATTAATATAATCCAGGTTATATTTAGTACTCCCATCTTTTGCACCCTGGGCGGAATATACTATTTCAGGCTGAAGTGCCCATTGGCTGTTGATATGGATATGGCCAAGCAAGCCAAAGTGAAACCCTGTTCTTTGGTCATATTTGGTGCTGTTGTCATTGTAAATGTTGTACATATTCAGCCCACCTTTAATCCCAAGGTTTACTTGTCCCCTGGGCGCATTAGCGTGTTGTGCACTTGCAACGCCCGTAATCAAAATTGCTGTCATTAATCCGATTAAAAATTTCATGGTCTTTTTCTTATGTTTAAAATTAACGTTTATCGTCCCCTTTTTCCAGAAGGAACTTCATAATAGCCGGTAAAGGTGCGGGATATTTCTTGATGTAATATTACAAAATTTCGTGTTTTTATTACACAATTCACATATCAGAAAGGAATTAAATTATGTCGGGTAATAGTGATATATTTTCATTA
>DIKJ01000247.1:10111-10254 GCA_002424525.1 Bacteroidales bacterium UBA5621 | reverse complement strand
CGAGGAGTTCTCTCTTGTCAGCATTAAAAGCGACCCTGCTCCGGTTTTCCATGTCAGTTCAATATTATCGTATAGCTTCATACGGTAAAGGGCATCCACGAAGAACTCCGGCAACAGGCTTGCTGACGCCAATGTACAATCGG
>DIKJ01000247.1:8076-9995 GCA_002424525.1 Bacteroidales bacterium UBA5621 | reverse complement strand
GAGAGACGGGAAGGGATTACCAACTCCAGTTGTCTGGATGTATTGACATATTGACTGATTTTCCTATTATATTCTCATATGTTTTATAAAGGCCATGATGTTCCTCAACTGTTAAATACTTGCAGCTATTTGCAAAATCCAGCCAGACTTGCGTTTCTGCAGCTTCTCCTTCAGCATCTGTTATTTTTGAGACAAATGATTTTGGATATCGCCTTTTTCTAAATGCTTCAGAAATATTACCACAAACAGATCTCGACGATCTCCTGATTTGATCGGTTAAGGAGTATGTTTCCTCTTTGTGAAATTTTTTTGATATTTCAAAAATATTCATAGCTGCATCAAATGCAAGCTTATACACATCCAAATCCTTATGAGTCCTGATTTTCATAAAGCAGCGATTCTTTAAAATAATTAGCACCTATTTTAAAAATCCAAAATATTCTTGTCTCTTCGTCTCTAAGTCCCTAAGTCTCTTAGTCTCTTAGTCATTCCTGCTAATGTAACAACGTCACATCCCCCACCTTCCTGAACGGTTCTCCGTTCGCAAACTTCCCTTCAACATACCATACATATACTCCCTGCGGACACAACTCACCCTTGTAGTACCCGTTCCACGGTACATTCATGTTCTTCGTTTCAAAGATCAGCACACCCCACCTGTTGAAGATCTGTAGTTTGTATTCCAGAACTTTCTCCCTGATAGCCGGGAAGAAGAACTGGTCTATCTCGGTGCCGCCGGTCGGCAGGTCAGTCCGCTCGATCGGACCCTCCTTGTTGGGCATGAAGACCGTCGAGAACCTCAGCTCTCCTGCCGGCTCAACAGTTACTGCCGGCGACAAGATGAACTGATCGGCGCATCCGTTATCGGAATATGCCCAGAGAGTGATATCGTAAATACCTTCTTCCATGTACCGGTGGAAAGGCTCTTTCTCACTTGATGTATTGCCATCACCGAAATCCCACATGTAAGAATTGGCACCCTGACTCAGGTTGAAGCACCTTACCCTTTCGTCATTCACAAAGACGTAGTTGGGCGCTACTTCGAAATATGCCCTGGGTGAAGGATATGCATGCACAACCTGCGAGACAGCAGATACTCCTCCTGGACCCGTTACCGTAAGCTCAATGCGGTAAATACCCGGCGTGAAGTACGTGTATGTCGGATTTTTAGCAGTCGAGGTGCTTCCGTCACCAAAGTCCCACTTGTAAGTGGTTCCCGGGGTACCAGCATTAAGAGTCGTATTGTTGATCTCAATAGCCACAGGTGCGCAACCCGATGGTATGGAGTCGAATCTTGCCACAGGCGGCTCGGGCAGTATCGATACCTGACGCATGATGCTCGCAGTGCATGTCCCGTTGGTGGCCGTGAGTGTGACATTGTAAGTTCCCAGGCCGCTCATGTACGTGTAGGCAGGACTGACAGCCGACGATGTGTTCCCGTCACCAAAGGTCCAGGTGTAGGTGAAGGAGCCCTGGTTGGGCGTTTCGTTGGTGAAGGTGAATGTGTTGCCTGCCGGATCAAATATCTGAGACGTCGGAGCAGCGGTGAACTGCGGCGCCGGCACGGGCATCACGGTTATCTCGAGTGTCTTCTCATCCGTACAACTGTAGTACGAGGTCGTGGTTAGCCTGACCGTCCTGACAACAGGATCTGCCGTTATGTTTGTGTAAAGATGTGTGACAACATTCCTGCCCGGAGTGCCGATACCGTCACCGTAATCCCAGTAATAATTTGCCGCGCCGGGTATCGCAGTGAACGTGAGTGCCTCTCCACTGCAAACTGTCAGTTTGTCTGCCGTGAACGTGGCATCGATGGACGGATAAACGGTAACCAGCTGAGAATATGAAGCAGTACATCCACCCGTGGATTCAACCGTCAGCCTTACATTGTAATACTCTATAGCTGAAGGATTTGAGTT
>DIKJ01000247.1:1136-8038 GCA_002424525.1 Bacteroidales bacterium UBA5621 | reverse complement strand
CTTGCAATGCCTGTCATGTCATCCTTGGTGAAGCGAACAGTACCCGGATCGCACATATAGCTCATATCCATGTCGAACGATGCATCTGGCCTGTCAACAAGAACAGTAACGTTCCCATTCCCGTAACAGCCTTTATCATCCCTTACCCTGTAATTAAGGTTATAGGTTCCCGGTATCATCGTCCTGAATACCGGCTCCTGCATAAAGTAATTGCTCAGCGGCCCCACATCGCCCGTCCAGGAATGCTGGTTCCATATACCTGAACCGCCTGTTATAAACGGTATGATTGTCTGAGGCACGTCTGCGCAGGCATTCACAGGATCAGGAGTGAACGTAACAACAGGATTGGAGTGAACGGTAAGCGTTGCCGCATCAGTGTAAACAGTCGCGCACGATGCTTTCAGCGCCAGCCTGTACTGGTTGCCGTCGTATGCAAGAGGTATGCCCATCATCGACAGTTGCTGGGATGATGTGCCTCCGTATATCGCATTGTCATAGATATCTGTCCAGGTGCCTGTTCCTCCGGTATTCACCTGCCATCTGAGCGAATCGATCATTCCCGATCCGTATACGAGGAAGTAAACAGGACCGGCACCGTCGCAGACAGCTTTATCTTCAGGCTGCCTGGTAATCGCCGGTGGCGGGGTAACTCTCAGAACAACAAAGTTTGAGTAAATTGCAGAGCCGCAGGTGCCTCTTAAGATCACCCTGAAAATATAATTATTGAAGCTGGACGGAACACCGGTAAGGATCAGCGTGCTGTCGGCGGCCCCGCTGAAGTTGATGCCATCATTTACGACATCAACAAATCCGGCTCCCGCTCCCCTGTTCACCTGCCAGCGGAAAGTGAGTCCCGTTCCCCTTGCCGAAATATGGAAAGCGGCACCCTCACCGGAACATATCACTGAATCTTTTGGCTGAATCATGATCTCAGGAACAGTGTTTACCGTCAGAACAGCATCGTTTGAGGTAACAGATTCCCCGCATCCTGATACAACAACATGATAAACATATCCGTCCATATCCCTGGTGGTGCCGAAGAGGTTAAGGGTTGCTGCATTGGCTCCGTAGTAAATGCCGGCATCTGTCAGGGCCGTAAAGCCGAGGCCGTCATTCTTATCGGCGTACCACTGGTATGCAAGATCACTGCCCGTGGCAGTCACGCTAAAAGTGATCATTCCATATTCGCAGGTTACCCTGTTAACAGGCTGAATGGTTATGGCCGGCAGGGTTTTTAACGTCACCTTAGCCGACCCCATAAGATTAACCGAGCCGCTCAACACTTCACAGCCGTTGGCATCCGTTACCCTTAGCAGGGTGTAGGTAGTTTCTATTGCCGGCGATACTATAATATCATCCTCGCTGTAATAGTCAGTCAGCACACCTAAATTAGCTATTTCGACCTCAAACGGCGCCACTCCGGCCGGAAGGCTGACCTTAAGTATTGCTTCCTCTCCCGGGCATATTGTTGCATTACCTGTAAGGATCGCGACAGGAAGAGGATTAACGAGTATCTGTACAACATTGCTGTAAACAGGTGTGCAGTTTCCTGAGGTAACCATCCTCCTGTAATATAATGTAGAGGCGGCACCGGCAGGAGGCGTATACTGAACACCATTTGCACCATTGATATTGATGAACGGACCAGCCGCATCCGTGGCAAACTGCCATTGATAAGCATAAGCTCCCGGACCACCGGATGGAGCGGATGCCTGTGTGATCACTGCTGGAGTTGCGCCTGAGCAGATCACCTGATTATCCTGAATGGAACCCGGCATCAGCTGATCGGGCTGTGTAATGTTGATCGAAGAAAGTACGGTACATCCTTTTGAATCCGTGACTCTTACAGTTATCGAACCTGCGCCGGCGGCATAGAATGTAACAGAGTTGAATCCCGGAACGGCAAATACCCCGCCGGTGGTGTTGGATTCGACAGTAAAGGTATACGGAAGTGTCCCTCCCGAGACAAAGAAGGTGCCGGTCCCGCCCGTGCTTCCAAAACATCCGAGAACAATATCACCGGGTGATGTCAATGTAAGTAAAGCCGGCTCTCCTATTACAAGGTTCGGGTAGATGACAGCCGTGCATAAAGGTTGGGAGGCGTCACGCATCCTGATGTCGTATGCTCCGGGTGCAAGGCCGGTGAAGCTGTTTGAACCATCCCATGTAAGACCACCGTCAGTGCTGTACTCATAGGTTCCGTAGCCTCCCGAAGGTGACGTAATGGTTATCGTCCCGTCATTATCGCCAAAGCATGTGATGTCGGTCTTGGCAACTGTTGCCGTTAACATGCCGGGCTGGGTGATACTGTACGAATTGTTAAGCACTTTCATACAGAATATATTCGATGCATCCCTTATAAGGATGCTGTAGTTGCCGGGCGAAAGCGAAACAAAGCTTCCGGACGAATGCCACGATCCGCCCCCGTTTATGCTGTATTCATAAGTACCATACCCTCCTGCAGGATCCGAAATTGTTATTGTTCCGTCAGCACTGCCGTAACAGGTTACATTGGTGCTTGAAATTGAGGCTGAAAGGGCATCCTGCTGGGTGATCACCACAGGCGGATCAAGTGCCATTTCACAGGCTGTCTGAGCCGCATCTCTTATCCTTATATTGTAAGTGCCCGGAGCGAGGTTTGTGAATACATTCATTCCCTGCCAGTTAGCGCCGCCGTTGGAGCTGTACTGGTAGAAACCCGAACCTCCTGCGGAATTCGCAACGGTTATCGTGCCATCATTCGCACCAAAGCAGGTTACCATGGTCGCGGATACTGTTGCACTGAGCACTGCTGGTTCAGTTATCGTCAGTGCCGGATTCAGGGTAATAATACAAGCTGTATTGGCAGCGTCACTTATAAGAACATTATAAATACCCGGACCAAGACCGGTAAAACTGCTGGTTGGTTCCCATGTCACTCCGCCGTCGATACTGTAGCCATACGTTCCATAACCGCCGGTAGCACCGTTGATCGTGATGGTCCCGTCATTACTGCCGAAACATGTCACATTGGTCCTCGACACAAAAGCTGACAGGATCGGCGGCTCTGTTATCCTGAGCGAACCATTCAGTATAACTATACAACCGGTATTGGCTGCGTCGCGGATCTGAACATTGTAAAATCCCGGTGCGAGGCCGGTGAAATCACCTGATGCCTGCCATGAGATCCCTCCTGTAACTGTGTATTCAAAGGTCCCGTAACCTCCAAGTGGTGAAGATATTATTATGGTCCCGTCGTTTGCACCGTAACAGGTTGCATTGGTGCTTGCAACGATTGCCGACAATACCGGGGGCTGGGAAATGGTCACCAGCGGATCCAGAATTATCTGACAGGCAGGGTATGAGGCATCCCTGATCCTTACATCATAGTTGCCCGGCTGAAGGTTGGTAAATACTTCCGATGCCTGCCACGACGATCCGCCGTTGATGGAATATGCATAGGTGCCATATCCGCCTGACGCGCCGGTAATGGTTATTGTGCCGTTGTTGATGCCAAAACAGGTAGCATCTGTTGCTACAACAGTCGCACTGAGGACATCCGGCTCAGTTATTACCCGTGCCATATCGAGTGTTACTTCACAACCGGGATGAGACCTGTCCCTGATCTGAACAACATAGGTGTCAGGTGCAAGCCCGGTGAAGAGACCCGTTGTCTGCCAGGGGCCTCCCGGAATTATGCGGTATTCATAAGTCCCGTAACCTCCTGTGGGGAACGATACATAGATCGAGCCATCATCTGCATTGTTGCAGGTCACATTATTCGAAGAGATTACTGCATTAAGCGCTTGCGGTTCAGTGATCACAAGCGAAGCATTAAGTGTAATCACACAGGAAGTATAAACTGCATCGCGTATACGGACATTGTATGTGGAAGGTGCCAGGCCTGTAAACAAACCTGTATCGAACCAGTCCGTTCCGTTGATCGAATATTGATATGTTCCATACCCTCCTGTCGGGGATGTGATATTTATTGTTCCGTCATTTGCGCCGTTGCAGGTTACCATGGTCGAAGCCGTCAGTGCGTTGAGCATCGAAGGCTGGGTGATGCTGAGCGAGCTGTTAAGTATCCTCACACAACCTATATTGGCCGCATCGCGTATCTGAACATTGTAGAATCCCGGTGCAAGCCCCGTGAAATCACCTGATGGCTGCCATGACGCTCCTCCGGTTATGGTGTACTCGTAAGTGCCGTAACCGCCCAGAGGCGACGATACAGTGATCGTTCCGTCGTTGGCTCCGGCGCAGGTTATATTGGTGCTGGCAACATCAGCCGAAAGGATAGCCGGCTGGGTGATGACCAGGGCAGGAACAAGCACGGCAGAACATGAGTTATTGGCTGCATCTCTTATCCTTACATTATATGGCCCGGGGGCAAGGCCGGAAAAAGTGCCGGTCGACTGCCACGATACACCGCCATCGATGCTGTATCCGTAAGTACCATACCCGCCTGCAGGTGATGAAATGGTTATGGTCCCGTTCCCCGCGCCAAAGCAAGTGACATTAGTGCTTGTTACTGTTGCCGACAACAGTGCAGGTTCGGTTATCACCAAAGCATCGTTGAGTATTTTCAGGCATGCTGGATGCTCCCTGTCCCTTATCTGAACATTATATGTTCCGGGCGGCAGGTTACTGAAGGTGGCTGTTGACTGCCAGCCACCGGCGCCTGTTATGGTATATTCGTATGTACCGTAGCCTCCCGTTACACCCGTGATCGTTATCGTCCCGTCGTTCGCACCGAAACAAGTTACATTTATGTGATTCAGCATCGCATTGAGAGGTGCAGGTTCAGTGATGATCAGGGCATTGTTCAGGATAATTACGCATAAGGGATTCAAGGCGTCCCTTATCCTGACATCATATGTGCCGGGTATAAGACCCGTGAAGAGACCCGTTGGTGACCAGCCTGTTCCGCCACTGATACTGTACTCATAAATCCCGTAACCGCCTGTTGGTGAGGTGATATTTATAGTGCCGTCGCCGGCGCCGTTGCAGGTCACCATTGTACGCAGCACCACAGCATTCAATACTGACGGCTGGGTCAGGGAGAGCGAGTTGTTCAGAACCAGTATGCAGGTCGGATTGCCCGCATCTCTCATCTGTACGTTATAGTTGCCCGGACCCAGTCCGGTGAAGGTCCCCGTTCCCTGCCATGAGCCGCCTCCGTTAATGGTATATTCATAAGTTCCGTATCCGCCTAGCGGATCCGAAATTGTAATGGTTCCGTTGCCGGCTCCGAAACATGTTATATCTGTTTTTGCCAGCACGGCAGAAAGGGCCGGAGGCTGTGTTATTGCAAGCGAGCTGTTAAGAATGAGGACACATCCCGGGCTCATTACATCCCTCATCCTTACATCGTAGGTTGCAGGAGCAAGATTGGTGAAATAAGCAAGCCCGGTCCAGGTTGATCCTCCGTTTATTGAATACTCGTAAAATCCGTAACCGCCGCCGGCACCTGTGATCGATATGGTGCCGTTGTTTGCCCCGAAGCATGTTATATTCGTATACGACATAGCGGCAGTAAGGGCAGGAGGTTCGGTTATTACAAGGGATGCATTAAGTGTTATGATACACCCGGTCTGAACGGCATCTCTCATTTTTACATCATAGGTGCCCGGACCAAGGTTATTGAAGATCCCCGATCCTTGCCAGGGTGCCCCGCCGGTAATGGTGAATTCATAGGTCCCGTATCCTCCTGTCGGTGATGAGATGGTGATCGTCCCGTCATTGGCCGCAAAACATGTGATATTGGTCCTGGCCAGAGCTGCATTCAGAACGGGGGGCTCGGTTATGTTCAGCGAGCCATTGACCGTAAATATGCAATTCGGATTGGCCGCATCCCTGATCCTCACGTTATAGAAGCCAGGCATAAGGCCACTGAAACTGTTTGAAGTCTGCCACGTTGCTCCTCCGTTGATTGTATAATCATACGCTCCCGATCCTCCTGTTGCGCCGTTAATGGTAATGGTTCCGTTTGAAGCGCCAAAGCAAGTTACATTGGTGCTGGTTGCCGAGGCTGACAGCTGGGGAGGCTGTGTGATGACAAGCGTGGGATTAAGAATAATATAGCACCCCGGATTGGCGGCATCCCTCATCCTTACATCATACGAACCCGGAGGAAGATAAAGGAAGTCTCCAGAACCGAGCCAGGAGGCTCCTCCGTTAATGGTGTACTGGTAAGTACCATACCCCCCGTCTGCCGCGGATATAATTATGGATCCGTCATTTGCACTGAAGCAGGTGACATTTGTTGACGACAGGGAAGCTGAGAGAGGCTCCGGTTCAATAATTTCAACATCCGGATCAAGATTAAGCCGGCATGTTGTCCGCACCCTGTCTCTCATCCAGACATCGTATGTTCCGGAAGTGAGCCCCGGAAAAGTATTTGATGGTTGCCATACATTTCCGCCATCAATACTGAACTCGAACGTCCCGTACCCTCCCATGGCATTTGTAACGGTTATTGATCCGTCACTGGCTCCGAAACAGGTAATGTCCGATTTGACCACCATTCCGCTGAGTGCCGGAGGTTGAGTTATATCGAGTCCGCTGTTGATAATTATCTCGCATGAGGTATTTACGGCATCCCTTATCCGCACATCATAGCTTCCGGGGGTAAGCCCTGTGAAGAGACCTGTGGGTAACCACGGAGCCCCGCCCGTAACAGTGTACTGATAATTCCCTGACCCACCTGAGACTCCCGTGATGCTTATGGTACCGTCGCCTGCTCCAAAACAGGTGACCATCGTGGAAGAAACTGACGCCCTGAGAACGGCCGGCTGTGTGATGAGCAGCATTCCGTTCAGCACCTTGTAACAGTTGGTGTATCCTGCATCGCGGATCAGAACAGTGTAAGTGCCAGGTGTAAGACCGGTGTATACGCCGGAGACCTGCCACGAGCCGCC
>DIKJ01000247.1:859-1008 GCA_002424525.1 Bacteroidales bacterium UBA5621 | reverse complement strand
GGAAGACTCACAACACAGGTTGGGTTTGAGGCATCCCTTATCATGACGTTATAGGTGCCGGGGCCACGGTTGGTGAAACTTCCCGAGCCCTGCCAGTTAAGGCCGCCGTTGATCGAATATCCGTATGTGCCGAAGCCGCCAACAGGATT
>DIKJ01000247.1:0-800 GCA_002424525.1 Bacteroidales bacterium UBA5621 | reverse complement strand
TCCGGACCGGTAAGGACCAGCGCCGCATTAAGAATTTTATCGCAGACAGGTGCCAGTACATCCCGTATCCTTACATCATAAGTTCCGGGATTAAGACCTGTGAAGCTGCCCGAAAACACCCAGTTAGATCCGCCATCTATCGTATATTCATAACTACCTGATCCTCCGGATGCGCCGGAGATAGTGATAGTGCCCTCGGCCGATCCGAAACAGAAGATGTTTGAGCTGGCCAGCGTGGCTGTTACGGCACCGGGCTGGGTAAGGGTAACCGTGCCTGTTGAAACACATCCCCTGGTGTCGGTTACAGTTACATTATATGTCCCGGCAGCAAGTCCCGAAAGATCCTCTGTATTTGCGACAAAACCCATGGGCCCTGTCCATGCAATTCCGAACGGGCCGTTGCCTGTAATGGTAAGGTTCACGGCTCCAGTATTATCGCCGTTGCATGTAAGATTTGTCCCAACCAGGGTAAGAGCAGGGGGTGGATTCACAATTATTTCAGCTGAGCCTGAAACTGTTCCGTTGCAATTGTTCCCGTCCGTAAGGGAGAGAAGCGTATAGGTTGAAGAAGCCGAAGGAGTTACCGTTAAAATATATACTGAATTCGGCCAGTTGGGAACAGTAAGCGGTGAGACACCATCTGTATAGGTGAAGGTGAAAGGAGGAGTACCTGTAAATGCAAATGTAATGGCCGTGCCCGCTCCGCCGCATAGCGTTGCTCCCCCGCTGATTATTCCTGTCGGCCTCGGATAATAGCTCACGATTGCTGATCCGAATCCTGTGTTCGTGCATCCTGTGGC
>DIKJ01000246.1:17377-17600 GCA_002424525.1 Bacteroidales bacterium UBA5621 | reverse complement strand
GCATTCTTCATCTCGAAAGCCGGAAGCAGAACGTTGAGGCCCGGCACTATTTTTCCTGACTTATCCTTAAGATAACTCTGGACATAAGCTGCAATATTGAATTTATAGACCCTGTTGACGGTGTCGAGGGTCCCTCCGTAGTAGGCCGTACTGATATAATAATCTGGCACAATGAACTGAGAGCCGTCGGTTGTCTTATATGAAAGCAGAAGTTGTGAAGGAA
>DIKJ01000246.1:9729-17321 GCA_002424525.1 Bacteroidales bacterium UBA5621 | reverse complement strand
CCCGGAGGATATCCAGCCCGGGCAGATGCAGGTTGGCATAAGCCCCGCTGAGGCTCTGCACAAAGGAGACCGTATCGCGGATACCGTCATTTATATGGGCTATTCTCTTCCCGGGCTCGGCAGCCTCAAAGTTATGGGAAAGCCGGTTATAGCGTGCATTCGCCGATACTGCGTCAAATATGAAAAAGTAGGTCTTCTGTACATTCTCATCGTCGTGATAATAGACTGCAATAAAATTGTTGTAAAATCCGCCGCTGGCAACGGGAGTCATCCGCACTGTCAGCAGAAGAGGCTCTGACGGCTCAGCCATTCTGAAATACAATCCCCTGAAAAAAGAGCGGAAATCCGGAATGCTGTTGCTATGGAACAATTTTGAAGTATCGCGCAGAAGGTACTCCCCGAACCCGACCGGAAGAGCCAGGGATACATTGTTAACCGTATCGGCTCTGAGCTGTGGAAGGGTTATATCAGGAAGGTCATATCCCGAAAGAAGCACTGGTTTGTCGGAGTAATACGCCGAGTCTGTATATAACATTTCCGATATCTCGGATATCTTTAAGACATGTCCGGCATCCACATTCCCCTTCACCCCCAATAAACTCAGGACAAGCCTTACCGAATCCACTGTAAATGATCCTCGCGGCCATGGGTTGGCCAGCCTGATCTGCGAAACGAATTCGGCTGTCGTTATACCGAAATAGGGATCGTATACGCTTCCGACATAAGCGTAGGTAGCATTGTCAGATCTGACACCCGGGTTGTAGCGGGTATAGGAGAAAGCACTCAGGGTATCGGTGGAACCCATTGAAACATAATCGGAACCGGGAAGGATTCCCGATCCTATAACTGTGTCGCCCTCCTCGCAGGAAACCGACAGCAGAAGAAAGAACGCAACAATAACCGCTATTACGGGTCCGGGAAAATTATATGATGCAGGAATTTGCCGGCTGGCGGGCCCCGGCTCAGGACAGGATCTTATCATAGAAATCGTTGTAGGCGTCGATATATTCATTCTCATCGTGGTATCCGAGAACCGGTTTATTAATCGTTTTGATATAATTGCTTAACTCTTCATTTATCTCTTCACTTCCAATAATTATGCCGTCAGAATATCTGATAGCCAGTTTTGAGACATTTACAAAATCGGGCTTTTTGACCATCTTAAGGCTGTCGCCGTCGATCCCGTCGAACCTGAGCTTATCCGCGAACGTTGATCTAAACGGTGTTTTAAAGTCATTATTGTAAACCGAATAGATAACTTTATTGTTGTGGAACAGCGGATCGTCGCTGTAGATGCTCTTCAGATATACCGGGACAAGCGCGGAAATCCATCCGTGACAGTGCACAATATCCGGCGACCATCGTAGTTTCTTTACCGTCTCAATAACCCCGCGCGCAAAAAAGAGCGCCCTCTCGTCGTTATCCTCAAATTCCCTTCCCGAAGAGTCGCTCACTGTATGCTTCCTCTGAAAATAATCATCATTGTCGATGAAATAGACCTGCATCCTTGCTGACTGGATAGAGGCCACTTTTATTATAAGCGGGTGATCGGTGTCGTCGATGATCAGGTTCATACCCGACAGGCGTATCACTTCGTGGAGCTGGTTCCTCCTCTCATTTATGCAACCATACCTGGGCATGAATGTGCGAATCTCCTTGCCCCTTTCCTGAATGCCCTGGGGAAGAAATCTTCCTATCTTCGATAACCTGCTTTCCCCGAGATACGGCGTGATCTCCTGCGAAATGAATAAAACCTTCCTGCTTTCCATGAACCTTACGGAATATCCCATTCTTGTACAAGGGTGCAAAGATAACAATAATTAATGACAAAATTAAATAACTCAAGTTGCCAGGTGCTGGTTCCTTGTTCAGCCAACTAGCAACCAGAAACTAGTAACTAGCAACTTAGATTAAATAGTAAGAACTTCCGGCAGATTATAAACCTCTGCCGACAGGTGGTTAAATGAATTAATTATTTTACGTTTGCATTATCAACCGGTAAACCAATGAGGGTAATAAAGAAAATAAAAAAGCTCAGGAACCAGCTCAGGAAACTGCACCTTTCTCCGGTCGGCCTCGTGCCTACCATGGGCGCCCTGCATATGGGACATATTTCACTTGTTGAAAGTGCCGTGTCCGGATGCCCTGTCGTTGTTGTAACCATCTACGTCAATCCGGCACAGTTCAACGACGGAAAGGATCTTGAAAACTATCCGAGAACAGTTGAAGATGATCTGGATCTCCTGTGCAGGGCCCTGAGAAAGAACGACATAGTCTTCATCCCTGACGACAGCGAGATATATCCCGGGGAAGATAACAGGGTTTTCCGGTTTGGAAATCTCGATAACGTGATGGAAGCCGTTCACCGGCCCGGCCATTTCAACGGAGTGGCCCGTGTGGTAAGCAGACTTTTTGAAATTGTCGACCCTGATGTCGCATATTTCGGATTGAAAGACTTCCAGCAGGTGGCTGTCGTCAAAAGCCTGGTCGCTCAGACCGGAAGCAGGGTAAGGATAGAAGCAGGGCCGACAGTGAGGGAGCACGACGGGCTCGCAATGAGCAGCAGGAACAGACTGCTCGGACCGGAGATCCGGAGAAATGCAGGTGTAATATTCACAGCACTGTCGGAAGCCGCGAAGATGGTAAGGGATCACCCTGTTGATAAGATAAGGGATCATGTCATAAAGAAGATAGGAGATCTTCCCGGTTTCAGCGTTGAGTATTTTGAGATTGCAGATGATACTGAGCTTGTTCCCGTAACCGGTACCGTTGAGATGCAGGCCGGGAAAAGATATTTCGGCTGTATCGCCGTGAAAGCAGGCAACGTAAGGCTGATCGATAATATTGAAATCCCTTTGTGAGATCTGAAAGGATAATTAACTTTGCTGCAGAAAAAATAATCTGTTATAAGCCCATGTTTGTTGAAATACTGAAGTCAAAGATCCACAGGGTTTCCGTTACAGAATCAAATCTTAATTATGTCGGCAGCATAGCTATTGATCAGGATCTGATGGATGCTGCAAATATAATTGAGAATGAGAAGGTTCAGGTGCTGAACCTCAATAACGGAGAACGTTTTGAAACCTATGTCATAAAAGGATTAAGAGGATCGGGTGAGATATGCCTCAATGGTGCAGCAGCCCGTAAAGTGCTGGTTGGTGATATCCTCTTGATCATGTCGTATGCCTCTATGGATTTTGAGGAGGCAAAATCTTTCACTCCGTCCCTTATTTTTCCGGACACCAGAACCAACAAACTTATCTGACGTTGAGGAAAGGCATACTACAGATCCTGAAATTTCTCACTTTCCTCGCCGCAGGAATTCTCCTGCTTTGGCTCGCTTTCCGCAATATCGATTTCGACAGTCTCGTCCATGGGCTTTTAGAAGCTAATTACGGCTGGGTTGTTCTCTCCCTCGTCTTTGCCTCCCTTGCTTATGTCAGCAGGGTGAGAAGGTGGATACTGCTCATCCGTCCACTGGGTTACAATCCCTCATTTTCGGGCACATTTCACTCCGTCATGACCGGTTACCTGGCCAATCTCGCCCTTCCGCGCCTTGGTGAGCTGACACGATGCATCGCACTCGGCAGGAAAGAGAAGATCCCTGTCGACCAGCTTTTCGGAACGGTGGTGATAGAACGCACCATCGATCTTATCTCCCTCCTTGTAATAATGGTCATCATGCTCCTTTCAAGCGGGGATGCAATAGCAGGGTTCCTCAGGGAGAGTATTTTCATCCCGCTTCAGAACAAGGTGTTCTCCGCTATCGGATCCACATGGATATTATGGAGTGTGCTGGCTATCGCGGGTGTTATATCAATGATCCTTCTGGTCAGGTACAGGAAGGATCTTCGTAAAATACGGATCTTCGCGAAGGTTTTTGATCTTGCCAGGGGTGTGATCCACGGACTGAAAACTATCACTGCCATGAAGAGAAAGAAGGAATTTATTTTCCATACCATCTTTATCTGGATCAACTACGCCTTAATGACCTGGGTTGTGGTGTTCGCCCTGGAAAACACTTCGCAGGTCACCCTTGGGGAGAGCATCTTCCTTCTGGTCATAGGTGGCCTGGCAATGTCAGCGCCCGTTCAGTCGGGACTGGGGGCATACCATTACATAATCTCGCGAGGGCTCGCATTTCTCGAAGGGATAAGGATTGAGGACGGTCTGGTTTATGCGATCCTTACCCACGAGTCACAGCTTCTGCTGGTAGCGATTGTCGGATCTGTCTCATTCTTTATTATCTTTCGGAAACGTAAGGCTCCGGCTGATACTGCGGATAATAGATCAAGTTGATATGGCTAAAAGCAAAACCGTCTGGGTTTGTCAGAATTGCGGAGTCGAATCTCCGAAATGGATAGGCAGATGTCCCTCATGCAGGGAATGGAACACCTATCACGAGGAGATCGTATCCCCGCCCCCCTCCCGCGGAGAGGTCCCGTTTATTAACGATCCCGTCAGAAGCAGGCCCGAACTGCTTGAAAACATAAAAGTCCGGGAGAGCGAGCGTCTGAAATCCGGAATGCCGGAGCTCGACAGGCTTCTTGGCGGCGGCATGGTTGCAGGATCGCTGATCCTGCTCGGAGGCGAACCCGGGGTGGGCAAATCGACCCTGGCCCTTCAGCTGGCCCTGTCGCTCAAAGAGACAAGCGTCCTTTATGTCTCGGGCGAGGAGAGCCAGGAACAGATTAGCCTCAGGGCAAGGCGTCTCAGGGATAAGAATCCAGGCTGTTACGTACTCTGCGAGACCGAGCTGGAGAGTATTGTGGCGCAGGCGGAGAACCTCAGGCCCGGCCTGATCATAGTCGATTCCATACAGACCATACGCACTAACCTGATAGAGTCCTCGGCAGGATCCGTCTCCCAGGTACGCGAATCTGCGGCCATGCTTCTCAGGTACTCAAAAATAACAGGTATTCCCGTTATGCTCATCGGCCACATCACAAAGGACGGCACACTGGCCGGACCAAAGGTACTGGAGCATATCGTAGATGTTGTCCTCTATTTTGAGGGCGATAATAATTATGTTTACCGGATATTGCGGTCGGTAAAGAACCGTTTCGGCTCCACTTCGGAGCTCGGGATATTCGAGATGCAGGAATCAGGCCTGAGGGAGGTTGCCAATCCCTCGGAGATGTTCATCAACCAGCACGACGAGTCACTCAGCGGCATCGCAATAGCCGCAACCATCGATGGTATGCGCCCTTTCATGATCGAGACCCAGGCGCTGGTAAGCAGTGCCGTATACGGAACCCCCCAGAGAAGCTCAACAGGCTTCGACATACGCCGGCTCAACATGCTGCTGGCCGTTCTCGAAAAGAGGGCAGGCTTCAGGCTCGGGATAAAGGATGTTTTTCTCAATATCGCAGGCGGTATAAGGGTAAACGACCCTGCCATGGACCTGGCGATAGTCAGCTCGGTCCTCTCCTCCAGCCTCGATATCCCGGTGGGGAAAGAGGCGTGCTTCTCGGGTGAGACAGGATTGTCAGGCGAGATAAGGCCCGTGTCGCGCATTGAACAAAGGATAAGGGAGGCTTCAAAAATGGGATTCGGGAAGATAGTAATCTCAAAATACCATCCGGATATCTCAATAAAGGATCCGGGAATTGAAATTATTAAGATCGGGAAGATCGAGAACCTTGTCCGTCTGCTCTTCAGCTGATAATCAGTATCTCTCCTGCATATAGCTGTCCTTGCGGACAGATTCTCTCTTAAGCTTTTCGCAGTCAAGCTCCATATTGAAATTTGAAGGTCGCTCAAATTCTTCGGCTTCCAGTATCCCGAGCAGGGGATCGGAATATACTTTCTTCAGGAAGAGTGCCATAACAGGCAGTGCCATCTGTGCTCCCTGCCCCTCGCCCAGGGTCTCAAAATGGATCGACTGATCCTCCCAGCCGCTCCATACACCCCCCACCAGGGTCGGCGTCACCGCCATGAACCATCCGTTGGCGTGGTTCTGTGTCGTTCCCGTCTTCCCCCCGATCTGGCTTGTGAGGCTATAGGGTTCGAACCTTATCCTGCGGCCCGTGCCGGTATTGACATTATTCTGCAGAAGATGAAGCATGAGCCAGGCATGATCTTCGCTCAGGACCTCTTCTATTTTAGGGGTGAATACGGATATCGGATTGCCATCCTTGTCGTCGATCCGCGTAACATACATCGGGCGGGTATAAACCCCTTTGTTGGCATAGGTGCAGTATGCACCTACCATCTCTTCAAGCTTGAGATCGGAGGTTCCCAGGAAAAGTGAAATGACCGGATCGATAAAACTGCGGATCCCCATCTTGTGCATAAGGTCAACCACCGCCTGTGGCCTGAACTGTTCCATCAGCCAGGCAGAGATGTAGTTCTCCGACTGAGCCAGTCCCCATTTTAATGTGACCATTCTGCCATGATACTCCTTCGGACCCGAGCTCCTGGGGGTATAAGGGATCGAGTCGCCCACATCGAACGACCTCGGGATATTCTCCACCTCATAGCATGGCGAATAACCGTTCTGTATGGCCACGGTGTACAGGAATGGCTTTATGGTGCTCCCTACCTGCTTCCTCTGCTGAGTAACGGCATCCCACTTGAAATACCTGAAATCAGGGCCTCCCACATAGGCTTTAACATTGCCGTCGCGGGGATCGGCCACCATGAACGACGACCTTATGAAATATTTATAATATCTGACCGAATCGAGCGGAGTCATTATGGTATCTATCTCGCCTTTCCACGAGAAAACCTTCATCCTGACCTTAGTATTGAAAGCAATCATGATGGAATCTTCCGGCACGCCCCTTACCCTCAGAAGGTAATATCTGTCGCTCTGCCTGACCGACTCCATTATCCTCTCTTCGGCCATCTGCCTGGTTATATCGTCGGAATAGGGCGGATTCCTGAATGATTTTGCCCTTCTGTAGAAGTTTGGCTGTAAATCCTTCGAAAGATGCTCTCTTACAGCCTCTTCGGCATACTGTTGCATCCTGGAATTGATTGTCGTATGGATCTTCAGGCCATCCTTGTAGAGGTCGTAAGTCGAACCGTCGGGCTTAAGGTTCTTGTTGCACCAGCCATACAGGGGATTATTCTCCCACTCCCATAACGCTTCATCGTATGATGCCTGCCTCACATACGCGTCCCTGTTGGGCTTCGGCCTCCTCATTATGTTCCTGATATATTCCCGAACGTATGTTGCGAGCCCTGTGTTATGGTCCTCAACCCTGAAATTCAGTTCTATCGGCAACAGCCTTACGGAATCGGCCACCTCAGGAGGCAGGTAGCCATATTTTTTCATCTGCGAAATTACCACGTTCCTCCTTTGTATCATCAGGGAAGAATCGCGCACCGGGTTGAATCTGGCCGAGTTCTTGAGCATGCCGATAAGAACCGCCGACTCCTGAATATTCAGCGAATCGGGCGCCTTATTGAAATAGACCCTGGCAGCGGACCGGATCCCTATAGCACTGTAGATGAAGTCGAACTTATTGAGATACATGGCTATTATCTCCTCCTTGGTATAGCTTCTTTCGAGCTTTACCGCGGTCTGCCACTCCTTGAACTTCGAAACACCCAGGTTAACCGATCTTCCAAGCGACGATCTTCTC
>DIKJ01000246.1:0-9600 GCA_002424525.1 Bacteroidales bacterium UBA5621 | reverse complement strand
TCTGTTGCAATAAGTGCATCGATAAGATATGGCGACAATTCACCGTAATCGGTCCACGTCCTGTTCTCAATGCTGATCTGCCCGAGAAGGACCCCATCCTCCGACCAGACTTCGGCCGCCAGGTTGTATTCCGGGTTTTCCAGCTCGCTGAAAGAGGGCATTGGACCCATCTTTCCTGCCGAAATAAGTGCAAAGAGAATAATGACTATCAGGAGCGGCAGCGATAACACTGACCAGAACCAGATGAGATATTTTTTGTTTTGTTTAATGCCCTCCATTAACACGGGATGTTTCCTCCAAAAATAATAATTAATAAAGAATCTTAACGGTTTATTTTGAAGTTTGGTACCTAAATGATTTACTTTGCCCTGTCAAAAATCTCCAAATCTGTTCTGGTATGATCGAAAATCTTGTCATTGTAGAATCTCCCGCTAAAGCAAAAACCATTGAAAAATTCCTCGGAAAAGATTTCCGCGTAGTATCAAGTTTCGGACATATAAGAGATTTGTCCAAAAAGAACCTCGGGATAGATATCAAAAACGATTTCAATCCCGACTATGAGATCCCTAAAGAAAAGGCAAAGGTGGTCCGTGAACTGCGCAAGGCCGCCTCAGAATCTAAAAATATATGGATAGCCTCCGATGAGGACCGCGAGGGAGAGGCGATCGCCTGGCACCTTGTTTCCGTTCTTAAGCTCGATCTGGAAAAGACCAGGAGGATCGTTTTTCATGAGATCACCAGGGAAGCTATTACCGATGCCATTCAGAATCCGAGGAAGGTCGATCTGAATCTGGTGAATTCCCAGCAGGCGAGGCGTATCCTCGACCGTCTTGTCGGTTTTGAAATATCACCCGTCCTCTGGAAAAAGGTACAGCCCTCCTTATCGGCCGGCAGGGTGCAGTCGGTGGCTGTGAGGCTCATTGTTGAAAGGGAGCGTGAGATAATCGCATTCAATACCGAATCGTCCTTCAGGATCAGCGCTCTATTCCATCCCGGCCGGCCGGCCGGCGACAATTCGCTGATCAGGGCCGAAGCCTCCAAAAGGTTCTCGCACGAAAAGGATGCCGGGGAGTTTCTTGAGCTGTGCGCCGCCAGCGAGTTCATGGTAGGCAATGTGAGTGTAAGGCCCGGTACCAGGTCGCCGGCACCACCCTTTATAACCTCCACCCTTCAGCAGGAGGCATACAGGAAACTGGGCTTCTCTGTCGCACAGACCATGGCCGTCGCCCAGAAGCTTTACGAAGCAGGCAAGATCACCTATATGAGAACCGATTCCACAAGCCTCTCAAAACTGGCCCTGGCAAAATCGCGCGAAGTGATAATTTCATCCTTTGGTGAGAAATATTCAAAAACCCGGCAGTTCAAGACGCGCTCCAGGGGTGCGCAGGAGGCACACGAAGCCATTCGCCCTGCTTATCCCGACGTAACAACTGTAACCGGCAACCAGAATGAGAAAAAACTCTATGAGCTGATCTGGAAAAGGACCATAGCCTCGCAGATGTCGGATGCTGAAACAGAGAAGACCACCATCTCAATAGATATGAGCAACTCTCCGGTGATTTTTACCGCAACCGGCGAGGTAATAAAATTTGACGGTTTCCTGAAGGTCTATACGGAATCGACCGATCATGAAAACGGGGAGGATGACAAACTTATCATTCCCCCGGTAAAAAAGGGGATGATCCTTTTGTACGACAGCATAAGCGCAACGCAGAAGTATACGGTACCGCCTCCGAGGTACACCGAGGCGAGCCTTGTCAAAAAGCTTGAAGAGCTGGGAATAGGAAGACCCTCGACATATGCCCCGACAATCTCAACCATACAGAACAGGGGGTACGTCATGCGCGAGGACCGTGCCGGTGAAAAGCGTCCGGTCAGGGTTCTGACTCTTGCCGCCGGGAAGATCACCTCAACTTCTAAGACCGAACTGGCAGGAAAGGAGAAATCCAAACTATTTCCGCAGGATATAGGAATGATAGTGAATGATTTTCTCATGGAGAATTTTTCCGATATAGTTGATTATCATTTCACTGCCGAAGTTGAGGAGCAGTTCGACGAGATCGCCATGGGGAAGCTCAAATGGACAGGCATGCTTAAGAAATTCTATGATCCCTTCCACAGTAAAGTAGAGAAGACTCTCGAGATAAAGGACAGGAAGACGGGCGTGAGGCTGCTCGGAAACCATCCTGAGACAGGGGAACCCGTATCAGTCAAGATGGGGAGGTTCGGCCCGGTGGCGCAGATCGGAGATGCCGGCGACGGAGGGAAACCCCGGTTTGCCAGCCTCACCAGGAACCAGCTCATCGAAACGATAACTCTCGAAGAGGCGCTTAACCTGTTCCGCCTGCCCCGTTCACTTGGAGAATATGAAGGGGATGAAATGGTTGCAGGAATCGGGAAGTTCGGCCCCTGGATAAGATACCGCGATAAATTCTACTCCATGAAAAAAGGAGTTGATGACCCGTATACAGTAACCACTGAAAGGGCCGCCGAAATAATTAAGGACAAGGAGGAGAACGACAGGAAGAAGGTCATCAGGGACTTTGGCGATATAAAAGTGCTGAACGGACGGTTCGGCCCCTATATCACAAGAGATAAACAAAACTACAGGATGCCAAAGGGGACGGATCCGGAAAAACTTACAAAGGAAGATACGATCAATATCATAAGCAAGACAGAGACATCTAAAAAAAGCACCTGAACAAGATGATTCCCGACCTGAAAAATTATCTCGATCCCGTAAGCATTGAACCGCCGGTTTACAATCACCTGCCTCCCCGGGCAGGCTTTCCACACAACATCACCGTGCATACCGAGAATAGCGCCCTTAACGACATAGGCAATTACAGGATCGCATTGCTGGGAGTACCCGAAGGCCGCAATTCTCCGGATCAGGGCACTGCAAAAGCTCCCGATCTTATCAGGGAACAGCTCTACGCACTGGCAAAGATCCCGGGAAAATCCAGAATAATCGACCTGGGAAACATGAAACAGGGGGTCACTTTCAATGATACCCTGGCCGGATTGTCAGATGTTCTCTCTGTCCTTCTCAGCGAAAATGTCTTCCCGGTGCTTATCGGGGGAAGCAGTTCGGTCATCCCGGCAATCGACCGGGCGCTGTCGGCCGTGAAGACGAAATACACCCTTGTGGCAGTCGATCCGAGGATAGATTACAGCAGTGAAAAAACAGGCCCGGGCTCATACAGCTACCTGAACACTCTTTTCCATAATGACCGGAGCGCTATCGGCCATTATATCAATGTAGGTTACCAGACTTACCTGAACGACCAGCAGGTACTTAACAGGTTCAACCGTCAGCAGGCCGAGCTTTTCCGCATCGGCGACGTCCGCCAGGCCATTCATCTCACCGAGCCACTCTTCAGGGATTCTGATCTGGCTCTGTTTGACATTTCAGCCGTAAGGCAGTCGGACGCCCCGGGAACAACCCTCCCTTCGCCAAATGGCTTCTATGGTGAGGAGATATGCCTGCTTGCCAGGTATGCCGGCATATCCGACACTCTTAAACTGTTCGGACTGTTCGATGTAAATCCCCTTTACGATGAACGTTTCAGGACAACCGGGCTCGCAGCCCAGGTAATATGGTTCTTTCTGGAAGGCTTCGCCCAGAAACAGTACGAGACCCCTCTCCTTGACGACAGCGCAACAGGCCGCTTTACCAGGTACCATGTAAGTGTTGAGGACATGCATGAAGACCTGATCTTCGTAAAAAGCAACCTTACTGAACGGTGGTGGATCGAAATAAATTCTGAAAACAGCGGCAAGCTCTATGTCGCCTGCTCGCACGAGGATTATCTGAAGGCCAACCGGAGCGAAGTGCCCGACCGCTGGGTAAAGGCATCTAACAGATTAAAATGCTGAACACCCCAATAATTTCCCTTTTATCCCGTTAATAGCTTTGCAGATCGTAAAAGATGACAAACTCATCAAAAGGTGGACATATTATTATAAATAAAATGGTACCTGAGTTGTTTGCTAACAAGAATTTTAATTATTTTTACAGCTTCAATAAAAGGACATTGCATCTCTATTACAGGAAAGTGAAGAAACTAAACATCACATTTCTTTTTTTAGTATTGATTCTACAGCCGGTTTTGTCTCAGCAGGATCCGCTGGCAAGCAACTATATGTTCAATACCCTCACATTCAATCCCGGAGTTGCGGGTACCTCAGGGCTTATGTGTGCCACTGCGATAAACAGACAGCAGTGGGTGGGATTTGAGGGAGCTCCTAAAACAACGCTGTTTAATTTCAGCGCGCCTGTAACCATTTTCGGGATAAGCAGTGGCGCAGGCCTGCTCGTCAGGAGCGATGAGATTGGTTTTGACAGGGATATAACCCTTACAGCCACCTACGCGTTCCTGGCCAGCGTCGGCCAGGGCAGGCTGGGAATAGGACTCAGCGCGGGCATGCTCAACAAAACACTCGATCCGGTATGGCAGATACCCTCGGGCGACCTGCATACCCCGCCCTCGGGAGATCCCCTTATACCTGAAAGCAAGGAGAGTTACGTTGCCTTTGATGCCTCACTGGGCCTCTGGTATACCACAGATAAATATTATGCCGGCATTTCGGTAACACATATCAACCAGCCCGAAATAAAATTCACAAAAGGGACACCCTATATCAGCAGACATTACTATCTGACAGCTGGTTACACCCTGCAGCTGCCTGACCCGTCACTCGAGCTGCTGCCCTCTCTCTTCGCCATGAGCGACGGAAAAATTATACAGTTTACAGCAACATCTTTAATCAGATACAATAAAAAAGTATGGGGTGGCGTTTCTTACAGAACCGGAGATGCCCTTATTGGGATTGTAGGAATCGAACTCTACAACAGCCTCCGGATCGGATATGCATATGACTTCCCGATGTCGGACATCAGGAAGAACACATACGGGTCGCATGAATTTATGGTTAATTACTGTTTTGATTTAAGCCTGGGCAAAAGCCCTGAGAGATACAAAAGTATCAGATTTTTATAGATAGTTTTTAAAATAAAATAACTTACTTGCAGTATAAAATCCAATAGATATGAAAAAGGTAGTCCTGTCTTCTTTGATAGTTATAATCATATTGAGTGGTTGCGGCTCTTCGAAAACCGGGGAGCTTACAGGTGTCCAGGGAAGAAAGAAATTCTTTGAACCCGAGCCTTTCGAGATGGCATTTATACCTGCCGGCAATTTCATGATGGGGCCCAGTGATCAGGATGCAGTATCCGCCGTCAACGCCCTCTCCAAATCGATTACCGTGGAGGCTTTCTGGATGGATCAGACGGAAATGACCAACAATAAGTATCGCCAGTTCGTATTTTGGGTTCGCGACTCCATCTTCAGGACCAAGCTTGGCGAGGCAGGTATTCCCAACCGTGACTATTTTATGGTTGACCGCGACGGAAATCTTATCGAGCCGAATGTCATCAACTGGGATGAGAGGATCGACCTGAGGGACGAGACCACAAGGGATATTCTGGAAGAGATGTACTATCCTCCAGAGGAGAGATTTGCAGGGAAGAAGCAGACAGACATCAGAAAACTGAACTATTCATATTACTGGGTCGATTATCAGCAGGCCGCTAAAGTCGATTATGTTTACGACTACGCAAACAATACCGGACGGTACGTGGGACAGGTGACGAATCCCGACGGAACACGATCGGAGGTGAGGGACCGTTCCTCATTCATCAAAAGGAATGTTATTAATATCTATCCCGATACACTCTGCTGGATAAGGGATTTCACCTATTCGTTCAACGATCCCCAGGCATCCCTGTATTTCTGGCATCCCTCATTCGACGATTATCCTGTTGTGGGTGTTTCGTGGGTGCAGGCTAATGCCTTCAGCATCTGGAGGACCGACTACATGAACACGGCCCTCAGGCAGAACGGCATTCCGGATGTACAGTCATACAGGCTCCCCACCGAAAGTGAATGGGAATATGCCGCACGGGGAGGCCTCGATCTCTCCATGTATCCGTGGGGAGGTCCATATACACGCAATTATGAAGGATGCTTCCTGGCCAACTTCAAGCCATTACGCGGCAACTATATCGACGACGGCACTGTCTATACCGCCAAGGTTGGTTCATACGAGCCCAATGAATACGGATTGTTCGATATGGCCGGAAACGTTGCTGAATGGACACTGGGAGCCTACCATCCTTCAGCTTATATCTTCCAGCACGACCTTAACCCGAATTACGAGTACAACGCAAGACCGCAGGATCCTGCCGTGATGAAGCGCAAGATCATAAGAGGCGGCTCCTGGAAGGATATAGCCTATTTCCTGCAGACCAGCGCCAGGGATTATGAGTATCAGGATTCCACCAAATCGTATGTTGGATTCCGTAATGTAAGATCTTATATCGGAGTAAACTAAACCAAAAGAAATAATAACCCTAAAATAATCAGGTATATGAGCCTAGCAGAAATTGTACAAAGCAGTGGATGGAAGAATTTTATGGCCAAGCTTTATGGTATTGGCGCTTCTATCGTTATTGTCGGTGCATTGTTTAAGATCCAGCACTGGACGGGTGCGGGAACCATGCTTGCCGTCGGATTGTTCACCGAAGCTGTAATATTCTTCTTCTCAGCTTTTGAACCGTTGCACGAGGAGGTTGACTGGACGCTTGTCTATCCTGAACTTGCGGGAATACCGGAGGATGGTGCAGGTGAACTGGGCCGCGGAAGGTATGCGGGCGGAGGCTATGTTGCCGGTGGCGCCGTAGTCGGAGGAGCTGTCGGGACCGGCGGCGGAGGCGGCTATGGCGGAGGCGGTTATATAGGCGGTGGCGGCATCGGATCAGTGGCACTGTCCAGATTCGATGAGATGCTCGAGAAAGCAGAAATAACACCCGAACTGTTCGAGAAACTGGGCGTCGGCATGAAGAAACTCGGCGATGCCACGGCCAACATCAGCGTGATGGGCGATGTTTCGGCAGCTTCCAACAGATACATGAACACTGTCCAGGCAGCCAACGATTCCCTTTCAAGATTGTCAGACACCTACCAGGCCACTTCCAAAGTGCTGAATGATACCAACTCCACTTACCGGAACCTGTCCGACTCGTTCTCCATCATCGAGACAGGCGGGAAATCCTACCAGCAGCAACTTGAAATTCTCAATAAAAACCTGTCGGCCCTCAATACCGCCTACGAGCTTCAGCGCAAGGGAGCTGACGACCATGTGAAAGAATCAGATACCCTTTTCAAAGGTATACAGAGCCTGATTCATGATCTTTCAGATTCAGCCACCGATGCTAAAAAATACCGCGAACAGATCTCGAAACTCAGTGAAAATCTGTCAGCTTTGAATAATGTCTACGGAAATATGCTTGCTGCGATGAACGTAAAATAACGTGGCACTTTTACCTAACTAAACAACCTTAGAAATGGCTCACGACAGGCTATCACCACGGCAAAAGATGATCGGTATGATGTACCTGATACTTACCGCCATGCTCGCACTTAACGTATCAAAGGAGGCCGTTGAAGCATTCAAGCAAGTAGATAGGAGTCTTACACAGACCATTGCAAATTATGTTATAAAGAATAACCGTATTTACGCCGAGTTTGACAGGGCCGCGGCGGAAAATCCTGTCAAGGCCGAGAAATTCAAGACCGCCGCATATAATGTAAAAAGCCGGGCCGATGAGTTGTTCAATTATATACAGGATCTGAAAATCGAAATAATAACCAAGGCTGAAGGACCGGAAACACCTGCCCTCAGAGGGAACGAGGTCTTTATTAATGAGGTCAGGAAAATTGATGAGCCTAATATTCCTTCCGAGGTCCTGATTGGAGCTAATGAAGCAGGTAAAGCCAACACCCTCAAGGCTTTGATCAACGATTACCGTGAGTTCCTCATCACCACCCTCGATGGCGAGAACCCCACTGCCGAAGCCGCACTGCTGACAGCACTCAACACCGACGACGGCCGCGACCCGGGCGGCCAGCCTACACGCTGGGAGAACCTGACTTTTCAGACACTGCCCCTGGTCGCTGTTATTACTATCCTTTCCAAAATGCAACTCGACACGAGGAATGCCGAGACAGAAGTGCTTAACCACCTCTATTCCCAGATCGATGCCGCTTCGTTCAAATTCAATAAGCTCTCTGCAATCGTGATCCCCAACTCCCATTACGTGACACAGGGAAGCGATTACCAGGCACAGGTGTTTGTCTCTGCTTTCGATACAACACAGACACCCGAGATCAGGGTCGGCGATGCACTCCTGGAGGTCGACGAATCCGGAAGAGGGATATACAGGGTACGTGCAAGCTCCACCGGGCAGAAAAGATGGGGCGGAATAGTTTCCCTCAAGGCCCCCGACGGATCAACCCGTGAATATCCCTTCGAGTCATCATACTACGTCGATGAGCCAAATGTAGTCGTTTCACCTACCGCAATGAACGTTATGTATTTTGGGATTGATAACCCAATAGATATATCGGTCCCCGGCACAAGCCCCGATAAAATACGGATCAGGGTAAATAACGGCACATACCGGCAGGGAAAGGTCAAGAGACCCAAAGGAGACAACTTCCCGGGCACCTGGGTCGTCAAACCCAATGCTGTGGGACAGAATGTCCAGATAGTCGTTACAGCCGACATGAGCGGGAGACCCCAGACATTCCCCCCCTATGAGTTCAGGGTCAAGCCAATACCACCACCAATTGCCGTATTTGCAAACAAAAGCACCGGAGAGGTCGCCAGGAATATCGCTGCTGCACAGACAGGTGTTTATGCAATCCAGCCCGACTTTGACTTCGACCTTAACTATACAGTCACAGGCTTTACAGTGCTCTATTCCGACAGCCGTGGTGACTTCGAGGAGTCAAGCACCAGCAGTAACCTTACAACCCGGCAGAGAGATCTTATCAACAGACTGACCCGGGGTAAAAACCTTATCATTAAAGATATAAAGGCTCTCGGACCTGATGGCAGGATCGTTGAGCTGTTGCCGGTAATTTTGAAAATAAATTAATTTCAAATCATAGATCTCCATGAATAAGAAAATCCTTCTGGCAATAATAATTGTGTCGCTCACGGGGGCAGTAAAGGCCCAGTCGTTTGGCGATATTTACCAGAAATCACTTCCCGATATAAAGAAGATCAATTATGCCTATCTGAGGGAGGCTGATGTTATCTGGTCAAGAAGAGTCTACAGACTGATCGACCTTCGCGAAAAAGTCAACCAGCCCCTCTATTACCCCACAAAACCGACACAGGACGGCAGAAAGAATCTTATCTCCATCCTTCTCGAAGAGATCAGTGCAGGCCGTGTAACAGCTTACAGCCCGCTCGATTTTGACCTCCCAACCACCTATTCCGAGATCGAAGAGAACATGGGAGCCAAGAGCTCGATCCAGTCGCTCATGATAGGCACCGGAGTTTCGCGGGATACCCTTATACGGGAAGATGCCAAGCCTGACGATGTCAAACAGCTGATGCTCTACGAAGAGTGGTTCTTCGATAAAAAATTATCGAAACTCGATGTAAGAATTATAGGAATATGCCCCTACTGGCTGGGCTTTGATGCCGAAATAGGGCGCGTGATGAGGAAACCCCTCTTCTGGATCA
>DIKJ01000088.1 GCA_002424525.1 Bacteroidales bacterium UBA5621 | reverse complement strand
GGTAGTTTCCCACGTAAAGATCGAGGAAGCCGTCGTTATCGTAGTCAAGCCACACGGCTCCCACACTGAATTCCTTCCCTCCGCCTACATTGGCGCGTCTGGTGACATCGGTGAAAGTGCCGTTGCCGTTGTTCTTAAAAAGAACATTAGGCCCGTAATTACTTACAAAAAGATCGGGAAAGCCATCGTTGTTGTAATCGCCTGCTGTAACTCCCATAGTGTACCATGGTCCGCCAACACCTGCCTTTTTCGTGACATCTTCAAAAGTGCCATCACCCCGGTTGCGGTAAAGACGGTTACCGGGCATCTGTGCCGGTTTTTTACCACTGCTCAGCCCTTCGACCCAGGTGCCGCTGCAGACATATAAGTCGATGTATCCATCCTGGTCGTAATCTAAAAAAGCGGCTCCGCCGGAGCTGGATTCAACAATATTAGTCAGATGATCGGATCCTATCGAGTGAATAAAATCGACACCTATGCTAAGTCCGATCTCCTGAAAGAAATCATTGTCAGGCGCGGGTGCAGATAATCCGGGCTGCCTGCCCGACCTTGAGGAGAGTTTGTTATCGGACCGGCAGGCTGCGAATACAGTTATCAATATAATCAAGGCAATACAGGTCCGGTAAATTTTCAGGTTATTAAAGTATTTTTTTTGCAGGCACATCATCCGGTTTCTCGCTGCAGAGATAATTAATGCCATTGGTTTCATTTTGAACCTGTTAATAAGAATGGGTACTATTAGGTGTTTAGGGTTCTGTCAGGTATTTCAGATTTGGTAAAAATAAGACTTTAGTATTAAATACAAATTAAATGCTAATTAAAAGGAGATTAAAATATTTAACCTGTTTTTAATCGCAAGTGAGCCGGAATAATAAATATACCAGATGAGAGCTGATTTCAGGATATTGCAGGTAGCCTGAGTTTAACTATGGTTCCTTTTCCGATCACGGATGTCATCTTTATTTGTCCGTCATGATTCCTGATTATCTGGCTGACAAGAGGCAGTCCAATGCCACTGCCGTGGAAAGAGGAGGCGTTGCTGGCCCGGTAAAAAGGCTCAAAGACTTTCCGGATTTCCTCCGCGGGAATACCGATACCACGGTCTTCAAATATTACTTCTACCCATTTCTCCGGGAATTCGAATTTTACATCGACTGTATTATCGGGAGAATACTTGCATGCATTCTCAATTATGTTTGATATAGCAACCCTCAGCAAATACTCATCTCCAAGGACTATCATCTGATCGGAATCTGTGAGTGCCCCGTCTATTATAAGGTTAATGTGGTAGTTATTATTGAATTTTTTTATTTCCTCCTCTACCTGCCACAGGATCTCATCAAGTCTGATCTTACTGTACAATTTCACCGGACTCTCTGAACTTGTGCGTGCAATCAGCAGTAACCTGTTTGACAGGTCAATCAGGGATTTAATATCATCGAGTATCGATTCCAGTGCACTTTTATATTCTGCAGACGACCGGTTCTTCAACAGAAGAACCTCCATCTGACCGTTGATTGAGGTTAGCGGTGTCCTCAGCTCATGGGATGCGTTGGCAATAAAATCCTTCTGTGCCATAAATGATGTTTCAAGGCGTTCAAGAATTTTGTTAAAGGTTTTTGCCAGTCTTCCGATTTCATCTGTTCCATTCCCCTCATAAACCCTAAGGTTAAGGCTGGTAATGGAAATATCCTCGACGCTTTTTATTACCTTCAATATAGGTTTAAGAGCTCTTCCCGAGTAAAACCACCCGGCAACTGAAAAAAGAATCAGGCTGAATATGGAGACAATTGCAAGTATCAGCCGCAATTTTTTCAGATGCATAAACCCATCGATATCGGTTGCGGCAGTAATTAAAACAAAACGGTCAAATTTTGCGGCATATAATTTCCCCAGCACCTCATAGGGTCCCTGCCTGTAAGTTATATTATCGTGCAACCTTATACGTTCAAGGAGGTTGTTGTTTATTTCTATTTCCCCAAGCTCGTCGGAGCTGTATATTGTATCGTTTCTGAAATTAAGGATTATTATTTTTTCGTTATGCAGGTTTACGGGATTATCCTCTTCGATCCTCCTCACACGGTCGGGATCGATCTCGCGGGCATCGAAAAGCAGCCTTGCCGCGCTCATTCCTTTGCTGTTCAGGCGATTGAAAAAGTCTTCCTTTCGGAAAGCTGATGAAGAAAAATAAATTGTCACAGATGCAATCAGCATGATAATTCCTCCCAGAAGAAGAAATTGCACTGTTAATCTGGTCCTGATCTGCATTTTAAAAGTCTCCGAAAATATAACCAAATCCGACCCGTGTATGGATCAGCTTATTATCATGTTCTTTGTCAATCTTTTTTCTCAGGAAGTTAACATAAACATCAACAATGTTAGTGCTGAAATCATATCTGCTGTCCCATACATTTTCCGCGATATCATTTCTTGATACTACTCTTCCGGCATTTCTGATAAAATATTCCAGCAAAGCAAACTCCTTGGCGGTCAGTTCGATATGTTTATTTCCCCTGAGGGCATATTTCGTATCAAGGTCGAGTTCCAGATCGCCAAAGATAAGTTTATTTACGGTCCCAACCGGCTGACTGGATTTTTTCAGCAAGACCTTTACCCTGGCCAGCAATTCTCTGAATTCAAATGGTTTGACAAGGTAATCATCTGCGCCGGCATCAAATCCGAGCAGTTTATCATCAGTTGTGCCGAGTGCCGTCAATATCAGAACCGGCACGTTGGGATTCAGATTTTTGAGTTTTTTGCACAGATCCAGCCCGCTTATCCCCGGAATCACAATGTCCACTATAAAGAGATTGTATTTATAAAGCCGGGCAAGCTTTTCTGCTGAGAATCCGTCGTATGAGACTTCGGTTTCATAATTATTCTCTTCAAGCCCTTTTTTTATGAACAACGCAACTTTCGGCTCATCTTCAACTATTAATATCTTCATGTATCTGGTTTGTTGAACTATGCTAAGTTCCGGGTCCTCTTAATAATTCAGATTTAATTGTAATTAATCGCATTTAAATTTTGAACGCCTAAAAGTAGTAATTCCGGATGATATTAAAAAACATCATGTCAAATCTTCAGGAAAAGGCGGAAAAGAGAACTTCATGGGCATGGCAACTGCATTTTCGTATATTTTTTAAATGCTCTTTCCTATATATTCCGGATATGATTTGAATAATTTTTAAAACAATTGTGATTTTTTTTTTTAATTGTATTTTAATATTGTTTTTTTACATATCTTTGATTGGATAATCCGTACTCCAATGATGACTGAATCTAATTTAATCTAAAAAAATTCATTATGCTAAAACTAACCTACTTAAGGCGCATTGCGTTTATTGTACTGAGTATGGTACTTTCTGCAGGTATTGTGACCGCACAGCAAAGGACCATTACCGGGACGGTTTCTTCTACCGATGAGGGACCTTTGCCGGGAGTTAATGTTGTGGTGCAGGGAACAACCATCGGAGCGATCACCAGCATCAACGGCAGCTATTCTTTAACTGTTCCGGGCCCTGGATCGGTTCTTGTTATATCGTCAATAGGGTATGTTACACAGCAGGTAACTGTAGGTGCACAGACAGTTATTGACGTTGTGCTTCAGCCTGATGTATTGGCCCTTCAGGAGGTTGTAGTAACAGGATACACAGTGCAGAGAAAAAGGGATATCACAGGTGCTGTGGGGATTGTAGAAGCCGAGAAACTGCAGTCTGTGCCGGTTGGTAACGTAAGCAACCAGTTACAGGGGAAAACCTCAGGGGTTACCGTAACAGGGAGCGGACAGCCGGGATCAACATCAAAAGTAAGGATAAGAGGTTTTTCCTCATTTGAGAACAATGCCCCTCTCTATATCGTAGACGGGGTTCCGACCCAGGATATCTCCTCGATAAACCCGAACGATGTTGAATCACTTACGGTGCTGAAGGATGCCGGTGCAGCATCTGTGTACGGATCAAGGGCATCGAACGGAGTTATAGTGATCACAACAAAGAGAGGCGGAAGCGGGATCAGGGTAACATACGACATGTTTTCCGGTATCCAGTCACCCGGTCAGGGCCCCACAAAAGATCTTCTCAACACAAGGGAATATGCAGACCTGCAATGGCTTGTTTACAGGAATGACGGAACATCCGAGACCCATCCTATTTACGGACCCTCCTCCAATCCAACGCCTACATTGCCAGGCTGGGCTGCGGATACCGACTGGTATGATGAGGTGACGAATCCCGCAGGTATCCATAATCACGATATCACCCTTTCCGGCGGCACTGACAAGGCAAGATTTTTTGCCGGATTGGGGATGTTTAAGCAGGATGGTATAATTATTCATACCGATGCAAACAGATACAGCGGGCGGTTCAACTCTGAATTCACCTTCCTGAACAACAGGGTGAAAGTTGGCGAAAACTTCACCCTCGCTTATCGTCAGAGCCGTGGCGTGCCTAACCTGGGCGAAGGAAGCCCGATACAGATGGGGCCCTACAGGTCGCAGCCAATCGTTCCCGTGATCTGGACAGGCGCCCCGTTTACAGGATTATCACATACATTCGAAGCGGGTGACTTTGGCGGAACGGGAATTGCCCCCAGGCTTGGGAATAATACAAACGTAATTGCAGACCTTACAAGGGCCAAGGATAACACTAACCATAATATCCGCCTGGTAGGTAGTGCATTTCTAGATATTAACCTTTTGCAGGGCCTTAACTTCAGATCGACCCTGGGCGGCACATGGAATAACGGATATTTTTCAAATTACACATTTGCGACCTATGAGAGATCGGAAAATGTTGGAACGCCGAGCCTTAATGAAGGCGCTTATTATGGCAGCGACTGGGTATGGACAAACTCACTTACTTTCGACAGGTTAATGGGACAACACAGGGTTAATGCTGTAATCGGCTACGAGGCTGCAGCGTATGGCATGGGACGCAGTGTAAATGCTTCCCGTGCAGGGTACTATACCGATGATGTGGATTTCCGGACACTTTCAAACGGGGGCACTATTACAGCCGCAAATTCCGGTTTCGGCACCCCGACCACACTGGTCTCAACTTTCCTGAAGGCAGATTACGGATTTATGGGCAAATACCTGCTAAGTGCAACTATTCGCCGCGATGGTTCCTCAAGGTTCGGAAAAGACACACGCTTTGGTATATTCCCCTCAGCTTCTCTCGGATGGCGTATCAGCGATGAAGCATTTATGTCGGGAGTAAGCTGGATCTCAGACTTTAAGATCAGGGGTTCTTATGGCACGATGGGCAATCAGCTTGCCGTTGCTCCCCAGAACCAGTTCTACCTCTTCGGAGGCGATGTCTCATCATCGAATTATGACATTATAGGAACAGGAACCTCCTCAGTGCAGGGTTTCCGCCCGATACGAATCGGGAATCCAAATGCAAAGTGGGAAACCAGTATAACAACGAATATCGGTTTTGAAGCTCAGCTATGGAGAAACTCTGTTGGCATAGTATTCGACTGGTACACCAAGCAGACAAAAGATCTTCTGTTCGCCGCAGAACTACCGGGAACTGCAGGAGCAGCATCTCCCCCTTATGTTAATATCGCCTCAATGTCCAATAAGGGAATTGACATGGAACTGTCATACCGGAATGACCTGGGCGACTTCGGATTTAACGGAAGTGTTGTTCTGACAACATATCAGAACGAAATTACGAAAATCGCTGAAGGTGTCGACTTCTTTGACTATGGAGGTTCAAGGATCGGAGGATTCAACAGGAATATGGTAGGACATCCCATGTCGTCGTTTTTCGGATACCAGGTAATAGGACTTTTCCAGAGTGCTGCCGATGTTTCAGGTTCTCCTCTTCAGGACGGAGCCGAGCCCGGCTTTTTCAAGTATGCAAACACTGATGCCAGCGACGATGCAATCACACCCGCCGACAGAACATTTATCGGCGACCCCAACCCTGCCTTCACCTACGGGCTTAACCTGGCACTGAGTTATAAAAACTTTGAGCTTACGGCTTTCGCTTTTGGCTCACAGGGTAATGATATCTTCAACTGGAACAGATGGTGGATAGATTTCTGGCCATCTTTCCAGGGACAGAAGAGTAAAACCCTTCTTTATGACAGCTGGACACCCGCCAACACCAGCACCGCAATTCCAAAAGCTACAAACAAGTCTAATTTCTCAACCAACACTCAGGTTAACAGCTACTATATCGAAGACGGCTCATTCCTCAGGCTGAAAACCCTTCAGCTTAGCTATTCTATTCCTGAAAATGTCTTGAATAAGATATATCTTAAATCTCTGAAGGTATACGTTCAGGCTGTAAACCTTATTACACTGACAAAGTATTCAGGACTCGATCCCGAACTTGGCGGCGACGACAGGGCTTTCGGTTCCGACACTGGCAACTACCCCAACGTGAAGCAATTCATTTTCGGACTCAATATTACGTTGTAATAATTTAAATATTATATAATTATGAAAAGGAATCATTTAATTTTGATCATAATCCTGACTGCTTCCGGCATCGTGGCCGGATGCGGTGAAGATTTTCTCAATGTCAAGCCAAAGGGGAGTCTGGACCAGGGGGTACTGGCAAATACGAAGGGTATTGATGCCCTGCTTATCGGAGCCTATTCATTGCTTGATGGTGTCTCTTCACAATTTGGATGGGAGGCAGCATCTTCCAACTGGGTTTATGGAGACATCCGCGGTATGATAGGGAACAAGGGTACCGATGCAGGCGACCAGCCCGATATTAACCCTATCCAGTCCTTCACTGAAACCGCCACCAATCCTTATCTTAATGTTAAGTGGAGAGCGGTTTATGAGTCGGTCTCAAGATGCAACAGTGCCATTATTGTAACTAATGATGCCCTGGCGGCCGGTAATATCACACAGGATCAGGCTGCGTTTTTCATTAAGCAGGCAAGGGCACTTCGTGGGTGGTACCATTTTGAAGCATGGAGGATGTGGGGAAAGGTTCCCTATGTTGATGAGACTACCGATCAGAGTACCCTTACCAATAATGAAGATATCAGGAGCAAGATCATTGCCGACCTTACAGAGGGGACGACATTACCCAACAATATGGGTCAGGTAGGAAGGTTCAACGGAACGGTTTGCAAGATTCTTCTGGCAAAGGTCATCATGCAGATGAACAAGGATTATGCAGGTGCACTGCCTATTCTTCAGGATGCCAGGAACGGCACCAGACCGGATGGATCGGCTATCGGACTTGCGCCCACCTATGGAGAAGTGTTTGATATAGCCAACCGTAATGCAAATGAGTCGGTCTATACAGTTCAGTATTCTGTTAACGACGGCTCCGGGGGCTGGAACGCAGGCTGGGGAGAAGTTCTTAATTTTCCTTATAAAAGCGGTGGATCACCGGGTGGTTGCTGCGGATTCTTCCAGGCCACACAGGAATTCGTAAATTCATTCCGGACCTCCGGGGGCCTCCCACTGCTTGACCACACCTATAATAATCAGCCGGTTGTCAGCGACCAGGGATTAACACCCACCGATCCTTTTACTCCGGATGCGGGCCCCCTTGATCCACGTCTTGACTGGACAGTTGGCAGACGAGGTATTCCTTACTGGGACTGGGGACCACACACGGGTTCAGACTGGATCCGCGACCAGACGTATGCAGGGCCATACAATTCGAAGAAGCAGGTCTACAAAAAGTCACAGGAAGGACAATTTACTGAAGTTGGAAACTGGACCTCGGGATGGACCTCAAACGGCTACCGTATGATCCGTTTTGCCGACGTTCTTCTGATGATTGCGGAATGTCAGATTGAGACAAACGACCTTGGAGGCGCCCGTACAACAATCAATCTTGTTCGCGCCAGGGCAGCCAACCCTGCCGGATTTGTCAAGCTGGCTAACGGGGTTACCAATGCGGCCAACTACGTTATCAACCAGTATCCACCAACGGGTTATCCTTTCGATACCCAGGCTAATGCCCGTTTGGCCCTGCGCATGGAAAGAAAGCTGGAACTCGGGATGGAAGGTCACAGATGGTTCGACCTTAACAGGTGGGGCATTACGGCTACCGAACTGAACAGGGTTCTGACATATGAGAAAACCACTCCATGGGGAGCCGGCAGTATGTATGCCGGCGCCAGCATCGGAGCCGAAGATGCTACCTTCCCCATACCACAGCGTCAGATAGACCTTAGCCAGGGGAGACTGGTTCAGAACAGATAAACATTCTTAAGGAATAAATTCACGAAAGTGGGCCGACAGGTTTGTTGGTCCACTTTTTTTTTTACATTTACAAAAAAGCCACCTAGAAATAAATTTAATATTTATAACGTCTGAAGATTATATGAGGAGTCTTTTCGTGCTTATATCTGCCTGCCTTCTGTTGTCTTGTAACCCTTCTCCAAGGTTCCAGCTGGTAAGCCCCAGACATTCAGGGATTGATTTTCAGAACACTGTTATTGAGACTGACAGTTTTCATGTAATGAGCTATGAATATATCTATAACGGCGCAGGTGTGGGAATAGGAGACCTTAACAATGACGGATTGCCGGACATTGTATTTGCAGGGAACCAGGTTTCTCCACGGATCTACCTGAACTGTGGTAATTTTAAGTTCAGGGATATCACTTCCAACTTTGAAGGACTAACAAACGATCAGTGGTTCAGCGGTGTGACAATCGTTGATATTAACAGCGACAGATGGCTTGATATCTATCTCACCTCAACTGCCGATACAATTACCGGGAATTCAAAAAACAGGCTCTGGGTGAATAACGGTTCTATAAACGGAGAAGACCCGACATTTACGGAGATGGCTGAACAATACGGAATTGCCGATGAGGGACAGTCGGTAAGTGCAGCATTCTTCGATTATGATCTCGATGGCGATCTTGACCTTTATATCCTGAATAATTCAGTGACCCACCGGATGACCACATCATACCGCCCTAAAATAAATGACGGAAGCGCAATAAACAATGACAGGCTCTACCGTAATAACGGTGATGGAACTTTCACAGATGTAACCATCGAGGCAGGTATCATTTACGAAGGTTTTGGCCTGGGCGTGGCCATAGGAGATGTTAACAAAGATGGTTATCCCGATATCTATATTACCAATGATTATATTTCAAACGACCTGTTTTACATAAACCAGGGTGATGGAACCTTCAAGAATGAAATAAGGAAATACCTGTCGTACCAGACAAAATCCTCGATGGGCAATGATATGGCTGATGTGAATAACGATGGTTACCCTGACATTTTTACGCTCGATATGATGCCGGAATACTATTACAAAAAAAGGCAGACCATAAACGGGTTCAGTTATATCTTCTATGTGAATGATGCAAAATTTGATTATGAACATCAGTACCTGAGGAACATGCTTCATCTTCATAACGGGTTCCTCAGGGGAGAGATGCTTCCTTACAGCGAGATCGGCCAGATGACTGGTCTTTATGCCACTGAGTGGAGCTGGTCACCCCTTTTTGCTGATTACGACAACGACGGGGATAAAGACCTGATAGTTGCCAATGGTTATCCGAAAGACCTCACGGACAAGGACTGGACCCGATATAAAGCGGAAGTATATGGATATGTTGCATCCGAAGAGCATGTTATTGAAATGGCTCCTGCAGTTAAAGTTCTTAATTTTGCATTTGAAAACAGGGGAGACCTCAGTTTTGTTAAAAGGACCAGGGAATGGCTGCCGGATATACCCTCTTATTCTTACGGCGCCTCCTTTGTAGATCTTAATGATGACGGCGATCTCGACTATGTGACCAATAATATTAATGACAAGGCTTTTATACTCAGAAATACAAGCGTGGAACGATCACGGAAAAATGCCAATTTTCTTAAGTTCAGACTGACAGGTAAAGAGGGTAATACGATGGCACTGGGAGCGAAGGTAGAACTATGGCATAAAGATAAATACCAGTTTCACGAACATTTCCTCACGAGAGGATATGCTTCTTCCGTTGACCCTGTGGTACACTTCGGCCTCGCACGCGACAATTATATAGATTCTGTGAAAATTACCTGGCCCACAGGCAGGCATATTACCGTTCTGAAAGATCTTAAGGCCAACCAGACAGTTGAAGTTGTTGAAGCAGATGCCACCCCTTTACGAAGAGATATTAAGGATTCAGAGATCAACAATCTGCTTTTTGAAAAGCGTGAGGGTGTGATCGATTACCTGCACGAACAGACAGACTTTATTGATTTCTTCTATAAACAGCATATCATTCCGCATAAATTCTCACAGATCGGGCCTGTTATGGCTAAAGGGGATATTGACAACGACGGGTATGACGACATTATAACAGGGGCAACAAACATAATGCCAACACGGGTTTTTTTAAGAAGGGGCAACAGTTTTGAAGAGGCCTTCTTTGAAGGGCTGACCACTCACAAGGAGTTTTCCGAATCAGCTCTGGCAATACTGGATATAGATGGAGACGGTGATAATGATATAGTTGCGCTCGCTGGCGGATATGAAAATCCTGATGAAAGTGAATATAAACATTATCTGTATGAAAATGTAAATGGTTCCTTTGTGAGAAAAAGTCTTCCAATTCCACCGTTTCCCGCTTCTGTTGTACGTCCCTTCGATTTTAACCATGATGGTTATCCGGATCTGTTTGTCGGAGCCCGTGTGAAAAAAGGGATGTTCCCTTATGCCAATCACTCGTGGATCATAATAAACGATAAAGGAACGCTGAAAACAGATCCCTCACTGCGTCTTGATCTGGGCATGGTAACCGATGCTCTCTGGAGCGATTACGACAATGATGGCTGGGAAGATCTGCTGGTTACCAGGGAATGGAATTCTGTCGCAATACTTAAGAATATGAACGGGAAAGAGCTTATCCCTCAAATTATAACCGGGGTGGAAGATCATCATGGATTATGGTACACCCTGATCGCCGGCGATTTTGACATTGACGGGGATGATGACTATATCGTTGGGAATCTTGGCGATAACCACCGGTTCACCGTCAGCCCGACTTACCCTCTTTCCCTTTATGCCATCGACATCGACCTAAACGGAAGCCTCGATCCCATAATGACAGCTTACTGGAAAGATAAGCATGATAAGATGAGAGAATATCCGGTCAACTATTTCGATGAGCTCTGTGCCCAGTCCAACTTCTTCCGGAATATGTTCGATAATTATTCTGCCTTCAGCTTTGCCAGTATCCCTGATATGTTTGATGAGACTATCATGGAAAGGGTGGAGTTCAAACTTAATGTAAATACCACATCCAGTTATATCCTGTGGAATGACGGCGGCAAATTCCGGTGGGAGAAACTGCCGGCCTCATTGCAGGTTTCGCCGGTAAAGAAAATGATTGTCAGGGACCTGAATAATGATGGTTATCCTGATGTTGTGGCAGCAGGCAATGATCATACCTATGATGTTTCGACCGGCTACTACGATGCCAACAAGGGTCTTGTTCTGATTAATAAAGGTGGTAAATCGTTTGAGGTACTGCCTCCGTCCAAAAGCGGTTTGTTGCTTCAGGGAATGGTTGAATCGTTACTCTTTTTTGAAGGCGATACTTCATTAATAGTAGCGGGCATTAACAGGGGGAGAGCTGTTGCGTATGAACTAGCGAAACAGAAAGGCTTGCCGGATAATTAAATAGTCATACATACAATCAGAGGTGATTAAAGGGATGATGAATAGATTTCTTCTTCTTTTAAAAGTAATTGTAATTCTGATCTCCTGCGACAGATCACCGCGATTTCAGTTGTTAAGTTCAGCCCGTACCGGTATTGATTTCAGGAATTCAATAGTTGAGAATGACACTTTCCATGTTATAAGCTATGAATATATTTATAACGGCGCAGGTATCGGCATCGGCGACCTGAACAATGATGGATTGCAGGATATCGTTTTTGCGGGTAATCAGGTCTCTTCGCGGATCTACCTGAATATGGGCAATTTCAGATTCCGGGACATCACTACAAATTTTAAAGGGCTTACAAACGATCAGTGGTACAGTGGAGTGGCAATTGTTGATATCAACAGCGACGGATGGCCTGATGTTTATTTCACTTCAACGGCAGACAATGATCCCGGGAAATGCAAAAACAGATTATGGATCAACAACGGTATAAAGGACGGAAATGATCCCACTTTCACAGAGATGGCTGAGGAATATGGGATTGATGAAGACGGACAATCCGTACATGCGGCATTTTTCGACTATGACTGCGACGGAGACCTTGATCTCTACATTATTAACAATATTTTCAACGAGAAGATCCCCCCAAGATACAGGCATAAGATAGTTGACGGCAGCGCCATAAATAATGATAAACTATACAGGAACAACGGGGACGGTACTTTCACTGATGTAACCATAGAAGCCGGAATTGTTTTTGAAGGCTATGCACTGGGGCTGGCCGTCGGCGATGTTAACAAAGACGGTTACCCCGATATTTATATCTCAAACGATTACATTGCCAACGACCTTCTCTACATTAATCAGGGTGACGGAACCTTTAAGAATGAGATCAGGAAATACATGTCATACCAGACAAAATCCTCAATGGGTAATGATATGGCTGATGTCAATAATGACGGCAACCCTGATATGTTTACGCTCGATATGCTGCCGGCGCAGTACCACAGAAAAAGACAGACAATAAACGGATTTGGCTATATCTATTATTTAAACGATGAATTATATGATTATGAGCGGCAGTATATAAGGAATATGCTGCATCTCCATAACGGATTTATAAATGGCTGCATGCTTCCTTACAGCGAGGTGGGTCAGATGCTGGGGATATACCATTCAGAATGGAGCTGGTCACCTTTGTTTGCAGATTATGACAACGACGGCGATAAGGATCTGATTATTGCTAACGGTTACCCCAGGGACCTGACGGACAAAGACTGGACTTTTGAGAAGATGAGAACCTATGGAGTCTTTTTCAGTGCACAGGAGGTTATTGAGAGAGCTCCTGTGGTAAAAGTGCAGAATTTTGCCTTTGAAAATGCCGGCAACTTCACCTTCATTAAGAAGAGTAAAGAATGGCTGCCCGATGTCCCTTCTTTTTCATACGGAGCAGCCTTTGTTGATCTGGATAATGATGGCGATCTTGACTATGTAACAAATAATCTGAATGATGAGGCTTTTATTTACCGCAACACTACAATGGAAAGATCCGGGAAAAAAGCCAATTATCTGAAGATAAAACTTACAGGGAAAACAGGAAATACAATGGCCCTCGGGGCCAGAGTAGAATTGTGGGCTGATGGCAAATACCAGTTTCACCAACATTTTCTTTCACGGGGTTATGCCTCTTCAGTCGACCCTGTTGTGCATTTCGGTACTGGAGCCTGTTATGATATAGATTCCGTTAAAGTGACCTGGCCCGCAGGGAACAGAGTCTCTGTCGTCAGAAATATAACCGCGAACCGGACTATAACACTCGAAGAGATAAATTCAGTGGAATTAAAAGAGAAAGGAAACGCCCCGGAAGATAGAAATTACCTGTTTGTGCGATCCGACAGCCTGTTGAATTATTCTCACAGGCAGACAGATTTTATTGATTTCGGGCTTAATCAGAAGATCCTTCCGCATAAATTTTCACAGATAGGCCCCTGCATGGCAAAGGGGGATATCGATAACGACGGAATAGATGATCTGATAATAGGTTCAACAAATTTACTCCCAACCACGGTCTTTACCAGGAAAGGGAATTTATTTGAAGAAACAAAATTTGAGGGGCTCACAACTCATAAGGAATTCCCGGAATCGGACCTCGCAATAGTCGATATTGATAATGACGGAGATAATGACATTGTTGCCGTAGCAGGCGGTTATGAAAATCCCGCTGAGAGTGATTACAGGCATTACCTTTATAAAAATGAGAATGGCATCTTTACCGGAATAGATCTTCCCATACCGCCTTTCCCTGCTTCTGTTGTAAGACCATTCGACTTCAACCACGATGGCTATGTTGATCTGTTTGTGGGGGCACGAGTGAAGAAAGGCATGTTCCCTTATGCAAACCGCTCATGGATCATTATAAACGATAAAGGGACTCTTAAAGCTGACCTCACACAGGCCTTCGACCTGGGCATGGTGACCGATGCGGTCTGGGTTGATTACGATAATGACGGATGGGAAGATCTGGTAATTGCAAGGGAATGGAATTCAATTGTAATTCTGAAAAATAATCAGGGGAAAGAACTGATAAGGCAGGAGATACCCGAACTGGAAGCCCGTCATGGCATATGGTATGCACTCGCTGCCGGAGATTTCAATCAGGATGGCCATGTTGATCTTATTGCAGGGAATCTTGGCGATAATCATCGGTTCGACGTAAGTGACAAATATCCGTTAAACCTTTATGCCATCGATCTTGACCTTGACGGCAATATCGATCCGCTGACAACTGCATACTGGAAAGACCAGAAGAATGAGATGAAGGAGTTTCCGGTAAATTATCGCGATGAGCTTTCTGCTCAGACTTCATTCATCCGGGCATTATTCGACAGCTATACCTCTTTCAGTTATGCCACCATTAACGATATCATAGATGAGGAGATGTTTCAAAGACTTGATTTCAGGCTAAGTGTAAATACAACATCGAGCTATGTTATCTGGAATGGTAATGGAAAGTTCAGGTTCGAAAAATTACCGGCACCCGTGCAGGTCTCGCCGGTAAAGAAAATGATTGTCAGAGACCTGAATAACGATGGCTATCCTGATGTTGTGGCAGCAGGGAATGATCATACCTATGATGTTTCGACCGGCTACTACGATGCCAATAAGGGTCTTGTTCTGCTGAATGAAGGGGGTAAATCATTCGAGGTCCTGCCTCCGGCCCGAAGCGGATTATTACTCCAGGGAATGGTTGAATCGTTACTCTTTTTTGAAGGAGATACTTCTGTAATAGTGGCGGGTATAAACAGGAGAAGAGCTGTTATACATCGGCATAAACCACCTAATCCGTTCTGATAAGCTCCCCTTCGCAAAACTGATAGTTAATGACCTCACGG
>DIKJ01000212.1:328-3186 GCA_002424525.1 Bacteroidales bacterium UBA5621 | reverse complement strand
CAGCCCGTTTACAGTGAAGAACCTGCTCTCCTTATCAGCATAATCATTCCAGATCAGAAAAACTCCGATATACATAAGCAACGCCCAGGTGTTTCTCCCCATACCGGTAAGCTCCGGATCGACTCTTCCCGTATTTAACATCAGAACGCCGATTATTATAAGACTTAGCGATCTTATAATTATATGGCGGCTGGTCTGGACAATCAATTCACCCCCTGAAAATCTCTTTGATAACGCAAATGGGACGGACATCCCGACAATAAAGAGGAATCCCGGGAACACCCAGTCGGCCAGCCCCATGCCGTCAAGATCCGCAGGCGTATGACCAAGCCATTCCGGCACGACATTCATGTTAAGGTCGTTGACGAACAACATCAGGAAAAGAGTAAGTCCCCTCATGATGTCTATTGATCTGATCCTTAAGGATTCCATTCTTTTGTGAATCAGGACAACTGTTAAGTGCGTTAATTTAAAGAAATCTTTTGAGAGCCTGCAAATAAATGAGTAATTTAGATTGCCAATACAGAAACTTACAAACCTGAATCAATCAACTAAACAACATTTGAGCCAATGAAACGTACTATTTCAGTTCTCATCACTGCCCTGGTTTTTTGTCAGACCGGGCTTGCCCAGAGTCTGCCCCGGCTTGGGAAGGATCCGGTAAGCAGGGTGATCTCTGCCATGACACCCGAAGAGAAGGCTTCGCTTGTCGTCGGAGCCGGCATGAGGTTGCCCGGGGCACCACCCCAGGTTTCAGAGGCCCTCCAACAGATGAGTCCGGTGGTCGGACAGACACAGGATCTGGTCCCCGGTGCGGCAGGAACGACAATTCCGATCCCTAGGCTGGGGATACCCTCCATTGTGGTGGCAGATGGCCCTGCAGGGTTGAGGATCAGTCCGACACGTCCCAATGATCAGAACACCTATTATTGCACGGCATTCCCGGTAGCTACACTTCTTGCTTCAACCTGGGATGTTGAACTTGTGAACAGGGTCGGACAGGCAATGGGTAAGGAGGTACTGGAATATGGTGTTGATGTTCTGCTTGGTCCGGGACTTAATATACATCGCAATCCGCTCTGTGGCAGAAACTTTGAGTATTACTCTGAAGATCCGCTGGTTACCGGCAAAATGGCTGCCGCAATGGTTAACGGAGTCGAATCGAACGGGGTAGGGACATCAGTAAAGCACTTTGCCGCCAACAATGCTGAAACAAACCGTAACGCTTTGAATACCATTGTAAGCGAGAGAGCACTGAGGGAGATCTACCTGAGAGGTTTTGAGACGGCTGTGAAAGAGTCACAGCCGTGGACCGTTATGTCGTCCTATAACCTTATAAACGGCATCTACGCTCCCGAGAGTCACGATCTGCTGACGAAGATACTGCGCAGCGACTGGGGATTCAGGGGTTTCGTGATGACCGACTGGTTCGGGGGCAGGGATGCTGTCGCCATGGTGGCCGCAGGAAATGACCTTCTGATGCCGGGAAGTCCCATTCAGTCAAAAGCTATCCTGCAAGCTCTCAGTGAGGGGAAACTCGACATGAAAGTAGTCGACAGGAATGTCGAAAAGATCCTGAATATAGTCCTTCAGTCGCCGCGCTTCAAAGGATATAAATATTCCAATAAACCTGACCTTACGGCCCATGCACAGGTTGCCCGTCAGTCTGCTTCAGAGGGGATGGTGCTTCTGAAAAATGATAATAACGCCCTGCCGCTTGCGGCTGATGTAAAGAAAATAGCAGCTTTCGGACGCACATCATACGATATCATAACCGGAGGCACGGGAAGCGGCGATGTCAACGAGGCTTACAGTGTCTCACTGGTCGAAGGGCTGCATAACAACGGTTATGAAGTCAATAAAAACCTTCAGGCAATGTATGATGCCTACAATGAAGCAGTCATGGAAGGGAGGCCAAAAAGGGAAGATCTGGCAGCATTGCTGGCAGGGCCGGAGCCAATTCCTGAGCTGGCTCTTAATAAGGGACTGGCGGCCAGTATGTCAGAGATATCTGACGCTGCCGTCATTACCATCGGCCGTAATTCCGGAGAGGGGGGCGACCGTTCAGGTGGTGAGGGGGATTTTTTACTCACATCTGCCGAGCGAGAACTCATAAAGAGTGTTACCGATGCATTCAGTGCAAAAGGCAAGAAGACAATTGTCATCCTTAACATAGGAGGCCCGGTCGGGACAGACAGTTGGAAAGCCCTTCCCGATGCCATACTTCTGGCATGGCAGGCAGGCCAGGAGACAGGCAACTCGATATCCGACATCCTGAGCGGAAAGGTTAATCCCTCCGGGAAACTTGCTTCAACATTTCCTGTTAATTACGGGGATGTATCATCTGCAAAGAATTTCCCTGGCAATGTAATAGCAAAGACGGATATAAAAGAGGAAGCCCCTGCCGGCGGAATATTAGGTTTCATGAGTCCCCGTGCTTCGCAGGTGACCTATGAGGAGGGTATCTATACAGGTTACCGCTATTATAACACCTTCAATGTTCCTGTTTCTTACGAGTTCGGTTACGGGCTCTCATACACCACTTTCGGATACTCTGGGCTCAGCCTCAGCTCCCCGCGGTTCAGCAAAAGCATGAGCGTCACGGTAAATGTGAAGAATACAGGAAATGTTGCCGGCAGGGAAGTCGTCCAGCTCTATCTTTCAGCTCCATCGGCAAGGCTTGATAAACCTGAAAGTGAGCTAAAAGGCTTTGCCAAGACGAAGCTTCTTCAGCCTGGTGAGTCACAGACTGTTACGATGGTGCTCGATAATATGAACCTTGCATCATTCGACACACCCACATCATCGTGGATTGCTGATGCCGGAAAATATACAGTAAAGATCGGCTCATCGTCGAA
>DIKJ01000212.1:0-216 GCA_002424525.1 Bacteroidales bacterium UBA5621 | reverse complement strand
CAGTCCGTGAAGTCTGTACTTAAATAAAGTCAGATCTCAGGGAAGTATAATTCCAAAGAAAAGTGCTATTTTTGTGGCCGGTAATTATCCGCCTTGGCCAGGGCTTTGGCGTACAACCAGCCTTCGTTAAAACTTCGGCTGGCAAAGCGGGGTGTGGCGCAGTTGGCAGCGCGCGTCGTTCGGGACGACGAGGCCGGAAGTTCGAGTCTTCTCACC
>DIKJ01000018.1:14621-14932 GCA_002424525.1 Bacteroidales bacterium UBA5621 | reverse complement strand
CTGTCTTGCGTACTGAACACAGGTTCCGGTCTCTTTAACGGCATCGGACCAGGGTTTTACTTCATATTCAAGTTCAATGTCGCAATAGATGGGCCACTTGTTCTTCTTTATCAGCAGGAGGACATCCTCAAGGGGAACCTCTCCCTGTCCCCATACCTGGTTAGTGTTCGGGGGTACGGTGTTTGGTCCTGTCTTATCCTTGATATGAATGCTGAAGATACGGTCGTGATACTTTTCAAGGATTGTATTCGGGTGTATGCCTGTGGAGCCAAAGAAATGTCCGACGTCGAAGTTCATCATTACTGCCGGCG
>DIKJ01000018.1:14299-14513 GCA_002424525.1 Bacteroidales bacterium UBA5621 | reverse complement strand
TTTGCACCCATTGCTTTCGCTGTCCTGAAAGCATAGTCAATCTCCTCGTCTGACCAGCGGGAAGGGGAAAACTTCACAATATGGATATTAATACCTGCATCGTTGAACAGTTTGCGTGCTTCCAGGATTTTTGCCTCCGGCAGTGATACACGCCATTCCTTAAGGTCCTGATTGAATTTGGCTACTGCGGCTTCCTGTTCGGGCGTCAGCTGAC
>DIKJ01000018.1:0-14265 GCA_002424525.1 Bacteroidales bacterium UBA5621 | reverse complement strand
AAGCCTGCTGTGTTCCACCGGCCGGCGGCGGCGGCGGCGGGGGAGGAGCAGCAGCTGCCTGCTGTCTCTGGGCCGCCAAAATTGCGGTCATGGGGTTCTGTGGAGCACCCAGGTAGGTCTCCAGGTCACCGCTCATAAGTTCAATTGAACTGAGACCGGCCTCTTTGCAGTATTTAATTATGTTTTCCACACCTCCTGGCATGCTTCGCCAGCTGTATGTTATTGCACCTATCTGGACACCGCCAAAATTTGAATCCGGCTTGTCAGACACTGCAGGCGCTGCAGTCGTCCCTCCATTGCATGATACTGCGAATGGGACCATCGTTATGGCAGCAGCTGCAGCTGTGCCTCCGATGAATTTTCTGCGGGAAATAGTGTTGTTTGGGCTTTTAATGTTTTTCATCATTTTATCGGTTTTACTAACTACGAATCATTGCATAAAAATAAGGAAAAGCTTTTCAAAATTGACAGGATTAGATAAAAGCATTAATAATTTGTAAAATTTTTTGGTAACAGATAAATGAAGAAACACCTATTGGTCTATTTTACAGATTGATAGGATCATTTCACTTATTTCATCTGGTTGTTATCAGGATCTCTGCCGTTTTCAATCCCGGAGATTTTGCCTTCAGTGTAACCGTACCTGCTTCACTGCCTGATTTTAGTATCACCAAACATCGGCCTCTCCATGCTTTGCGTTCATGGGATATTATGCTTTCAAGGCTTACCGGATTGGCGTTACCCACTGCGATAATGGTCCCCGGCCCTTCTGTTTCGAACGAGACAAGGTTATCGGCCAGAGGATTCCTTACCCCCGTTTCATCAGTCAGCTCCACCGTAATATAACTAAGATCCTGCCCGTTGGACCGGATTACTCTCCTGTCGGCTGTAAGTATTATCTGTGATGGTTCTCCTGCACTTTTCAGTTCAGCAGAGTTTACCTGTTTCCTCTTGTTGTACCCTGCAGCCTTTAATGTCCCGGGTTCATATTGCACCTGCCATGTTGCTTTGTATTCAGTGGAGCGGTTAGTTGTCTTCCTGCCAAGGGATTTACCGTTAAGCCATAGCTCAGCCTGCTCGCATGAGGAATATACTGTTACTTCCATGAGCTTGCCTTCCTCGCCTGGCCAGTTCCAGCTGTCGGTCACATCATGCCAGTGCCATTTCGACCATGATTCTCTCTCGGGATTCATCTCAAACGAAGGTACCGGCGGTTTGACCCAGACCGTTATCTGATTGTTCATCCAGAGAGCATCCCGGTAATATGACTGGGGACGCTTCCATCCGCAGATGTCAATATCGCCACAGTAGGCCAGGTTCCACGGAAAAAAGTTCTGTCTCTGCATATATCCTCTCCATCCGATGCTCGCTTCACCAAGATAGTCCCATGCCGTCCACACAAAATCCCCAACCACATAAGGGTTATCAATGGCTCCCATCCAGCTTTGGAAAGCCTCAAGCGGGAAAGATTCCGAACAATAGATTATTCTTTCCGGCAAACGGGCATGATCCTGTTCATAGAGGCTTTTTGATTTTTCGCCGGCGAATGCCGGATAGTTATAACCTGCAATATCGAGTGCGGCGAAATAGTCATCTTTATCCGGGCGGATGTCGTTCACCGCTGATGTGACAGGTCTGGTGGGATCGAGCGAACGCACATATTCCGCCATCATTTTCGCAACGGCAGCTACCTCAGGCGTGTGCCTGTTGGGAATCTCATTCCCGATGCTCCACATTATTACGGAGGGATGATTCCGGGCACGTAATATCATGCTTTCAGTATCCTTCTTCCACCACTCTACGAAATGCCGGTTATAATCCTCAGGATTTTTGGGCTCAAACCACGTGTCGAATGTTTCGTCGATGACAAGCATCCCCAGCCGGTCACAGGCATCAAGAAATGCCGGGGACGGCGGGTTATGGGCTGACCTGACGGCATTATAACCACTTGCCCTGAGGAGTTCCACCCGGCGTTCTTCAGCCCTGTCGTAAGCTTTTGCCCCAAGCGGGCCATTGTCGTGATGAACACAACCGCCCTTCAGGATCAGAGGTTTTCCGTTTAGCAGGAAACCGTTCGCTACATCGTAGGATATCGATCTGATCCCGAATTTAGTTTCAACCCGGTCTGTCAGTATAGCATCTTCATATACTTCGGAGATTGCCGTATAAAGCACCGGTGTGTCAACTGACCATAGTGACGGTCTGGTAATCTTCATTTCCTGCTGCAAATCAGTGTCCGGTCCGGTTGTGATTGTCTCCTGTGATTCAGTGCGTGCCACTTCCATGTTATTCGGATCAATTATCCTGGTGACGAGCCTGATTATCCTGTTTCCCTCACCCTGGTTTGCCAGTGTAGTTTTGACATTTATAAGTGCTTCACTGGTAGTTACAAGAGGAGTGGTGATATAGGTGCCCCATTGAGCTATGTGAACCGGTGACACTATCTGCAGCCACACATGCCTGTAGATGCCTGATCCTGAGTACCATCTGCTGTTTTCACCCTCATTCCTGACTTTCACGACAAGCACATTTTCCTCCTCAGGTCTTATTCTGCTGGTTATATCAAACCAGAAGCTGGTATACCCGTACGGATGAGTGCCCACCGGTCTCCCGTTGAGCCATACTTCCGTGTTCATGTAAACGCCTTCAAACAAAATTATGAAGCGTTTATCTTTCGAATCAGCCGGTACCCTGAAACTTTTTCTGTACCAGCCTGTTCCGCCGGTGGTAAAGCCTCCGTTTACCTGGCTGATGGCATCAATATCGAATGGAGAATGAGTGCCGGGCAGGTCTTCAATACTCCAGTCATGGGGGAGATCGATTTTTCTCCAGTCAGAGTCATTAAACAAAGGAGCCTCAGCCCCCTGTGCTCCTCCGCGATGGAACTTCCAGTCAGCGTCGAACAGGTTATTCCGGCTCAGCAGACTCTGAGCCTCTGCCTGCATAAACGAGAAAATCAGTGAAATGACAAGCAGTCTTGTCCTTAGGTTCAGAGGTTTCATAATGACAGTTGTTTACACAAGTTAATTTATTTGAACTTAAAGATAGATCAATTAACTTTACAATAAAACTTAAAAATCATGATTGTTACTTGTGTTTATGTGCATGTTAAGCCCGATTCCATCGGAAAATTCATAGAAGCTACAACCGCCAACCACAGACAATCGGTCAGGGAGCCTGCTAACCTCCGTTTCGATCTTCTCCAGCAGGCTGATGATCCCGCCCGGTTCATGGTTTATGAGGCCTACGAAACCGTGGAAGCTGCAGCTGCGCATAAGGAGACGAACCATTACTTTGTATGGCGCGAAATAGTGCAGGATATGATGGTTGAGCCGCGAACGGGGATCAGATACAATATTCTTCAGCCTGACACCAGGTCAGACTGGTAATACCTGCCGGATCTCAAACTTCATCAGATCGTAAAAAGGGTTGTTCATGCTTTAACGTGTCTTTACAAGAAGTTGTTTTTTAGTAAGGAGGACTTGCAAATTTCAACTTTAAAAACTAATTATGCGTAATTATTAACCCGCCCGAAGCGTCCAGCCGGGCATAAAAGAATTGCCTATGAAACTCAGAATCGGTGCCGTTCTCAGCTTAATGATGTTCCTCCAGTATTATGTCTGGGGCTCGTGGTATGTTACTATGGGTACATTCATGACGAAGTATCTGGGTTCTACGGGATTACAGATAGGCGCTGCCTATAGTGCCCTGGCTATTGCAACCATGATATCACCTTTTTTCGTAGGCATGATCGCCGACAGATATTTTGCGGCTCAGAAGTTAATGGGAGTGCTCCATTTGCTCGGAGGTGTGCTTTTATTCATCGCATCGCGGCTTACGGCAAATGCCCCGTTCTACTGGGTTATGCTTCTCTATTCTCTCGCTTACATGCCTACAATAGCATTAACGAACAGTGTGGCATTCAGGCAGATGAGCGATCCGGGAAAACAGTTCCCCTTCATCAGGGTGTTCGGAACAATAGGATGGGTTGTTGCAGGCTTTATGATAGCTATTCTCGGTGTTGAGCAGACACCGGGGACTTTCTACATGGCTGCCGTGGTTTCGCTGGCTCTCGGTCTGTACAGCTTCGCGCTTCCTGACACTCCTCCTCTGGCAAGAACACCATCATCGGCAAAATCGATTATGGGGATTGACGCATTCGTGCTGTTTAAGGACAAACCCTACCTGATCTTTTTTATCGCGGCAATATTTGTATGTATACCCCTCTCATTCTATTTCGGATTTGCAAACCTCTTTCTCAACCAGTCGGGCATGACCAACGCTGCCGGCAAGATGGTCATGGGACAGATATCGGAAGCTGTTTTCATTCTGGCCATCCCTTTCCTTTTTAACAGGATAGGGGTGAAGAAAATGCTGATCATCGGAATGACTGCATGGCTCCTTCGCTATCTCTTTTTCGCCTACGGAAACATGGGGTCCAATTTATGGATGCTCTATGCCGGTATTATACTGCATGGTGTCTGCTACGACTTTTTCTTCGTCACAGGATATATGTACACTGAGAAAAAATCAAACGAGAGGATAAAGAATGCCGCCCAGGGTTTGTTCACTTTCGTTACTTACGGATTGGGCATGTTTATCGGGACGTGGGTTTCGGGTTTCGTCACTGCGTATTATTCCACCGGCCAGGTTTACGAGTGGCAGAAAATCTGGTTCGTACCGGCTTATATTGCAGCGGCCGCACTGATTTGCTTTATCTTCTTCTTCAAAGAAAAGAAGGACATTGCGATAGTGAAATGATAACCATACAAAATGGTTAAACCTTTCTCTTTTGCCCGTCTGCCGGTGATCTGGTTCGGCAGGGGCAGGTTTGGGATGCTGTCCGGTCTGGTAAAAAAAACCGGCAGGAGGGTTCTGATCGTTACAGGCAGAAGCTCGTTTACTGAATCGGTATACGGGAAACAACTCTTCCGGGAGCTCGCCCGTGAAAAGGTGGGCAATTATCATGTGGTGGTTCCGGGTGAGCCTTCTCCGGCTGTTGTTGATGAAGCTGTCAAAGGGTTCAGTGAAGAGAGAATTGATCTGGTGGTAGCAGTGGGAGGGGGAAGTGTGATCGATGCAGGGAAAGCTATTTCCGCGATGTTGCCGCTATGCGAAAGTGTTAAGGATTACCTTGAGGGTGTAGGCACAAAAGAGCATCCAGGGAAAAAAGTGACGTTTATCGCTGTCCCGACCACATCCGGAACCGGAAGCGAGGCAACAAAAAATGCAGTAATATCAGAAAGAGGGGCTGACGGGTTCAAGAGATCTCTCAGACATGACAATCTTGTTCCGGATGTTGCCCTTGTCGACCCGGAAATGACCCTCAGCTGCCCGCGTGATATAACTGCTGCAAGCGGGATGGATTGTTTTACGCAGCTCACAGAGGCCTATCTTTCAGATAAATCGAATCACTATACCGATGCTCTTGCCCTTGAAGGACTGAAAGCTGTCAGATCATCTCTTGAGCTGAGCATACAGGACGGGCAGGACATTAATGCAAGAACCGGAATGGCTTTTGCGGCCCTTACTTCAGGGATCTGCCTGGCAAATGCCGGTCTGGGCGTTGTACATGGTTTTGCTTCGTCGATAGGAGGTATGTTCGATATCCCTCACGGTATTGTCTGCGGAACACTGATGGCTTCTGCCAACGAGATCATTGTAAGGGAATTAAGAAGAACCGGCAACAATACAACTGCAATAAATAAATATCTGAGACTGGGGAAATTATTTCTTGAAGAGGAGAGAAGATCAGACGATTTTTATATAGATGGTTTTGTCGATTATCTTCAAAGGCTTACCAGCGAATCTCTTTTACCCCGCCTGGCAGAATATGGCCTGAAAGAAAAGGATATTGAAACGATCTGCAGATCGACCGAAAATAAAAATAATCCGGTTAAGCTGACACCGGAGAATCTTGCAGAGATTATCAGCAGCAGATTATAATATCCGGGATTATCATGAATCTTACGTGGTGCAGGTTTTATGAAGAACTCAATGATTTCCTCCCTTATGGGAAAAAGGATCTCATTATAAGAGGATGAAGGAATTTATAACTGACCTGAGTTGCCAGTTGTTTGAAAATGGACCAGCAACAGGCAACTTAGTTTAATCAGACTTTTTTAGTACACATTAAACCTTTTTTCATTGAAAAATCATTTATATTAGTCATTGTTATAATGACCTTTTCCATATATGCAGATGATATTTTAATCATGATCTAAAACCCTAATTATGAGAAGCAAACCTTTAATCACAATTATCCTTTCGGGTTTATTGCTGACAACTTCACATCTGGCTACTGCCCAGCTCCCAAAGGAAACCGAGGCTCAGAAGGCTGCCAGAATGCAATGGTGGACCGAGGCAAGGTTCGGAATGTTTATTCACTGGGGTCTCTATGCCCTTCCGGCCAGGCACGAATGGGTAAAGAACAGGGAGCGCATGACAAATGCACAGTATCAGAAATACTTCGAGTTGTTCAATCCCGATCTCTACAATCCTCAGGCATGGGCAAAAATGGCAAAAGAAGCCGGGATGAAGTATGTTGTGCTGACTGCCAAGCACCATGAAGGTTTTTGCCTGTGGGACTCAAAATTTACTGATTACAAGGCAACCAATACCCCGGCCGGCAAGGATCTTATCAAAGAGTACGTTGAAGCCTTCAGGGCTGAGGGATTAAAGGTGGGATTCTATTATTCGCTTATCGACTGGCACCATCCTGATTATACAATTGACAGCCGTCATCCCCAGCGGCAGGAATCCGATGAGGAATATGAAAAGCTGAACAAGGGGAAGGATATGAACCGGTACAGGGTCTACATGAAAAACCAGGTACGTGAGCTCCTGGCTAATTACGGGGAGATCAGTATCATATGGTTTGATTTTTCCTTTCCGGGGAAGAATGGCAAAGGCAGGGCCGACTGGGATTCGGAGGGCCTGATAAAACTGGCAAGGTCGCTTCAGCCCGGAATAATTGTCGACGACCGCCTTGATCTGAGGGATGTGGAAGGCGGATGGGACTTCACAACACCTGAACAGGTTAAGGTCGCCAAATGGCCGGAGGTCAATGGCAAGCGGGTTCCCTGGGAAACATGTCAGACCTTTTCCGGATCATGGGGTTACTACCGCGATGAGTATACCTGGAAGAGCCCTGCCCAATTGCTCGAGTTACTCATCGAATCGGTGAGTAAGGGGGGTAATCTTCTCCTAAATGTAGGGCCCACCGCTCGCGGCACATTCGATCACAGGGCTCAGGAGAGCCTCAGTGCCATGGGTGAGTGGATGGAGCTTAACAGCAGGTCGGTTTACAATTGCACTCAGGCTCCCGACGAATTCACAGCTCCTGCGAACACCCTGTTAACCTTCAATCCAGTCACCAACAGGTTATATATTCATCTGCTAGCCTATCCGATGGGCAGGATAAATCTTGAAAATATGGCAGATAAGGTGAAGTATATCCAGTTCCTGCATGATGCCAGCGAGATCAGGTACACCACCGGCAGTGGGGAGGAGGCAAATAACCTGTCGCTCCAGCTTCCGGTACAGAAGCCGCCGTTGGAGATACCTGTGCTGGAGGTGTATCTAAAGTAAAATAGAGAGCCTTATATGCTGATGGAATCATAAACCACGACCCGTTCCCAGAGATCCTGGCAATCATCTATAAATTTAAGGTGGGTCGGATGTGTCTGGTAAATATCCTGGTCAGCCTTATTCCTGAATGTTGTCAGCAGTGAGTAGGCGTAAGTATTGTCAATTACTCCCCGGTCAGTTGGTGCCGGAATCCCGAGATGATGGTCCACAATGGTCTCTACGGTAACCAGATCCTTAAGAGCCTTTTCAAATTTGTCCCTTGCCTGCTGAGTGACCGGTTCCTTCATCCAGAAAAAAACATGATGAATGAATTTCCCTTCAAGACAGCTGCCTGAAGCAGGCCTTATGCACGATGCCGTAAGAAGGCCGGCAGCGGCAACTCCTTTTACAGAGGTTTCAATGAAAGAGCGTCGTTTGAGATTTCTTGTCATAATAGTTTATATTTCGATTATTAATATTGTATCTGTTTCATCCATTATTCCCTGAGGCAGATTTACTGAGATTCCAAAGCTGTCCTGCCTGTATTTCAGTTTGGTCCCGGTATCGAAGTGGGTTATACTCCTCACCTTTTTCCCGAAGTCGGGGATCAGCAGGTTGTCATCTTCCGGATTCAGAATATGAACAAAGACCTTATTTCCTTTCTGCGTTGTTACGCCCCACGATCTCGGCGAAACAGGCCCTCCGCGTGTTCCATAAACAGTCTCACCATATTTTTGCATCCAGTTTCCCAGGTCCTTCAGTGTGCTTATGAATTCGGGCTGAATCTTCCCGTCAGGCATAGGTCCGACATTAAGGAGGAAATTGGAGTTATATCCTGCCGCCCTGACAAGATACTGAATAAGGCTCTTCAGGGATTTGTAATTCCTGTCCTGCAGATTGAATCCCCACGAATTATTCATTGTTTCGCATGTCTCGAAAGGCAGTTCGCCAATCTCCTGCTCGGGGTTGAACCCCGTGGTCTTGCTCCCGGGCAGATCTTTCTCGAACATCTGGAAATCCTCCCCCGGGAACGGAGCCAGATGATGGTTGTTGCCGATCAGGCAGGCAGGCTGAAGGCTGTGTATCAGGTTATAAGTTTTTCCGAGCCGCCAGTCGGCATCTTTTTTGTCCCAGTGCCCATCGAACCATATGCCGGCTATATCTCCATAGTTTGTCAGAAGCTCAGTCAGCTGGCCATCCATAAAATCGAGGTACCTGTACCAATCGCCTACTGCAGGCCGTCCGGCAGTCTGACCGGTGTTGCCCCGCGGATAATAATCATCCTGATACCAGTCGAGGTGAGAATGATAGAAAAAGAGCTTTATCCCTTCTTTTGCACATTCATCGGCAAGCATTTTCAGGACATCTTTACCGTAAGGGGTTTGGTCAACAATATCCCAGTCGGTAAGTTTCGAATCGAACATGGCAAAACCGTCGTGGTGCTTGCTCGTAATCGTGATGTATTTCATTCCGGCAGCTTTTGCCAGGGCGACCCACTCTGCAGGATTATAGCCTATCGGATTGAAAAAGGCAGGAAGCTTCTGGTAGGTCGCTTTGTCGATCCTCTGGTTGTTCATTACCCATTCACCGTCGCCGAGTATGCTGTAAACACCCCAGTGAATGAACATCCCGAATTTTGCATCCTGAAACCATTCCCTGGCTTTCAGGTTCTCCGGTGATGGATTATAGGGAAGCTGTGCGGGTGCTACTGACGCAATGAGTAGCAGCAGAATAGTGAGGCAGGAAATCTTTTTGAGGATCATGGCTGATTTTGTTTGGTTTGAAGTAAAGATAAAGATTTTTGGAAAAAGAAGCCGATTTACTTAACTTAGTGAGAAAACAGTATTGAAAATGCGGATCAGTCATCTTATTACAGTAATGTTTCTGATGGGAACGTTGTTCATCACAGCGAAGGCAGATACGATATCGTATCAGACATACGGTTTCCGCGCGCACTATGGGTTTATTATTCCTCACTCAGCTGCCATTGAGGCGGTGTCGCACACTAATCCATATGGCTTTGATCTCAGCATCAATAAATTACATACATCGTACAATCGCTGGCAAGTGTTTAACGCTTATTGGTTTTCGGGTATCCAGGCAGGTTACTTCAACTATCAGTATCCTGAGGTATTGGGAAGCATTTTTGATATTACCGTTTATGCAGAACCCGTACTGACACACGGAAAGAATTATTTTTTTTCGGTGCGGGGAGGAGCAGGCGTCTCTTATCACACCGAGTTCTATGACCGAGAAGAGAATCCACTGAACCAGTTTTTCAGCACTCCTTTCAACTTTCCGCTTTTTATTGATTTGCGCTTTAAATACAGGATCGCAGGAAAAACATACTTTACGGTATCGGGATGTTACAACCACATATCAAACGGCGGTTTCAAACAGCCCAATAAAGGCATGAATTTTCCGACCCTTGCGCTTGGGCTTGAGCATTTTAGCAGAGGAATACCGGTTCTTGACCATAACTACACCTCCAGGATTGAGGCGTTAAAGCCGGGCCTGATCCTCTCATTTCAGCTGTTCTCTGCGCTTAAGATACTTGAAGAGACTGAAGAGTTCCCTGAGGAGCCGGCTCTGGTTCTCGGGTTTAATGCAAGGTTTGCACGGCAGGTGAGAACCTGGTATCAGCTTAATTTTGGCACTGAAATCTCCTCCGACGGCTATATAAAAAAATTAACGGAACGGGAAGGGGCCGACACCGATCACAAGAGAGTTGCCCTGACGGCAGGGCAGGATTTCCTGCTCGGGAATGTTGTGTTTGCACAACATCTGGGATTTTATATTTACTCACCCTATAAGGCAAGGAACCCGGTTTATCAGAAATATGAACTGGGCTACAGGTTAACACCTGCGCTTACGGCAGGAGTATATCTGAAAGCTCATCTGCATGTTGCCGAGATGATGGGTTTTACCTTAAGTTATTCAATACTCCGCAAAGCTAATCAGCCACCCGGATGAAGCCTGTATTGTTTGAGAAACCAGCAATGCTTATTTTCTGAACTTCTCTGAGATGAGTCCGGGCCATTGCAGGTCCAGGCCTTCAAGTGATTTCAGGACCTTTTCCCCGACAAAATGGAGCTTCTGCCAGTTCCTGTCGGAGGGCACAACATGCCATGGGACATCATTGCACCTGTTCAGTATCTTTTCGTACACTTCGAGGTATTCATCATACTTTTCCCGGGTAGTCCAGTCTCCGTCCTTATGTTTCCAGTGTTTCTCCTCCATCTCAACACGCTCCATCAGCCTTCTTTTCTGGACATCCTTTGAAACATGCATAAAGAATTTCAGGATTCTGGTCCCGTTGTGCTCAAGCAGTTTCTCAAAGTCATTGATAAGCTGATACCGCTCTTCTATCACGGAGGCTGGAATATATTTTTCCACCGAGGGGACCAGGATATCTTCATAATGTGAGCGGATGAATATACGGATATCGCCTTTGCGAGGAGCCACCTGGTGAACCCTCCATAAAAAGTCGTGTGCATACTCTTCCTCTGTAGGTTTCCTGAAGCTGTGGATCTTTGTGCCGATGGAATCGCAATACCTGAGAAGGTCTCGTATAAGGCCATCCTTGCCCGATGCGTCGGTCCCCTGAAGGACGATCAGCAGACTATATTTATTCTGGGCATACATCTTGTGCTGGAGTTCCCCTAATTTCTTGAGGATCTTCTTTGTTTCCTTCGAAGTTTTGTCTTTTTCCCACTCCTTCTCAAAGGTTGGGAAGTCTTTGATTCTGATTTTCATAATATAAGGTTTGGATTTATAACAGAAACATCTTTTACTCCAGACTGCCAACGCTCTTTTCCACTTCATAGAGGATCTCGCACGATCTGACAAGTTCCTTCATCACTGTATGATCGGGATATAAGGGCCTGTCGATATCCAGGAACTCAACATGTTTTCTTATTACATCCTTTGCTGTCTGGACTCCCTTTCCAAAGCTATACTCTTCCTTTCTGAAGTCAAGGGCCTGTGCAGCGGCCATGAACTCAATACCGAGTATCCCCCAGGCACAGTCGAGGATCTGGTTATTCTTGATCGCTGTGTTCATTCCCATTGATACAAAATCTTCCTGATCGGCTGCAGCGGGGATTGACTGGATTGAAGCAGGAACAGAGAGTATCCTTTGCTCAACAATAAGGGTATCGGCTGTATACTGGCTCAGCATCATACCCGAGAACATTCCTGCGCCCTTTGTAAGGAAATCAGGGAGGCCTACACTGAGAGCCACGTTATTAAGGCGGTTCATTCTTCTCTCCGACATAACGCTTACCATGGTTATACATGCTCCGGCCATATCCATGGGCACGCATACCGGTGATCCCTGGAAATTGGCTCCTGATATCTGAATATTCCTGTCGGGGAAGAAGACCGGATTGTCACCAACACCATTAAGTTCGATCTCAACCTGCGACCGTGCATAATTAAGCATATCGTGCGCAGAACCTATTACCTGAGGTGTGGATCTCATCGAATAAGCATCCTGAACTTTCGACTTTATCCTTCCCTCTTTCAGATCACCCCCGGCAATGCATTTATTTATGGCGTTTGCACTACGGACGGCCCCCCTGAAGCCTCTCACTTCGTGTAAAAGAGGGGTGTATGGCTTCATGTTGGCCTTAAGGGCTTCGAGCGACATTGATGCAGCTATCTCTGCCTGCTTGAGCCAGTTATTGGCATCGACCAGCCATATTGCGCTCATCGCTGTCAGCATATTCGATCCGTTGATAGCTGCCAGCCCGTCGCGGGCCTGCAATCCCGGCACCGCAATTCCTGCTTTGTCCATAGCCTCCTTACCGTCCATCAGCTCACCCTGATAGTAAGCCTTGCCCTCGCCAAGAAGAAGGAGGGCGATCTGCGACATCGGTGCAAGGTCTCCCGAGGCGCCGACAGACCCTTTCTGGCAGACAAAAGGAGTGACGCCCTTATTGAGCATCTCCACAAGGGTTTCGGTGATCTCAAGACGATTCCCAGAGTTGCCGTGGGCATGCACATTGATCCTTCCGAGCATCGCGCCCCTTACAATCTCGATGGATGCCGGATCACCGATACCGGCTGCATGGTTATAGACCAGGTATCTCTGAAAATCCACTATCTGATCGTCGTTGAGGACAACCTCCGAGAATTCACCAATACCTGTATTTACCCCATACATTATTTCGCGGGCAACAAGCTTTTTCTCGAGCATTGCACGGCATTCGTTTATTCTTTTGCGGGCATCAGGGTGAAGCTCAACTCTCTGGCCATGACGGGCCACATTCACCACATCGTTCACTCTCAGGTCCGAGCCGGTTATAATAAGTTTTTCCATTTGGATTTTTGTTTTGAATTTTTTAAATGATTTTGTTGAATACAGGATTTTCTCCTGATTTGTTCAAATAAGCATGTGATATGAAATTAGCAGGGAAGACACCCCTTGAAGGGATCAGCAGAGCCCGGCACGGTTGATCTTTATCTTGTATTCAAGGTTCCAGCTACAATGCATGGTTTCAAATTGATACTTCAAAAATAGTAAAAACTTTCTTAATAATAGCCAGCCCTCATGCAACGCATGAAATATGATTTCTGAACATATACCGTAGTTAATTTCATCCTTTTCCATGCAATCTGTTTGCCTTTTGCCCTTATTGCATATATTTTTTATATTTATAAAAAAAATCAGCAATGGGAAAGCCAGATCTTAAAAATCGCACGGAGTCGCGGAAGAGGCTTATTGTGGCTGCTCAACGGAGGAATATTTGCAGATTGCGGACGAGTGTAATTAATGCCTTAATCGTCACCACACTTCTGTTTTCTGCGTGCAAAGGAGGAGGACAGGAGAAAAAGACCGTCATACCTGACGTTCCGGAAGTGAGTGCTCCCGGACTGCTTTTTAACGGGACAAATCTGGAAGGATGGGAGATTACCAACTTCGGGCCGCAGGGACCCGTGTATGTTTCAGGTGGCTCAATAGTACTGGGGATGGGAGACGGATGTACAGGTGTTACATGGAAAAAAGATTTCCCGTCAGATGATTATGAAGTTACACTTGAGGCAAAACGGACCCAGGGAACCGATTTCTTTTGCGGAATGACCTTCCCGGTGGGAAAATCACCGTGCACCCTGGTGGTTGGCGGATGGGGAGGTACCCTTGTCGGCCTCAGCAGTATAAACGGAAGGGACGCCTCCGAAAATGAGACCAGGACTTTGAGAAAATTTGAAAATGACCAGTGGTACACAATTCGGTTAAGAGTAGCAGGAGGCGCAATCAAAGCGTGGATAGATGATGAGATGGTTGTCGACTTTACAATCGGCGACAAACTATTGACCATAAGGTCGGAAGTAGAACTTTCAAGGCCTTTCGGGATCGCTTCGTGGGTTACTACAGCTGCTATCCGGAACATAAGAGTGGAGAGAGTCTGACAGATTGACTCCGGATCAACCAATTTTCAAAAGAACTAGCACAAAACCAACAAATATGAGATACTTCGCATTAATCATCCTGTCAGTTGCACTGCTTTCTTCCTGCAAGACGAACGAACTTTATATTAATGTCCTCCAGCCGGCACCTGTTACAATACCGGCAGACATCAAAAAGGTCGGGGTTATAAACAGGAGCATCGCAACTGATGAGACAAAACTTGTTGACATCATCGACAGGACATTATCACTCGAGGGTGCAGACCTCGACAAGGATGGTGCCCT
>DIKJ01000051.1:2366-7770 GCA_002424525.1 Bacteroidales bacterium UBA5621 | reverse complement strand
GGAAGTGAGGGCAACCGTTGCCCCAATATCGGTAACTCCAGTGGCCTCAACATTGGCTTCAATATTTGTTAAGTCGGTCATTAGTTGGTCCTTATCAATTCGTGTTTTTTGTAACTGCGCTAGCTCTTGATTTTTATCGGGACCAAAACATGGCTCCGTGAAAATAACCGAAAAATCAAGACTTCAAAGAACATAAGTTATTAACAATCAATATGTTAATAATATTTAAGGATCAACTAATTACTACTATTCCTGCAACCAGCTGTTATTAAGATCAATACTAAAAGAATTGATGGCCCCCTGATTCTTAATATCATTACTTTTATCTTTTGTCTTTTGTCATGTACTCACCCCCCCCGCCCCCCTCTCTCCAGGGGAAAGAGGGGGTGACTTCTGACAATCGTTCCTACTTTTATCTTTCTACTTTTTTCTTATTTAAAGCTTGTAATTTTTCCGAAAAGGTCCCTGAAGATCGCATCGCTGTTGAGTGAAGTTGCAATCCTGATGAAATGCCTCGAATGGTCCACACTGTATGTCACCTGGTCGGTCAGTACCGGGCTGTGCACAAGGTTGGTTGGAAGCCAGGAGGGGTTGACAAGCCAGGCCACGGCAGTAACATCCCAGATAACTTTCGACCAGTAGTCGCGCCCTCTGCTGTATTCAATTGTCATATTCAGGAGGTAATCGGAAAGCGGGTTCTTCCCTTTCAGATAATGCTGCATCTCGGGAATTGTTGTATGAAAATGGGCAACAACTGGCTGGCATGGCATAATAACCATTGGCACTCCGGATCGGTTTTTAAATATCTTCAAGGTATCTGTCGGATCCACGGAAAGCAAATCCTTCAGGCGACTTACCAAGCAGTTTTAGAAGTCTTAGTATCTCCTCGTAGCTTTTTTCCATCCCGTCACCGGCGCTTATGGACCGGTTGTTGAATAATGGGGCAGCGTAAACAGCTTCGAGCTGGATTTTTTCTATTTACAGGTATGCAAAGCACAGAGCAAACTGGTCATCCATTTCATTGTAGGTATCAGTGTCGAGAACGATCCTGACTATCCCCTTTGGCGGCTCAAGTTTCTTTATGCGTACTGTCTCGTCGATCTTAGGAGATTTCTGAGCATTAGAAAAAGGCAGGACAATAAAGATCAGAGTAATGATTAAAAATGCTTTAGTTCGCATATTGTGTTTGTTTTTGGTGAATAATATAATAGTATCTAAACCAATATACTAATTGGTCTTTGTTATCCGTAATGCTGTCATGGGTTTCTGTGGAAGTTCTATAATGCACCTCCCTGAGAAGGTCCCCGGAACAGGTTGGATGATCATATCCCAGGCATTAATGATCTCTATCCTGTAATTTGACTTACCCGGGAGGTTCAATACCATGCTGCGCGGCTGGTCCATGTTAAAATAAGCAAGAAAAAATTCGTTTTTATATGTTACCGATGAAAAAGGCATCCAGGATTGAAATATTACAGATGGCTTTAGTTTTCCCGGAGCTGATTCAATGATCTCCCGAAGGAATTTAATCCTTTCATGGCTTCTTCCTTTCAGAACACCTCCCTTTGACCACCAGAGAACATCAGAGGATCTTTCCGGGAACTGCAGAGGCACCTCAGTAACATACGTCTCTCCATGTCCTACATAACCACCATTAATGAAGCCTCTCCAGAACTTATTAACCATCTCCTCTGCAGTGAGATTTCCCCATGACCAGGGGATGTTTCCCTCATAGCGGCATTCGTCGAAAATAACGGGTTTTAAATATTTAGCTCTCAATTCTTTAGCCCTGTAAGTATCTTCGTTCTGAATGCTGGCATGTGTAAGATACGGATTAGTATGATCGTACCATCTCGAACCGTTATGTATTCCACGCAAACGGTTGTAGGGATCCTCTTCTGCAAAAAACCTGATAAAATGATCCCAGTCATCCATCTTCTTTGCTCTCATAAAGTCATATTCGTTAGCCATGCTCCACCATACATTTTTATATGCAGCAAACCTGGCTATTATATAACGGATATAAAAGTCATCCGTCTCCCTCGTCATGTTCTGGTATCCCCACCTGTCGTATGGGTGGAAGACAATAAGGTCCGCCTCAATGCCAAGTGAATCGAGCTGCCTGATCCGCTTTTCAACATTACGGAAATAAGCAGGGTTAAACCGTGTATAGTCCCACTCCTTTAAGGGTTTCCCTTCGAACGGGTAAAGAAGTGGTTCGTTTTTGTTCCAATCATAATCTTTCGGGAAAATACACATGCGCATTTTGTTGAAATACCCCCTAGAAAGTGTTTTCAGGGTTACTCCCGCCAGAGAGTCTCCCTGGTGTACCCAGCCATAGCATGTTGTACCGAAAGAGTGGTGAGGAGTGCCGTCGGCATAGGCCAGGTAGAAAGTATCTTTTACAACCACCGGTCCATGATTATCCTTCGACGGAGGGATACAGTTAAAAGCGCCCTTCTTTGCATTCAATTGTTTCTGGTTGCTGATGGTGGTATAGCTCCATTTACCTTCTGAAGCCGGCATATACCGGATCTTGTAGATACCTGATCCATCATAAAAACCGTTTATGGTATCTGACAGTGTGCTGTTTGTAAATACTGCAGAAAGGGTTACATCCTTAAAGGGGTTTCCGGCAGAAGTACCTTTAAGTGAAATCTCAAATACCTTCCATTTCTCACAATTTTGTGAAAAACCCATTAAAGGTATCAACAGAAATAGCAGAACAGTTAGTTTTTTATTCATATGATTCGTTTATTAATAATTCAAGGTTCACTGCCTCATCAGGAGATAAAGGCTCAAAGCTAAATGAAAGGGTCCGCACCTCTCCGGGATTCAGAGGGGGTTCTGGGGAAACAGACGGATCGGTATTTCCATCGTGATCCAGTGCGCTTGATCCGAACTCGATTCCAATTCCATCCCAGTTCTTCTTTAACAGCGACTCTCCGTTCCTGAATGTGAATTCTTTTGAGCCTTTACCTCCGCAGCAGAACCAGGTCTGAAAGTAAGGCGCAGGTGTAACGGATACAGCTATACCTGTTTTGTCAGGATAGAGCAGGAGAGATGTTGTTTCTTCTTTTCCGGATGGTTTAGTTGTCGGGAGCCCATTGTGAATAATCCCGGTTTCGGTCCTCACATTTTCATCAGCCGCTTTATGCCATGTCTCAATGTCATCCGGTAATTGTCCGCCACCACGAACCTGAACATGACCTGACGGGACCAGGTACCTGGCTCCTTCTTCAGGTCTGAACGTTATGTGATAACCCCAGTCAGGTGTCTGTAACTGTCCGCTTATGTTTTCAATGATATCCTTCAGCCTGATAACCGTGGAATTTTCAAACATTATAAGCTTTTTTGTTACCCTGAATATTGGGTTTCCCCTCTCATACCATGGCTTATCAGAGTCGCCTTCAAAGGTACGGTAAGTAAAAGATGCTTCAATCGTGCATTGATTGCCTTCAGCAGTAAAAATTATTTCACTTACCGGAACATTTGATGTTTCACCGTGCAGCAGATACAACCTTCCTTGTTTCATAACCGGCATACCCCAGTTATTTAAACCATACATTTCCACTCCGCCTGTCAGTGTTTTCAGGAATGTAAACCCCGGAGCAGGTGTTCCGTTTATGCAGATCTCATCAGACCAGAGGTCGATTGTTTCAGTATCGGGCAGGTATATTGGCGCATCCCAGAATAATGGTCTGCCTTTTATCCATGCCTGCCCGAGGGAAAATCCTTTTGATGGAAGCATTTCGATATCAAGTATGCCATTTGATATCCTCACCCTGTTTGCCGAAGGGGGATCCTCTTCGTTATGAAAGAGATCTGCTTTGAATCTGTCATGTATTATGATGCATGAAGGATTTTCCCCGATCTCCTTTACATTAAGTTTATATGAGACTTTATTCCTCATGAGCAGCCTGTTCCCTTTTAAAAGGAGGTAATTATTTATGCCGGTACAGACCCCAACCCAGGTAGTTGTCGACCGCTTCTTCGATGATACCGGCAACATGACCACGTCCCATAGCTACATGATGTTCAAAGCCATTTTTGCATATGAATTTCATAAGTGTTTGCAGATCAGGTATCTCACATACGGCAATTCCTCCATCCATAGCGTAAGGGTCATCTGTTATCGATCCTTCTCCAAGATATGATTTGATCATTCCGTTCACATCGTCGGTGGATATTCTGAAATAGGTCAGATCGCCGGCTGTAACCTTACCCTTTATTGCACCGAACGTATCATCGTGTCCGAGAACTGTTCCGAGAATATCAAGGGTTGATATTTCAATGTCGTTCTTAAAGAAGCTTTTCGGATAATTGCTGCAGTGGGTGCAAACCACTTTGTTACGGTCAGTCCCGAAGTTGTTGTTCCAGTCGAGCAATGCTGAAGGCTGGCCGCTGGCAAGCATAAGGGTATACATTGATACCGCTCCGGCTATATCGACCTCGCAGGCACAGGGAATGAGCTTTTCTCCCAGCATGCTCATTGTCAGGCAGCTGGCGCACCCGTAGTTCTTCTGGATCGATTCCCAGCATTGAACGGCTGCTGCATTTATTTCGTTTGCCGACAGCCAGTTCTCGAGGGCTACACCGAATCTGGCCTGGTGAATAATCTTTTCATCCTTTATTTGTGCCGGGATCTTTCCGTAGTTCTTTATTTCACTTACTTTAGTAACCACTTCAGAGGCTTTGTCATCGAGCTTCCGGGCTGCACTGAAAATTTCAGAGAGGTCGACTGTAACAACCGTTATTCCGGATGCCTGAAGCAGCTTCTCGCTTGCACGCATTGTCTGAAAGGCGGCAGGACGGGCTCCAACGGCACCGATGCGTGCATTTGTCAATCCTTTCACAACCCTGCATACTTTATCAAAAAACTGCAGGTCAGACTCAAATTCATTACTGCCGAGAGGATAAGTATGCCAGGTGGTATCAGTAAAAGGTATACCATACTGATAAAGATTGTTGCAAACCGATAACTTGCCGCAGAAAGCATCACGCCGGTTGTAAACGTCAACCTTGTCGTTGTCGTCGTCGCATGCCTGAACGAGTACCGGTACATCCAGCTTTGCCATATTAATGGCATTAACTATCCCAAGCTCATCGCCAAAGTTGGGTAACACCACTATAATGCCGTCGATCTTATCACGGTTTTTGCTAAAAAGCCTGGCACATTTGTGAGCGTCTGCCACCGTTTCTATGTTGCCGGTTGGAGTTTCTGATGAAGGAAGGATTACATAATCATAACCTATCCGGTCCATTATTTTAAGAAGGGTTTCCCTGGCTTCTTCCGCCAGTTTTGAGCTGAATATATTGCGTGTACCGACAATCAGCCCGAATGTTGTTTTTTTAATGTGGTTCATAATATCTTGTATTGATTTGAATTAATTAAAGTTTCATC
>DIKJ01000051.1:926-2324 GCA_002424525.1 Bacteroidales bacterium UBA5621 | reverse complement strand
GTTTCATCTGTATTAATTCTTTAAATTTAATATCACCCTCCTGTAAGATACCAGGCCGGGAATTCCGTTATCGCGCACTTCAAGAACCAGATGAATGGTTTTATCGGCCAGGTCCTCTGGTACCCTGATCACTTGCCGGGCTTCTTCGGGTTTATCTATTTCGAAATCGCCTTCATACGAGTCGGCATTCTTGTATCTGAACCAGTTGTATGTCAGATCATTATTATCAGGATCGAAGGAGCGTGAAGCATCAAGTTTAACTTTCCTTCCGGGTGCGGATGAGATATGAATAACTTTATTCGACTTATTTCCGTTGATAATTATAATTGGTTCCTGGTTCACTTCGTCCGGCTCATCTACTGACCATTTCAACCGGTTCTTAAAGCTGTTACGTGCATCAGGAATCCACCTGGTCAGCTCATGGTCTGGCTGGAAACATGTATGGAAATAACCTTTTGGGAATTCATCTTCCATCGGATAAAACATATTACCCCAACTTCCCTGCGTTGGGTCTTCCGGATCATTAAGCCCGAACATGGAGCTGATCAGATAAAGGAAAGAAGGAGTGTCGCCTTCTCCGCCACTATCGTAGATTTCAGACATAGGGCCGTGACCGTTCACCTCCGATGGACTAATCACGGGATTGCGGCCACTTACATAACGCCAGAAGTGACCTGCTTCGTGGAGCAGCCATCTTGCGGCAACCCTCTCACCCTTGTAAGTAGAGGTGGCCGTTCCTGTATTTGTGCAGTTCATTGAGATTATTTTGTTAAGGTCGATAAGGTAGTCAAAAGTAATGTCCTGAAGCAGAATGCCATATATATGAAGCTTCGATAGCAGTTTCCGGAATTTATCTTCGCCCTCTCTTTGCCTGTAACGATAAAGTGCCTGTATAAATGTTATCGGGCCGGCCCATGCCTGCACGTAAATTGGCCGGTTATCATCCCTGTTAAAAACTTCCTGCAGGAATTCACTACCCTCTGAGTCTTTCGGTTCGCCGTTGGGATTAAGACCCTCTCCGATCCAGTCATCAAATCTTATCGAATCCCATCTGCTTTCAACATACCTTGAAGCTATTGCTCCCTTGAAATGCAGGGAGTTGGTGAGCCATATAATTGGAATAGCGCCTCTGCCGGCTTTGGTAACTGCCAGTAACGACTCATAATCCGGAAGATTTGGATCATGCTTTCTCAATTGAGGGAGTTCATTCCGGTAAGCCTCAAGTATTCCCATTGCTTTTTCCCATGGCCCTGTATCATTGTAATTGAAATCCGGCAGTTGATTTGTAACTATCAGTGCCTCCAGGTCGAAAAATGAAGAATAATACAGGTATCTTATCAATGAGTTGCCATCATCGTGGGTCATATCTGTAAGAATTACCACTCTCAGTTTTTCAGG
>DIKJ01000051.1:540-880 GCA_002424525.1 Bacteroidales bacterium UBA5621 | reverse complement strand
GTTTTTTCTGTGCATCATCATAATAAAGATTTGATAGTTAAATCTACGAATTAATTGCGGGTAAGTCAAAAAGCCTTTTGAACAGCATTTTTCCATCCTCTGTAGAGTTCTTCAGTCTTCCCGGCATCCATTTTTGCCTTTATTATCTCACCCCCCGTTCGTAAAGCTGTCAGGTCATCAGTGTTTTTCCATATTCCTGTAGATAAGCCTGCGACCAGAGCCACACCAAGGGCTGAAGCCTCCGGAATCTCTGAACGGTTAATATTCGACTGAAGCATATCGGCCTGAAATTGCATAAGGAAGTTGTTTTTTACCGGACCGCCGTCAACGCGCAGCTCTT
>DIKJ01000051.1:0-507 GCA_002424525.1 Bacteroidales bacterium UBA5621 | reverse complement strand
GCTTCGAGCGCTGCGCGTACCACATGAGCTTTCTTCGAGCCACGGGTCATTCCGCAGATCATGGCACGTGCTTCGTTGTTCCAGTAGGGAGCCCCCAGTCCTGCAAAGGCTGGCACGAAATAGACCCCTTCGTTAGAAGGAACCTGCCGGGCAATTGCTTCTGTTTCAGAAGCATCTTCAATAAGTTCAAGGTCGTCCTGAAGCCATTTGATGGTGCCACCTGTACAGTGGATATTACCCTCGTAAACATAAGTAATTGAACCATTTATTCCATATCCTATTGAAGTAACCAGTCCTTCTGGGCTTTCAAGCGGATTTGTGCCGATGTTCATCATGATGGATGATCCTGTTCCGTACGTAGCTTTACCCGTTCCGGGCTCAAAACAAAGCTGTCCGAAGAGAGCCGCATGTGAATCACCAAGAACACCGGTGATCGGTAGCTCCTCCCTGAACGCACCATCTGCATCTGTTGTGCCAAATTCCTCATCGGCAAATTTCACTTCCGGA
>DIKJ01000220.1 GCA_002424525.1 Bacteroidales bacterium UBA5621 | reverse complement strand
TTCAAATCCACTCGCCCCGACCATTAAAATCAATGGGTTAGCTGATTTTTTATCCATTGGCAACCACCACCAAATCACCATTTGTGACATTTTGTGACATAGCGTTTTCAGATGGTTGAGAATTCGGAGCGGTTAATCCATTTAAAAGGTTGACCGCTTTCTTTTTGTGTTCCGCGCTCAAGTGTGCATACCTCAAAGTCATACTCATTGTCTTGTGGCCTAAGATTTCTTGAAGTTCTTTTAATGATGCGCCACGCATAATCATGTGAGAGGCGAATGTGTGCCGGAGATCATGGAATCTAAAATCTTCAATCTTTGCCCTTTTCAACGCAGTAGTAAATGAATGCTTTACATTGTTCACCGGATGCCCTGTCACCGGATTGACTACATGCAAACCAGTTTCAGCAGTTTTCTTCTTTGCTTTAGGTGAAAATAAAAACACGGATTCCGTGCCGATCCTCTGTCTCTTTTTGATTTCCTTGAAGAGTTGCGCGAGCGTTTCATTAATAGGGATTTGCCGGGGTGTGTCGGTCTTAGTGTGCTGCAAATAAATAAAGTCACCCTTTACCTGATCCCACTTAAGAGTGAGGATTTCACCCCTGCGCATCCCGGTGTTTAATGCTGTAGTGACTATATCTTTGAGATGTGGGGTGCAGACTGCCAGTAATCGAGTAATCTCATCCTCTGTTAGATACCGCAGCCGGGAGTTATTCTCTTTGACCAGTAGTGTTTTCCCGCGTGTGAAAGGACTCTGCTCGATCATATCCCATTCCACGGCCTTGCTGAATAGATGGTGGAAACAGGACATTTCTCTATTAACTGCGGCATCTGTCCGGATGGTTTTCTTATGTGTCATTTTCTGCCTGAGATGGTTCCGGTATGTTTCCATTTCCATATACGGTATATTTGCAAGCCGGGTCTCTTTTCCGAAGTATGCCTCGAAATTCTTTAGACACAATTCCTTCCAGTTTTTAAAGCTGCGCTGCTGGTCAAAATTCTCTTTATACTTCTTTGCCAGTTCGCCGAAGGTTGTCTTGCAATCCTTCTTGACATCAAGATAACGCCCTTCAGCAATCAATGATATACGTTTGGCATGTTCGGAAACGGCGTCTTTTTTGGTTTTGAAAGCCTTCCGGATTCTCTTGCCGGCCGGATCAATATAATCGATCTGCCATGTGTCACCTCGTTTTCTTACTGCCATGATCTCACATCCGTTAGGTAATAAAAAACCCCTGAAGATCTCTCACAGTCATAGGACTGCCTGTAACGTCACCATTACAGGAATCTTCAAGGGTTTTATTTATGTTAGTTTTCATTGTTCCTATGCTCTGAGATTGAGGATGGAGTATACTATTTAACTATACAACTATAAAGCAATATTTGTGCCAATTATCGTCATTTTGTATGTGCCTGTAATTGTTCATTTTTATAAAATGGGCTTTCTGCTTTTTGTTGAAGTGTGGTGAAAAAAGTGCCACACTATGGTGAAAATTTCCCCAAATGATATGTTGACAGCTATAAGACTATTCATTATAATTCCCCTATGAACGAAACAGATTTAATCCGCAAATCCTATAACACTACGCTAAATAAATCCCTCATGAAGCAACTCAAGATGCTTTCCATCCAACTTGATAAACGCCACAATGACATGATTGAGGAAGCTATTCTTGACCTATTAATAAAGTATGGAAACATGACAAGAAGTAAACGTAAAACACCCTCTCAGCCTCGCTAGGATCGCCCAGATTGAACGATCTCTACATCCTCCTAATGCGATTGTTTCTTCTCTATTCCGAAGCAGAGGATTTTAGTTCTTGTCTGCTTTTTTCCCTCACCATTCGTCCATTCATTATATTCTATTTTCCCTTCAACATTTACAACGTCACCTTTTTTGCACTCGGCCAATGATCCGGCTGGTTCACCAAAGGCAACAAGGTTATGCCATGAGGCAGGCTTCTTAATGAACTGACCTGATGTTTTATCCTTATAATCATTGCTTGTGGCAAGTCCGACCGATGCTATTTTCAAGCCTGCTGCTGAATATGTAACTTCGGGGTCTCTTCCTAGGCGGCCTTCTAAAATAACTTTATTCATCCTATAAACTCCTTAATTATTATTTTTATTCCTCCAGGGATGTCGGTGTCGGATCTCCGTCAAATCGTGCCAAAGATAATTTCAGCATTCTCGATTGGATGAAAGCCTTGATAACCGATTGTCATCCCTGGTGGAGTATAAAATGCGGATTAACCCGCGCCTAAACTAGGCAAATCTCTTTTGTCGCGACTAATAAAAGGGATCTCATTATTAAATCCATCTTTTATTGTATCAGGGCAGGCTTTCAGTTCCTCAAGAGGAATTGACTGTTGTCCTGTGTCAAACCCACAAAGCTTCCCGATCCTGTCTTGCCTGCAATGCCTACAACCGAAACAAGGATGCGTTTCACTCAATGCCCCTTGATAAGCAGCATTAGCGGCAACTGATTGCTTGCCGACTATATCAATCCGGTTATGGAGTATCTCAAGTAGCAATGTATAGTTCTCACATTCAAGAAAATGCTTCTGGAGTTGTGAGACATTCCCGGTCTGCTCAAGCTTATCCGTTAAAGAAATGAGTTCGGCAATTTTGGCTTTTGTAAACTCAAGAGTCTTCCTTAAAGTAGTGAGTTGAGTAAGCCGATTGTCCTTTTCGTTCCTTATGCCTTCTGAGACTTTTTGCTCATTGACTTGCAACTTTAATGCTCCGGGTTCGGGGTATAAATCTTTGAATCCTGTCTCAACCTCTTTTATGAATGAGGCATCGCGTTCGGAAGTAGTCCCGCTATATTTTTTATCCTTCATCATTTTGCGCAGTTCCTTTTCGGTTTTCATAAGCCTCCTAATATTCGCTGCTCTTCTTTATTTGCTCATCCGGTGCGCCAAGGTCAGGCACGTTCGTCTGCTGTTTGAATCCGGGTGACACAGTAGGGTTCATGGCATTTACGCCAAGGTTATTGTCTGGCGCCATATCTGGCCACGTGATCGTACTGCCTGCTGCTACTTTTTCAACTTTTTTGTTTTCCATTTCCATTTTCTCCTTATTCTCTGGTTGAATTATTAATACTGTCTGCCTAACAAACCCTGACGCCCAACTGCCATGCTCGCTTGCAGTTTATTTTCATCGATTTTTGCCTGCTTTGCTTTGCCAAGTTCCTCAGTAGCTTTGGCAATAGCCTTGATATACGCCGGATCACGTTGACAGGGTTCGCCGGAATATCGTTTGTCCATCTTTGCCCGGCAAATAAAATCAAAGTCTAAGTAATCATCAGCGGCCATTAGTAAAGCCGCCGACTCATGCCGGGGAATCTTGACATTGTTCGGGTCTTCCCTCTCATTGGCTTTCGCCAAAGCTGCATTGACTTCGTGGTAATACTCAGGATTCTTGATAAGGTCATAATCCTCATTCTTTTGCCGCTCTCTTAAACTCTGACTCTCCTCGTTTTCTAAATAATATTTACTCATTTTCGTTCACCTCCTTTTCTTCTGGAATTAGATCTATTGTTTTGGCTTCTTCGGACTGTTCTTCAAGCATTTGCCTTAGTTCTTTGACACTTGCTGAAATTAACGCTGCATCAAAAGGCACGTTCTCAATTTGAATAGGTGCATAACTGCCATCTAGCTTGAAACTCAAATCAAGGCCTCTGCTAGCAATAGCAAGGTCCTTGGCATTAACTATATCTGATAGCCTGTGAATCCTTGATCGTCTCGTTAAGCCGCATTGTGCCATTAAATCGGCCAATGCTATTCGTATGTCAGGTTCAGACATTGTTCTTTGCCCCATTGCTTTCGCACTCGCTAAACTCCCCGGATTAAATGCGTCCATCGCTGCCGCAGTTCTTGACTTTTGTTCCGGGCCTACCGACAAGACAAATCGTTGTTTCATAGGCGAAAGCACCTTAAAAGATTCCGGCATCTCCCCGGCAAGCTTGTCTGACTGCCATCGTTTTACCACTTTAGATATTGCGGCATCACTCACATCGAAAAAGGTCGCACATTCCCGCTGCGTCTTGTCCTCTGAAAGCATCTGTCGCAAAACTTCATTGTCTATCTTCCGCTGCTTCATTTTGTCTTATCCTCCTTGGATAGTTATATTTGACTGTGTTATCGCTCATTGATGGTTAATTTCAGTTTAACTAACCATTTTTAACCATTTCACCATCAGTCCGGCTTTTGATGTCCGGCATATCAGTTCTAAACTTTGATTAAAGAGATCCGGCCTTCTTAGAGATAGAACCGTTACACTCCTTATAAGAGTGTGTAACGCTTCTAAACTCTGAACGGTTAGGGAATTTACTATAATTTTTGTTAGTTCTAACGTTTCTAACAGTTCTATAAGCAAAGACCGGAATGAATGTTTTAACCATCGTTTTAACCATCGTTTTAACCATCGTTTTAACCATCGTCCCTTCCAAGTTTAATCCATTAGTCAACCGTCTGCGTGTCACTTCCTGTCACATCCTAATTTTAAGTAGCTATAATTATGTAATAAATTCCTATGTCATCTGTCTTAATATCAGATGGTCACCTCTGGTAATTTGCCTCAATAAAGGTAGCTACATCCTCAAACTTGAACCTAACCAGTTCCTTCTTCCGGGTGCCAAGGGTAGGGCAGGGGATCCTCACGCATGGAATGCGTCTCTCATTTGCCATTTTATAGACAAGCGGAAGAGAACATCGGAGCATCTTTTTTACGTCTGAGGCATTAAGTAGTTCCATTATTTCAGCCTGCCTTTAAAAGTGTAGTCAAACCTGTAGTCACCCCTCAAAACGGCATATCATCATAATATTGTTGACTAATTACCGAAATGTAGTCTATACTAACAAATGCGACATTAAATAAACAATAAACGCAATTTCTCTTTTTTGGTAATTATAGGATATATACTTGATATCATTATCTTTCTGACGAAAATTGCCGTGACTACACTTTTGACTACAGAGCATTTTTGATGCTGTAGGTCTTGTTTGTTGACTCATAAAAAACCTCATCATTTTGTTGTAAATTCTGAAGCGCTGACTTCCATATCCAGAGGCCCGAGCGCCTGGCGTTTGTTAATTGCTGTAATTCTCTCAGTGTCTTTGTGCCTGTTGACAAGGTGCGCCTTATGCGTGTTTCGACTCTTGCCATTTCATTATCAGCATCCAGCGGATCATAAAGCTGCCGGACGCGGAGTTGCCAGTTCACTAATTTAATGGCATCTAAAACCACGCTGTCATCAATCTGTTCAAGGCCTCGGCTTACTGCTAACAGCAACATTAACCTAAGCGCATACGTATCAAGGCGCACGCTGTGAAGGCTTTTGTGGTCAAGTTCGTTTCGATACCAATTATCGTATAGGGCATATGCAGTTTGCGTCAGATCATATTCTTTGACTGCCTGAGCAAGGTTCACAATAAGCCGGGTATTGTCCCGGAGATTTTGCCACGTGTCCAAATCCAATCGTGGTGGAATAGGGACTAGCTTGTCCATGTGTCCCGGCACTATAAACAATCGATTAACTAATCCGATTGCCGTGAAATCGGCATTCCAACATCTTTCCCATGTGTCGGTAGTGCATGCCGCCAGCATTGATAGATAAGCATTGTCGATAAGTAACTGTTTGTCTTTCGTTGCGGTCTGATATTCGTTCTTTTCAAATAGCATTGTGACAACTCCAAGAATGGTATTGCCCTTTTGGCTTGCCTTTTGAACGAATGCTAAGAACTCATCATAAACAAGAAATGTGCGTGGTGACTTCGCCAAGAAAACGCCTAATCCTTCGCCGGAGTTTGCATTGTGCATCAGGCCAAAATCAGCGAATAAATCCTTAAAGAAGCCTATGGTAATGGCTATAGGTGTTGATTTCCGACCCCTACCTGAGACACCTAAAAAGATGATATAGAGGCGCGGCTGAACCTTCAGAAGTGTTTTGATTGTGATGTCACCGGTCAACAACGATCCTAAAGCGGTAAGGTATGCCATGAAATAAAACTGCCAAGGTGCTTCGGATATTGTAGCATAAGCATCGGCAAACTCACCGGCAACACCGCCGCTAATCTCCGGGAATGCCAAGGGGTCTGTTTTGATTTCTGATACAAGACAGGGTGCAGCTTCTATAACCAACATGTCAGGGATATAGAGAGATGCGCTCTCGATCATTATTGAAAGACGTTTAGTAACTTCTTCATTACTGGCATATTGAGAAATGAAATCTGATATATCACCTTTTGCTGGCAAGTCGGGAAGGGATAACCATTTGATTGATGCTGCATGATCTTTCAGAGAGGTTGCAACCTTCTGCATGTGCGCCCGCCCCTGATCATCATTGTCAGGAATTAAGACAACTTGCTTGCCGGTGAAGTATTGCCCGAAGTGATCCGGCCACTTGCCCGCGCCAAAGGGATTAGTGGTAGCTGTAAAGCCTAACGCTGTGAGATTGTCGGCATCTTTCTCACCCTCGACAATAAGTATTTCATCGGCTTTTAAAACCTCCGGCAGCCTATAAGGACGGAGTTTAATCTCCTTGATGTTATAAACCCATCCTTGACCGTCTGGCCGCCTGACTCTGAAGCCTTTAGGGTCAAGACGTTCAACCTGGTAAACATCATTACCGTTCTTATCCTTATAATCATAACGAGCAATGACATTTGATTTAATAGAATCCTTGTTGCCATTGCTGATATTAAAGTCTTGAGCGATACCCGATAATACCTTGGAAAAGTCACTAGGAATGGTCAAGCCGTGCATTCTTGCATAGAAACTGTAGATGTCCCCTGATGCGTTACATCCGAAACAATTGAACAAACCTGTCGCGTTATTGATTGAAAGTGATGGAGTTCGATCAGAATGAAAGGGGCATATAGCTTTCGTTTCATTGCCAGCAGCATTCTTGATTTGTGGTAAGTAATGAGCATAAAACGGCATGAAGTCTTTAGAGAAGTGTGCTTCAATATTATGTTTATCCATTCTTTATATTATCCCTTATGGTTTTTAATTGATCAGGCTTTTTGAATTTATCTCTCAACACGGCGTGCATAGCCATGAGCCGGGGTTTGATTGTTTGATACGCAAAGAAGTCCTCAGCCTCTTCAACTTCAGAGGCATGCTTGAGTAATACCCTCTCGATGCCCTTGGTTGATATTTCAATGGTAATCATAAAAATAACCTCCCATACCTATGAAGGTTGGTAGAGAGGCAAAAACGGCAATAATTATATTATTTATTTTACTATTATTAATGATATTGATTATATAAAGACGGAAGTTCCTTGAGGATAACCTTCCTTATTACTTGATGTGATTGGTTATGGGTATTAGCTTGACTGATTAAGGATCGTGCCTTGTGTGCCATCGTCGCGCGCCTGCCGGTGCTGTGTGTGCCGTGTGTGATGGAATGAATAAAAACTGCCGATTGGATAGGGGCATAGGCGGGGTTTGCCCCCGGAGCCATCAGACGATGGTGCTGTCCCGACAGGCAATTTTAAAATTCAAAGTTAATTTGGCGTTTTCTTTGCGATATAAAAATTAGGTTAATTCGGTGTGGAACTATGGAATAAGCGACTCCCCTTGAAGGAAGCCGCTTCTGTGTTTGATTCAAAAAATAGGTTAATTCGGTTTCTTTTTTGGAAATATACCCTTGCGTGTTAAGATTTGTTCTAAGTGTCTCATGTGCATTTGCATCCGTTTCTCTAACTGTTCCGGGGTCAATTCCTTCTTTGGTTTGTCTTTTTGTTTTTGCAT
>DIKJ01000064.1 GCA_002424525.1 Bacteroidales bacterium UBA5621 | reverse complement strand
ACAGCCCGCTTTGCCAACGTGGCATTCTCTAACGGCAGCCTGCCGCAGGGGTTCCTGGAGAGACTGGATAAGAAACAGCCATGGTCGTGCCCGACGGGCATCCGGCGCTTTTTCGTCTCACCCCAGGAGTCGGGCGAGCTCTGCATGATTGCGTCAGTACTTGGTGAGTCGGGAGACATCGTCTTCCCAAAGCTGGATGAAGGGCGCGATATGATTTCCTTTGACACTATTGCCATCGACCTCCTGAAATATCTTGGGCTAGAGGCAGATATATGCAAGACCGAGGGAGAGGCAAAACAAAAAGCTCTGTTGCTGAATGAAAGATCAACCACTTACCCGGTCTATTTTTTCGAGACTGACACTTCCGGCGAGAAACCATATGAGGAGTTTTTTACTGAAAAGGAGGAGATAGACAACAAAAAGTTTGTAAAGCTTGGAGTCATAAAAAATTCAGTGAAGAGAGACATATCTGAAATTGACGGAATTTTCGAAAGGCTGCGCACCCTTTTCGACTCAGGGAATGTCACCAAAGCAGAGATAGTAGAAATTCTTAAGGTCTTTCTTCCAAACTTCGACCATATCGAAAAGGGCAAAGGACTGGACTCGAAGATGTAAGGACAGGCAATAGACAAGAGGCAGCAGGCAGTAGTGAAATGATAAATGAGAGTTTAACGGATGTACAAAAAGGTTTTAAAGAGATTGTTTGATCTTATTTGTGCAGTGGTGGCGATTGTGGTGCTGTTGCCGTTTATGATTCCGATAATTATTGGGCTTCTGCTGACAGGTGAGCATCAAGTCTTTTATTTCCAGGAGCGGATAGGTTATAGAAACATGCCGTTCAGTATCTGGAAGTTTGCCACGATGCTGAAAAACAGTCCCAATCTGCCCGGCGGCATGCATACCACAAGGAAGGACCCGAGACTGATGCCGCTGGGCGGGTTCCTCAGAAAAACCAAGATCAACGAGATACCCCAGGTGGTCAATATCCTGACTGGCGATATGAGCATCGTGGGTCCGCGCCCCCTGGTGGAAAAGGTTTTTAATCATTACCCCGCCCATGTCAGGGCGGTGATCAACAATGTCAGGCCCGGACTGACAGGAATCGGGTCCATAGTCTTCAGGGATGAAGAGAAACTTCTGTCTGATACAGAGATGGACAAGCAGGAGTTTTATGCCAGGTTTATTTCCCCCTACAAGGGAGAACTGGAGCTATGGTACCAGTCGCACCTTTCGTTCCGCACTGATTTCATGCTGATCTTCCTTACGGCATGGGTAATATTTTTCCCGGAGTCCCAACTTGTTTATAAAATTTTCAGGAATTTGCCTGCGAGGCCGGATTATTTAGATTAATTTTGAACCGTATCTCGGTAAAATTGTTTTTGCAAAAAGGAGATTATGCGGAAGGGGAAGACTGCCGTTTTTAACAAAACCTGAAGTTGAACTGAATTTAATGACTTTCCGCCACCATGTCAATCTTTGAAATAAGAGGAATCCCTGCTATCCTGCTTGCTTTCGCGATTGCGCTGGCCATCACCTGGTACTATATACCAAAGGTGGTCACAGTGGTAAAACAGCGCCATCTCGAGGACAAACCCGGGAGGCATAAGATCCATAAGTCGGAGATACCCACGCTGGGAGGCATAGGGATCTTTGCCGGGTTCCTGATAGGGTTCTTTGTGGGGATAGACGGTTATATGCCGGGCCTCTCCTACTTCGCAGCGGCAGCACTGTTCCTCTTCTTCGTGGGCATCAAGGATGACCTGGTCTACCTTCATCCCTGGAAGAAGTTCGCAGGTGAGGTGGCTTCGGTACTGATAGTGTTCTTCTTCACTGACGTAGGCTTCACCCATCTGCATGGATTCCTCGGGGCGACGGATATTTCCATGACAACCTCGTTCTTCATCACCGTACCCCTGATGCTGATTGTGATCAACTCCTTCAATCTGATAGATGGCATTGACGGGCTGGCGGCCAGTGTGGCTATCCTGGGCACTGTTGTCTTCGGTGTTTTCTTTTATCTCTCCGCCGATTACGCCTATACGGTCATGGCGGCGGCGCTGCTGGGTGCGCTAATTGCTTTCCTGCGGTTCAACATGTCCGGAGGGCGGAATAAAATATTCATGGGTGACACCGGGTCGCTGGTGATCGGTTTCGCGATGTCGCTCTTTGCCATCAGGTTCAACGAGGTTGTTGCGAACGGCATGTCAGTCATCAACCTGCAGTCGGCCCCCTCGATATCCATTGCCATCCTGATCATACCCCTGTATGACACTCTGCGCGTAATCATTGTCCGGCTTCATTACCGTCAGAATCCCTTTACTGCCGATCACAGACACCTGCATCACATGATGCTGCGAGCCGGATTCAGCCACAGGGAGGCAACGATCTGGATTTCGCTCTTCAATGTTTTTCTGATTGGGCTGGCGTTCATGCTTGACGGCATAGGGATATTCCCGCTTGGCGTTGTTCTGCTGATGCTGTGTCTCACCGCTACATTCTTCCTGCACAGGGCTGTGAAGAAGAGGGAGGCGGCTGTAAGCGGAGTGCCTGAAGAGCCAGGCATAAAACTCCAGAAGGCAAGCATAGAGTCGGTTCCCGTTCAGAGCTGACAGTACTTTTTCCCCGGGGAGTACCTCCCATCAGGGATTTCCTGTTTGTATATTCATGGAAGTGAAGTTCTCTCCTGAATTCAGCTTATTGCTCCTGGCATGCCGTAGCTTTATCGGAGAAGCTGTCGTTGCTAAGGCTGAGAAGATAATCAGGGGCGGCGGGATAGACTGGGAGAGGCTCCTGGTTCGGGCTGATCTGCATTCCGTCAGGCCGCAGCTAGCGAAATTTTTAGCCATTCTGCCTGCGGAGATGGTTCCTGAAAGTTTTCGAATCAGGATCAACAAGGCATACCTTGATACCGTACATGACCAGATCACTTATGCAGCCGAATACCTGAAGATAAATCGTTTGTTGACCGCAGAAGGAATCCCTGCGGTCCCTTTCAAGGGTTTCTGGCTGGCACACGAGTATTATGGTAACCTTGGCGATCGCGAGGCGGGCGACACGGACCTGTTCACAGAGTTCCGGCACCTGGACCGGATCAGGCAGATCATGCTGGAGAACGGTTACACCGTTGAGAAGCAGATGGCAGGGATTTCCCTGGATGATCTTGCTGCGAAGGCGGGTGAATATAACTTCGACAAAACTGAACGAGGCCAGTGTATCTCTCACCTGGAGTTCCACTGGCGAATCAGTTCACCCGTTTACGGTCTGGGCATCTCATTTGGGGACCTCACATCACAGATTGTTTCGGGCAGACTGCAGGAAAACGATCTGCAGGTTTTCACCCCTTCTGCTGCGTTTTTGCTTGCTGTCATGCACCATGGCGGTAAGGACCCCTTCAATGAGCTGAAGTATGTGCTCGACTTTGCCCTGATACTCAGGCGGCACAGCGAGATTGACTGGGAGTGGCTCAGAGGCATGGCGAAGCGGTTCAGGATGGAGAAGCTGGTTTACGTTGCTGTTTCCCTGGCCCGCGAGCTGCTTGGAACGCCTGTGCCGGAGGCTCTTGAGGCAGAGGTGGGTTCTGCAGGTATTAGGCGGCTGACAGGCAACAGGATACGGCTCATGAATAACTCGCTTGAATACTGGCATCCGTGGATATTCATCAACGACTGGCTCTTCCATATCATGTCACGCAGTGGCTTAAGGATGAAGTGGCAGCTGGCATCTTATATTACCGGTGTGGCGCTGAAGCGCTTCCTGATGCCGCGGAGAGGGATTAAAACAAATGCATGAAATACAGGTTTCCGGTTAAGGATGTCTTGCTTAAGGAGACTGAGACAGTTCCTGCGGTTAACAGTCCGGTTGCTTCCGGCGACATGTGGCAGGCTTCAGGTACGGAATTCTCACTTCAGGCCTTTGGGGTGGGCGACTTTTATGTTCGCGACGGCAGGGAGATCAGATACAGTCCCCTGCCCGGCGCCGACCCGGGGTGGGTACAGCTCTACCTGAACGGCCAGGTGCTGGTGGCACTGCTGCACCAAAGGAAGATAATCAACTTCCACGCAAGCAGCTTCATTCATGAAGGAAGGGGAGTGATGGCGCTGGGTGATACTGGAGCAGGAAAATCATCACTTACTGTCTCGCTTGTTCTTTCCGGAGCAGGATTTCTTTCAGATGACCTGACGCCGTTAATATTCAGAGAGGGGGTTCCATATATCCTTCCCTTGAACAGAAGGGTTAAAATACGTGAAGGCACTGCCGTACAGCTTAACATAGGACCAGACAGCCTTGCTGAAGCGGAAACCGGCACTGGGAAGAAATACCTGAACCTCAGTCAGCCGGAGGTGGCTGACCACGCCCTTCACACCATACTCAGGATAGAGACCGGCGACGTCAGGGAACCAATGTTTTATGAGCCTTCCCGGGCTGATAAATTCTCCCTTCTGCGGAGCGAGATATGCTCGTGGGAATATCTTACCGGCATGCCGGAGACGGAGAGGGAGTATCTGCGGCAGCTGGTCCGGATTTTAGAGCAGGTACATTTTATAAGGGTGGTCAGGCCTGTGGAAATTGCGATTGTTGTTCTTCATGATGCCGTCAGCAGGTATCTGAAGGGAATGGATGTGTAAACTGCAGCAGGTGCTAACGAAGTACAGGAAATACCACCTTCTTGAGCGCAAGGAGAAGTTTCTTTTTCTTGAGGCACTGGCACTCAATTTATGGGTCGGATTGCTGCTAAAGATAATTCCTTTCAGATGGATACCCGGGTTGTTCTCCAGTCCACAGTCGGCAGTCGGCAGTCGGCAGCCGGCAGTTATTGAATTGATAAGAGATGCAATTCAGAGGGCAGAAAAGGTTTCCCCCTGGA
>DIKJ01000114.1:1432-4854 GCA_002424525.1 Bacteroidales bacterium UBA5621 | reverse complement strand
ATTGAGGGCATCAGGGTATGTCCTGTTAAGGGTTATAACAAAGGCATAAAGGGATTCAGAACCTTTACCCACAGGTTGCCCGGCCTATACAGGACATTCGTCGGGATTAAGGCAGATATCTATTATTGCCGGATACGGGAATACAGGCATATAATAGTATATATGGCTGCCCGGAAGGTAAAGGCAAAATTCATCCTGGGCCTGGCATCTGATCTTGATATACTGAGTATAGGAAAGAGATGGAAGCATTTTTATTCCTCCAATGTGAAAGATCTATGGGGTATTTTAAACAGCTTTGTCGGAGAAATGGTTTATCCGTTTCTTCTTAGAAAGGCTGATTGTGTACTGGTGCAGCATGAAGGCCAGAAAGAGCTGCTGAGAAAACGTAGTATTAAATCAATTGTCTTCCCGAATGTTATTGACACAAGTGCTATCGACCCTGTGTTAAAGCCTGAAAGAAAGGATTTTGTCTATGTTGGTTCTCTTGACACACGTAAGGGCTTTGTAGATTTCTATAAACTGGTGGTATGCTCACCAACAATTTCGTTTAAGGTTATCGGAACCCCACGGGATAAAACCGGCAGTCATTATTATGAAAAACTCAAGGTAATGAATAATGTTCTACTTACCGGTCGTCTAAGCCATAAGGAGACTATCAGGCAAATATCCAATTCAAAAGCCCTGATCTCTACTTCACCTATGGAAGGGTTTCCAAATATTTTTATTGAAGCATGGGCTTGCGGCGTACCGGTTTTGTCTCTTTTTGTTGACCCGGGTGGTGTGATTGAAAAAGAAGACCTGGGAGTGATTGTCAACGGTGATTTAAGAGCTCTCCAGTCTGCAATGAACAGCTTTACCAATGCAAATGGTTTTGAGGACAGAGCAATCTCATACATCCGTAGAAATCACGAATTAAATCAGGACAGGATAAATATGCTACAGAATATATTCTATAATGTTTATTCAAAACCCGGAGCAAATCAATAAGCAGGTCTGATTATCTTAGAAGACCTACTTTTAAGAACTGGCCCCTTACGCTGCAAGGCATGAAGATTCTTCATATAACGAATAACTTTCCAACCATGAACTTCCCAATTTTCGGGATTTTCATCAAGGAACAGATCGAATCTCTGAACAAGCTGGGTGCTGAGAATGAGGTATTCTTTATTAATAGCCGCGAGGAGGGGAGGGGCGCCTATTTAAGATCTCTCTGGAAACTACGCAGGTTGTTAAGAAAAAACAGGTACGACATAATCCATTGTCACCACAGCTTTAGCGGAGTTATTTTCCTGCTTTCAGGCAGGTGGTTTCATACCCGGCGTCTGCTATCATACCAGAGTGACCCGCGTAATGAAAGCGGCAGAATACTCTTCGGAGTCCTATATATTTTCTTTAACAGGATAATTCTTAAAAATAAACCCAAAAAGGCAAATTTATCAAAACTTGTCTATCTTCCTAATGGAGTGAATACCAGCTTCTTTGTGCCAATGGATAAAGATCAGTGCAAGGATAAGCTGGGCCTTGACAAGTCGAAAAGGTATATCCTTTTTATGGATTCATATAAACGTAGACCCTGTAAGAGGATTGACCGCTTTAACAAGACGCTCTCAATACTGAGGGATAAATATCATTACACTGACCTGGAGCCCCTCGTACTGACAAACACTTCCAGAAATCTGATCCCGGCATATATAAATGCATCGGACCTTCACCTGTTAACCTCTGATTTCGAAGGTTCTCCCAACTCAATCAAGGAGTGTATGGCATGCAATATTCCTGTTGTGTCTACTCCTGTAGGGAACGTCAGTGACATGTTGAGTGGTGTCGGGGGGTCCCATGTCGCGAGCAATTTTAAACCAGGCGAACTGGCTGAACTTGCAAACAGATCGTTGAACGCCGGTCATATCAATTCCCGGGATACTCTTACCGCTAAGGGTCTGGATATCGAGACTGTTGCACTCAGGCTGCTTGATCTTTATAACGAGATACAAGGCACATCTGTCGCCGAAGATGTATTACCTCCCACTACGTCAGATTATGATCCTTCTCCGGCAATAGCTGACTCCCCTCATGATATTTCAAAGAAGCCCATTAAGGTCCTCATGATAAACAATTGTCATTACAGAAGGGGAGGAGCTGATGTGGTTTATCTGAATACCGGAGATCTTATGGAGTCCCGGGGGCATGACGTCGCTTATTTTTCCACGAAGTCCCAGTATAATTATCCCGCACCATATTCCGAATTCTTCGTGAGAGACATTGATGCATTGAAGCTCAATTTTACTGAGCAGCTTCTTTTTATGCCCCGAAAACTTTATTCAAGAGAGGCAAGTCGCAACCTAAAGAAGATCATTGATCATTTTGAGCCCGATCTGGCGCATATTCATCTGTACAAGGGAGGACTGACTGCTGCTATACTTCCGGTGCTAAGAAAAAGGGAAATCCCGACCGTCATAACGCTTCACGATTACAGTTTGCTCTGCCCGAGAAACATCATGATTGACGGAAATGGCAAGATATGTGAAAGGTGCCTGACCGCGACCCGGTTGAACTGTGTCTATCACCGTTGCAACAGGAAGAATCTGTACTACAGTATTGTAAATTATCTTGAATTTGTTCTGAATAACAATATTTTCAAACCCAAAAATTATTTCAACAGGATTATCTGTGTAAGTAAATTCAATTATCTGAAACACAGTTCACACCCGCTCTTCAGAGACCGTTTTCTGCATCTTTACAATTTCTACCCCCTGCTGAGTCAGAGCAATCCAAATACAGAAAAAGGGTCTTACTTTTTATTCTATGGGAGGCTTGCACCGGAAAAGGGTGTAATGACCCTGATAAATACATGGAAAAGACTTGGGGAAGAGGTACAGTTAAAGATTATCGGTGAGGGAGCAATGTCAGCCATGATAAAGGATGAGATTAAAAAACACAATCTTACAAACATTGAATTTCTTGGCTTTAGGAAAGGCGAGGAGTTGTTTAGATATATAAGGGACTCCTCTTTTGTTCTTGTGCCATCTGAATGGTATGAAAACAATCCACTCACAATAGTCGAAGCGTACTCCTCCGGCAAACCTGTAATCGGCAGCAATATTGGCGGAATCCCGGAGTTAATAATAGAAGAAAAGACCGGATATCTTTTCACCATGGGGGATTCGATGGAGCTCGAGGCAAAAATAAATAAGGCGATGCAAATGACTGAAAGTGAATATCTTGAGATGTCAGAGACAGCATACAGATTTGCTTGCGATAAGTTCTCGGAAAAGTCACATTACCGTGATTTGCTGAATATTTACAGAGAGGTAATCAACGTTGATCATTTATGAACAGGAGCTTGTATCTTAAATTCAGAATCAGAACATTTGTTGCGGGAATAATACAGTCACTTCGCGTAAGAATGGCTCGGGTCAGGGGCT
>DIKJ01000114.1:0-1306 GCA_002424525.1 Bacteroidales bacterium UBA5621 | reverse complement strand
TTGATACATATATTGGAAAGAGGTGTTTCATTGCTGTAAATGCAACAGTCCTGCCCGGTGTACACATTGGTGACGAAGTTATTGTAGGGGCCGGGTCGGTGGTGACAAAAAATGTTCCCTCCAATGTGATAGTTGCCGGTAATCCCGCGAGGATAATCCGAGAAAACATCCGCATGAATGACAGGGCGGAACTGATCAACTGGCGAAACGGGCAATGGACAGAATGAAAGGCGGGATGATATCATGGATCTTGATACTTCTGTTGTTGCTGGTTACGATGGCGTCGGGCATCGTATTGTTGCATATTTACAAAGATAACTATAAGACATATAACCTCTTAAAGGTTGATCCCCTGGAGACCAGTGGTCTGAAAGCAGAGAACCTTGAGGCAACTTTGCGCAAGTCAGACATCTGGATGCTGGGAGACTCAAGGGTGAGAAGATGGAATGAGGAGCTTTTAAAAGACACTATTGAGATTGCCAATCTTGGAGTTGAGGGGCAGACTTCATCCCAGGTTTACTACAGGTTTAAGACCTATCTTGAAACAGCTACACCATCCCTGGTGATCCTTGAGGTGGGCATAAATGAACTTAAGATAATCGGCCTGGATAAAAATCTTACTACTTCCATTACTGATCAATACTTTCGAAATATTGAATCAATTATTCAGATATGCCGGGAAAAAAATATCAAGATGGTTCTGATAAATATATTTCCTGTTGGAAAGATAGAACTTACAAGGCGATTGGTTTGGAATAAGGCTGTAAATGAGGCCATTATTGATTCCAACCAAAAGCTGCAATCCTATTGTGATGACATCCGGGTTTACTGTTTTGACGCCTGCTCCATTCTGTCAGCGAATGGAGAAACAGTGAAGACTGATTACCAGTCTGATTTTCTGCATATTAACAACAGGGGCTACGAGGCATTAAGCCGTGAGTTGAAAGAACAAATCAATAAAATAATGAAGCAATAGTAATGAAGAAGAAAATCTATATCGCAGGTTGCGGAGGGATGCTGGGCGAAGCGTTTTACGAAAAATTCAGGAATGATTATATTCTGAAATGTACCGACAAGGACGTTAACGAATCATGGCTCAGCTATCTCGACTTCAGGGATTTTGATGCCTACAAAAAGGATGTGATGGAATTTAATCCTGATTACCTCTTTCATCTTGGGGCGTATACTGACCTCGAATTTTGTGAGATGAACGCAGATGAGACATATAATACAAATACACTTGGGGTTGAAAATGCCGTTTACCTTGCCAACGAACTGAATATTCCTCTTCTCTATATAAGTACTG
>DIKJ01000083.1:10769-12421 GCA_002424525.1 Bacteroidales bacterium UBA5621 | reverse complement strand
GAATGCAAGAAAATTATAAACCTGTCAGGGCAATGAAGTTCATCTTTCCGTTAAAGGATTTGGGATCACATCAGGTGTGCCGATTGCTTTGATATCTTTCTTACAAACGGGTAAGAACTATCCGTTTGAAAAATATTTCAGCTTGTATCTCAGATTTGGAATGAAATACAGGTTCATTTTCCTTTAATCGGTCTCGATGCATTCTTTGTCATGTCAAACCACATACATGGGATCATCATTATTAACAGATTTACCGGGATACCATCCGTAGGAGCGTTGCATGCAACGCCCCTACCTTTCCGTTAAATATTCTATTTTTGTTGCACAATTTATGGAAATGAAGCATAAGGTTCAAAAAAAGCAGCCAGGCTCAAAAATGTGTTTTGTATGCGGTGTGAATAATGATTTCGGGCTGCACGCCAGTTTCTACGAAACTGACGCCGGTGAACTGGTCGCTTTTATCAAGCCCTCTGAACAGCATCAAGGTTATCCGGGACGGATGCATGGAGGCATCGCAGCTGCCATACTTGATGAAACAATCGGGAGAGCCGTCTGTATTGGCAAAAATGACCAGATATGGGGAGTGACACTGGAACTGAAAACCAGGTTCAGGAGGCCCGTCCCGCTTAGTCAGGAGTTGAAAATTGTCGGGCGTGTTATCAGTGAAGGGAACCGTACTTTTGAAGGTACCGGAGAAATTGTTCTCCCGAATGGGGAGATTGCCGTTTCAGCCGAGGGAAAATATTTGAGGGTGGATATTCAAAGGATCGCTGGTGAATTGAAGGTAGGTGAAGACTGGTTTATTGTGGATAGTCCTGATGATCCTTCTGAAATTGAAATCCCCTGAAAGCAAAAAGGGTGGGCTTCGGCGGATAAACTTCTCGCCCTGACGTCGCAAAACAAAAATACCGGCTGAAGAGCCGGCATTGAGGTTGCTCCGTCAGGGCTCGAACTATTTTCTCACTGCGCTTATATTCAGTCTTTTGCAGAGATCCGATTCCTGCATGTCCTGAAAAATACTCCTCTCTGCGTACATCTGCTTAGGTAGGTTAATTATTCTTTTGACCGGCAACAGCCTTTTTTGCTGCTTCCAAATGCAGATACACTTCGTGATCATAGACAGGTTTCAGTTCCCAGCTTCTTTCAAGAAGCCGCAGTGCCTCCTCATATCTTCCCTGCTTAAACAGCCCCCATCCCTTACAGTCAGCATAATAGAATTCGTCAAGATTTAACAATTGTGCCTTCTCAATAAGCTGTAAACCTTCATCAATGTTCCTGTCTTTATCAATCAGGAAATAAGCAAGGTTATGCGGCCTCCATGGATTTCCAGGTTCGAGGGAAAGTGCCTCCCGGTAATATTTCTCTGCTATGTCAGGTAAATTTGCTTCAGAATAAATCCCGGCCAGATTTGTTGCAATAACTGCCTCTGATGCTGAACTGCCTTTACGAATTGAAATGTACTTTTCAATTATGCTGTTTGCAGCATTTGTCTTACCCTCACATAATGCCAGAACCGCCTCTCTGTACAGAAGTTCCGGATCATCCGGAAACTCAAGTCTGGCCTTTTTGTATATTCTCATCTCCTCCCTGTACTTTCCGGTTTTATGGTAAGCTTCTCCAAGAGCAGTATAATTATAGATCCATTTCGCTTT
>DIKJ01000083.1:0-10711 GCA_002424525.1 Bacteroidales bacterium UBA5621 | reverse complement strand
CTTGGGGCCTGGTCATCAACTGCGATCAGTTTTTTTAAGCTGATTATCTCTTCGTATGGTGTTTCAAAATAATTTGCATATAGCCACTCAGTATAAAGCTTAACCCTTATTGGCATAAATTCACGCTTATTATACGCCAACATACACCACTCTTTTGCCTGTTCATACAATCCCTGATTACCATAGGAGACGGATGTGTACAAGAGTGAGACAATCATGTTTGAATCGATGGCTATAGCCTGAGAGAACAATTTTCTTGCTGAAACATAATCACGATTACTGAACAATTTTTCACCTTGTATAAAATTACGGTAAGCCTCAGGGGAATATGTATATACTACATTCCGGTGCTCAGCGGAGCGCCCTCTTTTCAATTCATGTACTAAAAGAAAATTCCTAATTGCGACTGAGAGTGAATCCACCAGTCCGAAAATTTTTTCTTCATCATTTTTGCCTTCTGTCTGGAAAGACTTAAAAACCACGGCAGATTTAGAATCAATTAGTTGTGCATATAGTCTTAAAGTGCTGCCGGCCATCTTTAAATTGCCGTTTATATAAACATCTGCCTCAAGCTTTCTGGAGATAGCCCTGGCAATAGAGGGAGTGATTGAGGCATAATCAGAAAGGCCTTCATTTTCAATTATACTTCTTACAGATTCCGGGTCTCTGACATTTAATTCTTCTGATGCTGACAAGAAAGAGACAAGAATATCCTTTATCCCCTCCTGCCACACATTCCATAATGTATCATTCGTCATATTCAGGAATGGCATTACTGCAACAGAAATTCTCTCACCTGATGACCTCAGTTTTTCTAAAGTATTTTGCCTGAATATCTTCGGATAAGCAATTACTGCAGCAATTATTAATAGTGCAACAATAGCTAATATGGATAATACTTTGACTTTACTTGCTCTGGCAGGTTTCCCGTGATCAATCTTCCTCTTTTCTTCCCTGACTTCTTTAAATGATTCTTTTGGCTGTTCCTCCCCTTTCACCACATCGGCGGACTTTGTTTTGATTCCAAGAATGATTTCCTTTATTGCATGAGCCACTTTGTTAATTTGGTCAGCATAAAAAATTTTGTTAAGGTTATCTTGCGGGTGATCCTCATTGACTTTTAAAGGTCTGTTTACGCCTGCAGAAGTCTTAAATACAAAATCCATAGCCCTCAGAACGCTGCCTGTCTCCTTTTCAAACAGCTTTATATCCTCCTGTTCAAGATCGTGTATCCGTATTGGGAGAATCCTGCTTGCGACATTACCGCTCCTTAACCTGACATCCCTGCCAAAGAAATCTTCTTTCGCAAGTTTATTAAATGCAAGGAACTCATATTGCCACGCATAGCTGTTGGGATCACAATAGGTCTGGGAAAGGATGGGAATAAAGATGAGACATTTAAGCTTTCCTTCAAGGCTCTTGTCTACATTATGGGTTTCCTGAAGGCGGTCATGGGGATTTTCATCGAAATATACTGATACGTCTTCCTTAAAGGTAGATTCAAGTTCTGTCTTCAGAGCTTCCACAAACTGACTCACCCACCTGTCACCTTTGTTATCTTTCTGGCGGTAGGAGATGAAGATGTCGTAATTATATCCTTCAACGATACTTGACATCTGAGGTAAATTTCTTTATGCAAGTTAAGCCATATTTATACCAAAATCAATTTTCTTTCGATTTGTGAGATGGGAATAATTTTCAATGATTGTCCTGGGAAATCCGTCCTTCTTTGACCACTATAAGATGGTCTGATAACACGTAACACACATTTGGGAACAGCATCTGGCTGCGATTAATTATTTTAATAATTTGAATTATGATGGCAGGAACCACCTGCCATTGTCCAATTTTCTGTTGCTCCGCAAGGGCTTCCTATATGATTGAAGTGATTTCGTAGTAAATGCAATAATAATTAACCATTTCATTAAAATATTTCTGAGATATTTGTTCCCCGATTCTCCGGATATTGTTTAACTTGTGTTTTTGTTGTGTAAAGATTCAGATGTTAAGTTTATATTATTAAAAAAGGTTAAAATGACTATTACGGCATTTTTCTCAATGATTCTGGGGATACTTTTGTTGTTCCTTGGAAGAAGGCTTTTCTGGCTTTTTGTGGGAGTGGCTGGTTTTATAGCAGGGCTAACCCTTGCTCCGCAATTAATAAGCGGCCAGTCAGAACTGACCATTCTATTGATAGCCATAATCGCTGGAATTATTGGTGCCTTCCTTGCCATTATGCTGGAAGGGTTGGCCATTTTGATCGCCGGTTTCCTGGCTGGCGGTTATTTACTGACTACATTAGTAGTTGCTATTGGCTTTTCTATCTCTGCTGAACCTTTGGTAATTTACATCATTGGAGGTATTGTGGGACTTTTACTTGTGGCTGTCTTTTTCGACTGGGCAATTATCATTCTATCCGCGTTGCTGGGGGCTGGATTACTTATGCCGTTTCTGCACATCACCAGCACCTTTTATTGGCTGGTTTTCCTTGGATTGGTTTTAATCGGTATAGCTGTACAGGCTGGTTTCTGGCATCGCCGTTATCCGGTTCAACGTACATGGGGTCGTCGTCCCTGGTATTAATCCCGATCCCAACCTTAAATTCAGGCTCAGCTTCAACTTAAGTTAAACCTTAACACTGGCTTTGCGGTTAATGTGTGAAAAGCTATATTTGTTTTCTGGTAACAATCTGGTTGCGATAAATTATTTTAATAATTTGAACTTTGATGGCAGGAACCACCTGGCATTGTCCAATTTTCTGTTGCTCCACAAGGGCTTCCCGACGATGTTTCGCTGCGCTCGCCATGTCGGGATTCCTCTCCCGGAAAATCGGGATTGTCACTTTCTGTCGCGGCACTGCGTCATCCCGCACGGCGGGATTCCTTGTCTCGCCCTGCCGTCGCAAAATAGAAAAACCGGCTAAAGATGCCGGCTTGGTAGTTGCTCCATCAGGGCTCGAACTATTTTCCCACTACGCTTATAATCAATCTTATACAGAGGTCCGGTTCTTACAGGTCCCGAAAAGTACTCCTCTCTGCGTACATCTGCTATTACAAAGTTAATTATTCTTTTGACTTGCAACAGCCTTTTTTGCTGCTTCGAGGTGGAGATAGGCTTCGTGGTTATAGACTGCCCTCTCCATCCTTAAATCCCAGCTTTTCTGAAGTATTTCCAGGGCTTCCCGGTATTTACCCTGCTTGTATAATCCAAAACCCTTTGTATGCATAACATAGAAATCTTCAGGAACCAGGGCGAGTCTCTTGTCAGCGAGCTCCAGACCTTCATCTATATCCCGGTCTTTTTCAATCAGAAAATATGCAAGATCATTTATCCTGTCAGGATTGTCGGGATCCAGTGAGAGTGCCTCCCTGTAGTATTCCTCTGCCTTATCCAGAACGCCTGCTCTGTTATAACCATAAGCCTCCTGGCCTCTTATGAATGCTTCAGGTATGGACATGCTTTTCACTGAAGCTATAAACTTCTCTGAATATTCATTTGCCGCGACTGTTTCTCCGAGGGTCCTTGAGAGGATAGCCTGCCTGCCGGTCAGTTGGGGATTATCAGGAAAATCCTCTTCCGCCTTCTTATAAAGTTTTGCCTCTTTCCTGTACTGACCCGTTTCATGATAAGAGTCCCCAAGATATGCATAACTGAATACCCAGTATGGTTTCACACCCCAGTCTTCATATATTTCAAGTGCTTTCTCAAAGTAAGGAATTGCCTCGTCATACTTTAACAGGCTATTGTATGCAGAACCTAAATTAGTGTAGGCATTTACTGACTGATCATCGGATTCAATAAGTTGCTTAAGGTACTTAATTTTATCGTTTGGAGTCCCAAAGTAGTTGGCATATATCCAGTTAGTATTTATCTTCTGATGGATTGTCATCTGATCCATTTTTTCAAAGGCTTTAATGCACCACTTTTTTGCCAGGTCATACAGATAGAGACTTTCAAATGCTGATGAATACATGGTCTCATAAAGGAATTGATTTCCGTATGCCAGAGAAGTTGCATTGATTGCCTGGATAAAATTAGAATCGATAGCCAGTGCTTTGGAGAACCAATCAATTGCTGTGAGATAATTCCAATTCGTAGACTCATTTTTCCCCTGGACATAATACCTGTATGCATCGGGTGAACCCGTCGATACAAGATGCCTGTAATAAAAAGGTATTTCCTTTTTAAGCTCAGAAATAATGAGAAAATTTTTCACAATAATTGAAAGTGAATCTATAAGCAGGAATATGTCTTCCTCCCTGTATTCTCCTTCTACCTGGAAAGATTTAAATACCTCCTCTGTTTCAGGATCAATTAATTGAGCATAGAGGCGTACCTTATCTCCTGCCTGTTTTATGTTGCCGTTGATCATCACACTTGCATCCAGTTTCTGTGAGATTGTCCTGCCAGCTAAAGGCGTCAGGGAGGAATAATTTATAATCCCCTCGCTTCTGACCAGCTTGTTTATGTATTCTGCCTGTCTGACTTTTAACTCTTCAGAATTGGACAGAGAATTGATCAGAATATCCTGGATCCCGCCCTGCCAGATATTCCATAATGTGTCATTGGTCATATTCTGAAACGGCATCACTGCAATTGAGATCTTATCTCCTGACATCCTCAGCTTTTCCAGCCAATGCTTTTTGAATATTCTCGGATAAGTAATTATTGCAGTAATTACTAAGATCATCGTGATTAAAATCACAGGATACAACTTCGATATAACTGACCTGGATGTTTTTTCCTGTGTTACCCTGGCCTGTTCTTTACTGACTTTCCCGGATTCTCTTCTGAGTGGGGTCTTTTCTGATACTCCCTGACCGGTCTCTGTCTGTAACCCCGAAATGATCTCTTTAACCGCAAGAGCAACTTTATTTATCTGGTTACGGTAATTTGTGTTGTTTATGTTTTTATCCTCATGATCCCTTGGTGTAAGAGACCTGTTAACACCCGGTTCCTTATAAATAAACTGGACTCCCCTCAGCATTCCGCCCAGCACTGATTCACATTCTTTAATATCCGTAGTATCCAGATCATGAATACGGACAGGAAGCACTCTGCCTGCAACATTGCCACCAGGTAGGTTCACTTTTAGACCAAACTGATCTCTGGAAGCCTGTTCTACAAATGCTTTGAACTCATGCTCCCATGCAAAGGATTTCGGATCGCAGTAAGTTCGTGAGATGACAGGAATAAAAACCAGACATTTCAGTTTATCCCTGAGCGAGGCATCTACATCATGTGTTTCAAGAAGCCCGTCGTGGGGATTGACATCAAAGTAAACTCCGATATCTTCCTTGAAGGTGGACTCGAGTTCTGTTTTCAGAGCCTCGACAAACTCGCTCACCCAGCCATCGCCCTTGTTATCCTTCTGGCGGTAAGAGATGAAGATGTCGTAATTATATCCTTCAATTATGCTTGGCATCTGAGGTATATTTCATTATGCAAGTTAAACCTTGTTCAGACCAAAGTCAAGTTTTTTTGATTTGGGAGAGGGTATTAGATTCAAAGATCGTTCTGAACATAGATTTTTAGAATTGTTCAGTAATTAATAGGATTATTTACCTGAGATTCTTAAACAGAGTGATCTTAGATTTTTATAATATTCTCTATAACTATTTTTACTTTAAGTGCAATGCCCCGGTATTGAGCAGTCTCTTCTTTGTCAGGCAGGTAAAAGTCATCCGGATACCTTATACTTACACCAAAGTCAGTTAAACTACCAAGATCAATATCGAAATTCCTGACATCAATCTTTTTACACTCCATAAGCAAGTAATCCAAATCATGGGTTCTTGGAAAATCTATATTATGAAAGACAAGGAATGCTTTAAGGAATTTTTCAACCGCTTGTTGTGCATGGAAACAGATAGTACTGGCATATAATTCAGGTTCTGACTCAAAAAGTTTTTCTATGACCGCAATATCTTCATTTGCACGGAAAAGCCATGTTTTCAAATAGTCATTCTGGTCTTTTGTCATAATAGTATGGCTTCTTTTAGTATTTTCCTTACTATATGTCCGGGTAGTTTTTTCTTTTTGTCTACCTCTGATTTGCTCTGTATCAAAATGTCAGAACGAATGCCGATCAATAATAGTGATTTTCTGATTTTGGTTCTGATTGGCAGCTTCTCCTTAGGTGAAAGTTTTGTTTTTGTAATCAGGAGAATATCATAATCACTTTCCGTAGATGCTTCATTTCTTGCATGAGATCCAAAGAGAAGTACTTCAGCATCAGGAAGGTATAGGTGAGCAGTATTTTTAATTATTTCAATTATATGATTGATATTTTTCATATGCTCGCTAATATGATTACAAAGATAGAATTATTTATTTTCTGAACCAGTAGAAGAATGGTGGCAACTGCCACCGACCTTCGTTCAAATTTGAACAGATCATCAAAACCACCAAAAACCTGGCAAGAAATGTCGTGCAATCGTGCGGTCATGCAGCCACAAAAAAGACCTCATGACCTACAAGTGTGAGTGCGAGAGTGAGTGCGAGAACAAAAAGAGTGAGGCGTTCGCTCCCGCTCTCACTCTCACTCTTTTTGTTGCTCCGTCAGGGCTCGAACCTGAACTTTTCTGATCCAGAGTCATCACAAAATATACTAATCTTGTCTTAACACATTGAATTCCCCAAAACCTGGCAAGTTTTCTTATTTCAGACCTTGATTGATTTCTCAGTTATCAGTATTTGAAGAGAATAATTCAAATGATACCTCGGAAAATTGTAAATTTGTTGCATGAAAGATAAGAACTACATATTACAGTTGATTAAAAAATCTGTAAATAGCACAGAACCAAATGCAATACTCATTTTGTATGGTTCGTATGCCAGAGGTGATTACAGAGAGGATTCTGATTTAGATCTATTAGTTCTTGTAGATAAAGATAAAGTTACCCGATTTGACCAAAAAAGAATAAAATACCCATTATATGATATTGAATTTGAAACAGGAACTATAATAAGTCCCTTGATTTTTTCCAGGAAGGATTGGGAAATGAATCATAGGATTACCCCATTTTATGAAAATGTTGCCAGGGAGGGTAAAATATTATGAATCAGGAAGAGCGGCGGGAATTAGTAAAATACAGGATTACAAAAGCAAGAGATACATTTAATGAGGTTGACTTGCATATAAAAAATCTTGATTTCACAATTTGCATACAAGAAGTTTTATCAACCACCTGGTTGCCTGGCCCGGGGGATCACGAAAAAAACTGAATTAACCCTGGTCAGAAATAGTCAAAATACTCCGGCGAAGAGTGGTCAATGTCAAGAGCTTTTGCATTAACTTCTTTTTTTATTTCCGGGAGATAATAATCCTTCCACTTATAAACAATTGCGACGCTATTGGCTATTTCTTCCAGTATGGAGTTATTGTCGTGATCGGTATTTGTCATAATTACAACCCCTTCTCCCGCATTGAGGCAGCCGATTGCTGTACAACAAAATCCTTCATTCCCTCCATTATGATTAAAGTACTTAAACGAACCGGTAACTCTTGAATTAACAAATACGCCAAGTGCTGCATCCTCCATTACAGTGGTCAGTCTTAACCTGGACATCTCGAGGGTAAGCACTATACTTAAAACTCCATTGTATGAGAGCTGAGTATCAATAATATACCTGCAAAGGTCACTGGGATTTGTCCATAATCCTGCAGCAGCCTGCTCGGGGTAAATATGATACTTGCCTGGGACTTCCCTTCCATCTGCCTTATAGCCTGTAGCAAGAAACTTCTGCATAGGATCCGGAGGAGGTTGAGAAAATGAGCTGCTCGACATTCCAAGCTGGTCCAGGACATTCTCCTTCATAAAGATATCATATGGTTGATTAGTAATATCCATAACAATCAATTGTGAAATAGTTACCCCTCCCCCCGAATAAATAACCCTTTTCCCTGGCTCAATTGACGACCTGACCGGCTCTGTATTTGAAGGCTTTAGTCCATCGAGGATCTGTTGTATGGACGGAAGAATCTGGCCTTTTGCATATCCGGGGAAACCAGAGACTGTCAATCCTCCAGTATGACTTAACAGGTTGGCTACATTAATAACAATATTATTGGATTTTTCGTCATAAGGGAACTTCCAGGTTACAAGGTATTTATTGATGTCGCTATTCAGATCGATTCTTTTTTCCTGTGCCAGCTTTAAAACTCCGACACTGTTCAGGGATTTACTGATTGAAGCTGCCTGAAAGAGTGTTTTTTCTGTCACTGGACGCTTTTCTGAAACATCGGCAAAGCCATATCCTCTGGCCCATTCAATCTGATAATTATGGATTACAGCAATGCTGACACCATTTATATTATATCTTTTCATCCTTTCGGTCAGGGTCCAGGTATCGTTTTCACCTGTCTGCGTCCGACCTGCAAGGTTATTCTCAACCTGTCGGATTCTTTCTTCAATATCGGCCGGATATTTTTTTGTCTGTGCCTCCAGGGAGAATGTGGTCTGAACGGTAAAAATTAAAAGGAAAAGAAGATACTTCTTCATTTTTTAAATTTTATTTACGATTTCATCCGGTGAATTAATTTTTTCATACCTGTTTCAATGACTTGAAATTTTGCAGGTTGTTGCGTATCCTGCCAATAAATTTCAATATCAATTATCCCCGCTTCGTCAAGGCTTCGCGGAACTTCGTCGCCCCGCATTGCGAGGCTCCTTGTCTCCCTTTCTTTCTTTTTTTGGCGGTAGCTTATGAAGATGTCGTAATTATATCCTTCAATGAAGCTTGACATAAGAATTACATTTGATTCATTATCAGATTTACACCTTGTTTATACCAAAGTCAATTTTATTTTGCGAGAAGGTGATGAACAAACAGGATGTGATAAGGATGGTGTTAATTACCACCGATCTTAGACAAAGACTAAAGGGATAAGTCATACAAACACTCTAAAACCTGGCAAGAACCTGGCAAGAAATGTTGTGCAATCGTGCGGTCATGCAGTCACAAAAAAGACCTCATGACCTACAAGTGTGAGTGTGAGTGCGAGAGTGAGTGCAAAATAAAAAACCGGCTAAAGATACCGGCCTGGTGGTTGCTCCGTCAGGGCTCGAACCTGAACTTTTCTGATCCAGAGTCAGACGTGTTACCAATTACACCACGGAGCAGTTTGGAGGGTGCAAATATATAGCAAATACTGAAAAATACAAAAAGACCTGCAAGACTTGCAAGACCTGCAAGACCTGAGCCCTGCAAGACAGATTTTTATTACAGAGTGTAATAGACCGTCAGCTTCGGCCTCATCCTTGCTTCGGGGTAATCGCCTGAAACAAACCGGAAACCCGGAAACATATCAGAGGGCCACAGCTTGAAGAAAATACCATAGTTTGGCGCGGCTATCTCCTGGAAGGGCACGAAAAGCCGAGTCACGTCAACTGTGATGAAATTCACATTCAGATTAAACGGTGAAATAAAAACCTGATTCGCCTCAATAGTTTCGGGCTGGTTGTTCCATGTTACCTTATGCTCTTCCCAAGGTTCAACAATCTGCTGTAACACACCTCCAACCCTTGCAAGACCGGTCGAAGGGTCAATATCACTAAGATATGACGGATCAAAGGGTATCGGGAGATCATAGAAAAGCTGAAGGGTTACTTTCCTGATCTGAGCCGACTTCGGAACCTGGTTAAGATCAAATCTTATTAAACTCCTGTTGGAGCGCATAACAGTCAGTACAGGCTCAGAAAGAAATGTGGCCTCAAAATATTTGTGATCCCCGAAATTCACATCGGGCTGCAGATTGGATATCATAGCGTCAATGCCGTCATCAGGCCCAGGCTGAAGAACCAGCATCTTCCATTCGTTACTGCCCCAGGGGATCTTTAGCACAAGAGGATCTTCCTTTGTCCTTGAAAGCAATTCCCTTGCACTGAAAATCATTTTCTGAGGCATATACCCCTCTTTCTCAAGTACAAAATAGTAGTAAGGATATCCACCGCGGACGATCAGATGATTAATGCCAGCCTCCAGCCTGAACGAATATGTCCAGCCATCCGGGACATGGACCGTTAATTTTGCTGTGGTAAGCTGGATCGGAGCCATTATCAGCGGATCTCCCGGATCGAGGACACACACAGTCCAGAAATGCAAAGGTTTAATGATCTGCAGGCCAAAGCTGGCATAACCGAACTGTCCGGGTGACTGGTTCCCGACGACCAGAGCCTCAGGTACAATCCTGGTAAGCCGCGAGGGACTGATAGTGAAGACCAGAGGGAGCGGTCTGTTGACAAGATATGAGAGAGGAGAACCTGTTACGGGAACAGCAAACAGAACCTCTCCCGATGGGTTGATCACCATGAATTTGCAGAGGTTATAATCCCCGGCAACCAACTCTATGTTCCCGCTTATAAATCCCGTGCCGAATGCATAGAGGGGTATCAGAGTATCGCTCATAACCGCATTGCCGTTCATATCTTCAATGGAGATCAGTAAATGATATGAGACAATCCCGATATCGGCGCTGTCGGCCGACTTTGACATGCCTGTCCCTTCAGGGAGGTCAATAGAGAATTCTGCCCTTCCTTTTCCAGGATTATCCTTTAGCTTTTCACAAGCTGAAAAACCAAATAAAACGGAGAAGATCAGAGCGATCAGTATGGATCTGGATAGTGTATTCATAATCCGTTAGTCAGGTGCGACGAAAAGAAAAGATGTATAACCTTACTTCAACATCAAATATTATGCCAGGGGGAAG
>DIKJ01000102.1:20081-31374 GCA_002424525.1 Bacteroidales bacterium UBA5621 | reverse complement strand
TGCCAACTGCTAACTGCCAACTGCCAACTGCCAACTGCTTTTCTTATCATCGGTCTTTGGTCTTGTTTTGTTAAAACTTCAGTATTCCCAGGCTGTAAAGAAACACCATGGCTATCGCAACCGGTGCCACAAATTTTACTATGAACATATAAAGGGGGAGATAGCCGGCTTTTAGTTCCCCTTTATTGGTAAGCTCCTCCCTGGTCGCCTGACGGCTATAGAACCATCCGATAAAGAGCACGATACACAGCCCCCCGAGCGGAAGCATGATATTTGATGTGAGATATTCAAGCAATCCGAAAATATTCCTCCCGAGTATCCTGACATTGTCCATGGGACCCAGCGACAGAACAGTCACAAGGCCGAGTACAGAGACAGCCAGTGTGGCAGCTATCGTGGCCTTTCTTCTGGTCATCCTGAGTTCCTCCGAAAGATAGGCTACAATAACTTCAAGAACCGAAATAGTCGACGTAAGTGCCGCCACTGCAAGCAGAATGAAGAAGATAAGGGCAAATACCTCACCAAATGGCATTTTCTGAAAAATCCCGGGAATAACAATGAAGACCAGTCCTGTACCGGATGCAGGTGATCCTCCAAGGGCAAAGAGCGCAGGGAAAATTGCGATTCCGGCTATTATTGCGATCAGCGTATCAGCCGAGACCACAAAGAAAGCAGATGAAGCCAGATTCTCTTTTTTACGGATATAAGACCCGTACGTGATCAGTGTACCCATCCCTATACTAAGTGAAAAGAAGGCCTGTCCCAGTGCCTCAAGAATTACTTTTGGCGTAATTTTGCTGAAATCGGGATTAAAAAGAAACTTCAGTCCCGCCCCTGACCCTTCGAGAGTAAGCGATCTCACGCAGAGGGAAATAAGCAGGGCAAGCAGAAAAGGCATAAGGATCTTCGTGTATTTTTCAATACCCTTTCTCACACCTGAAAGTATGATCAGTGCAGTAAAAGCCATAAATATCGCAAACCATAAAAGCGGGCGGAATGAGCCTCCAATGAAATCGTCAAACATTCCGGTCAGCTCTGCATCACTTTTTCCTGACAGATTCCCGGTAAGAGCCTGATAAAAATACTCGAGGGTCCACCCTGCAACTGTGGTATAGAAGGCCAGGATCATAAAGGCTGCAGCAACCCCCATCAGACCTATCAGATACCATGGCTTGCCCGGAGCCAGCAGTCTAAAGGCACCATATGGATTTTTCTGTGCTGAACGGCCGATAACGAACTCCGACAACATCACGGGTAATCCTATTGCTATTACAAATAAAAGATATACAAGAAGGAAGGCCCCTCCCCCATTCTCACCAGTAACATAGGGAAACCTCCAGATATTTCCCAATCCGATTGCGGATCCGGCGGCAGCGGCGATTACTCCGAACTTGCTGGTAAAACTGTCGCGTTCACCGGTTATGGGTTCATTCATAAATTAATTTTTTATTAAAGTTTTAATTTCCTGAGCCGGCAGAAAAAGTTTTGCGCCAAAATTATAAATAAAAGCATAAATTTACAGTTCAATCATTCTAAAAACCATAAGTATGCTCAGAAATATTTTCCTGCTGATCCTTTTGCTGACTCTCGCTTGTTCTCCGCTTAAAATGTATCAGGATCTGCCCGAGGTAAAGGCCTGGGAAAGCGATATAACAGAGTTCGAAAAGCTTGATGTGGCAAAATCCTACCCTTTAAATGCAGTTTTGTTTGCAGGCAGTTCAAGCATAAGGCTCTGGACCACCCTGCCTGAGGACATGAAGCCATTCAATGTTATCCAGAGAGGATACGGTGGCGCCAAACTGAGCGATTTTGCCGTTTATGCCGACAGGATCATCAACCCTCATAAATGCAGTGCCATAGTCCTTTTTATTGCCAACGACATAACTGGAGGGTCCCAGGACAAAACCCCTGATGAAGTGGCCAGGTTGTTCAGTAATGTTCTGAAAACGATACGTAAAAAGCATCCTGACACACCGGTTTTCTGGATAGGCATCACGCCCACGCCTGCACGGTGGGTCGTATGGCAGGATATCAACATGGCAAATAATCTGATAAAGCACATTTGTGAAACCAGCCGCAATACCTGGTATATCCGCACGGATCATCTTTTCAGGGATGCGGAAGGCAAACCCCGACCGGAGCTCTTCGTGGCCGATAAACTGCACCTCAATGAGGAGGGATATAAAATCTGGACCGGCATTATTAAAAATGAGCTCATGAATGTGCTGGGCGACAGAATACCGCTTCGTTAAAATCTTCAGCAATAAATGAAACTTATATTTGCACTCTCGCTTATGTTGTCTGTTAGTGGTATGCTTAATGCACAGGTCCAGATAATTGCCCACAGGGGAGCGTCATACCTTGCACCCGAAAATACAGTGGCTGCTGCAAGGCTTGCCTGGGAACTTGATGCTGATGCCGTCGAGGTCGATATCTATCTGACCTCAGATAATAAAATAATGTGCCTGCATGATGCCAATACCAAAAGGACCACAGGGGCTGATTACCCGATAAAGGAGACATCTTCGCGCGTGCTGAGGAAACTTGATGCCGGATCTTTTAAGGATGAGAAGTACAGGGGGGAGAAGATTCCCTTCCTGAAGGAGGTTATCAGGACAGTTCCCCCCGGAAAAGAGCTTGTTATCGAACTCAAATGCGGAAGCGAGGTACTTCCTTTCCTCAGAAAAGAAATAAACCGTTACGGAAAGAATAAACGCTTCGTATTCATCTGCTTTGATTTTCAGACAATAACCGATACCCGGAAGATGTTCCCTGAGAACCCCAGTTACTGGTTATGCAGTAACAGGGAACTCCTGAACACGAATCTGCCGCTGGTTTCTCAGGCTGGATTGCAGGGAGTGAGCCTCAGCTATAATATCATCAGCGAAGAGGTTGCTGAAAAGGTAAGAAGCCTGGATCTTGAATTATTCACCTGGACCGTCGATAATCCCGACGAGGCAGAACGCCTTATTTCATTGTCAGTCAAAGGTATAACTACAAACCGCCCCGGCTGGTTAAGAGACCAGATCAGTCTGCCATAAATGCTTAAGACAAATATCCCTAATCCAGTCACTCTATGAAAAAGTCTATCTCCCGCCGCATTTTCTTCTGTAAAACAGTCGGAGCCGGGGCCGGGGCCCTCATGCTTCCCTCCCTTCCGGCGTTTGGTTTTCAGCAAAGATCGCAGGGCATCACTCCGCTTATTATTACCAGTCATACCACCGAAGCAGGACAGAACGCCATGGAAGCAGGCTGGGGAATACTCAGGAATGGAGGCAGTGCTGTTGATGCCGTGGAAAAAGCTGCCAATATCATTGAGGTGGATCCCGAGGATACCAGTGTCGGCTACGGCGGTCTGCCCAATGAGCGTGGTGTTGTCCAGCTCGATGCCTCCTTCATGGATGGCAGGACCTATTCCGCCGGTGCCGTGGCCAGCCTCGAAAGAATAAAAACACCATCATCTGTCGCCAGGCTTGTTATGCAGAGGACAGATCATGTCTTACTGGTAGGCGAAGGTGCGCTGGAGTTTGCCAGGGCATGGGGATTCCCTGAGGAGAATCTGCTTACCGAAAAAGCCAGGAAGATCTGGCTTCGCTGGAAAGAGGAGCTGAGCCCAAATGATGACTGGGGAGTGCCGGAACACCTTCAGAACCTTGAAAGATCGGAAGCATACCTCAAGGATTTTCCCGGTATCGAGCACCACTACGGAACGACCAATGTCCTTGCCATTGATAAAAACGGCGATATTGCCGGCTGTACAACAACCAGCGGACTCAGTTTCAAGCTTAACGGCCGTGTGGGGGACTCTCCGATAATAGGAGCCGGCCTTTATGTGGATAACGAGGTTGGCGCTGCAGGAGCAACAGGTAGAGGAGAAGATGTCATTAAATCATGTGCTTCCTTTCATATGGTCCTGAGGATGAAGGAAGGACGAACACCACAGCAGGCCTGTGAAGATGTACTTAAAATGATCATCGACCGGTACAAAAAGGTTAATCCGGAGTTCTATCCCAGTGAGAAGTTCGTAGCAATCAACCGCAGGGGGGAGATGGGCTGTGCAACGATGAAGGGAAACCGCAATCCCCAGATGTCGTTACGCACGGAAAAGGGTTTTTCGAGATACGAAGGAACCATTACGTTTCCCGGAAAATAGAAACGCGCAATAGCGCGTATCCCTTTACATATCATAAAGATCACAGGAATCGCACTATTGCGCGTCTCCGGAATATGTTTTATTTGAGCTTTATACTCTTTTCATACAGAGCTTTCCAGTCGCCTTCAGATTGATCGGCGGATGGCAGGGGCTTATCGGCGATTTTCCTTTCGAGCTTCCTAATAACATATGACCTGTCATGTGTTCTCTCACCTTTTCCCGGGCCGACATAATCAACCCAGGCTATGAACCTGTTTATCTTGTTGGGCATCACTTCAGGCGTCCTGATAAAGCCAACATCTTCAGCTTTCAGGAGGTAATTATTGTGGGTCTCTTCCCATACATCAACATAGTGAACAAAAGGTTTAAGATGTGAGAAGACAACTATGCCATCCTTGTCGGTGAAGCCTTCCGATTCCATGTTGGTCTCATTTTCCCAGTCGGGAAGAGTCGGGTAGAGTCTCACACTGGCATCAGGAATAAGATACTCTTCGAACCATTCACGTACCTCTATCTCCAGCAGAGTAGGTATCTTGACATCCATTATCAATGATGCCTTATCGGACTGGCCGTTCTTTGAGAAGGCTGTCATAATAACCTCAAAAGTGCCCGATCCGGTGAAAATATGACTGGGATGTGCCTCATCAGAGCCCCATCCGTCGCCAAAATCCCATTCAAACCTCACAGCATCTTTCGAAGTATTGGTGAATATAACCTCCTCCCCTACTACCGGGTTACCCGGTGTGGCTGAGAAATGTGCCTGTGGATTTTTCTCACACGCTATCAGTATAAAGGGAAGGACCAGTATCACGTAAATGTTCTTTTTCATTGCTTATAAGTTTAATTGTATAAAGGTAACAATCCAAATTACGTGCCACTGTTTTAAAGTCTGAATTATTTTCCGGAAGGTGCATTGTTCAGGAAATTTTTATCACAAAACAAAAACTCCTTTCTCTCTCCCCTTTCCACATGCAGAATTTAGTCGGATTGCTCCTCATCTCCCCCTCTCCCCTTCTCTCCTCAGGTCTTCAACACAGAAACAAAAATATTAATTATCTTTGCACACCTTTAATAAATGATTTACTCAGAGAATGATCACGATAACTTTTCCTGACGGTTCCTCAAGGGAATTCAGGCGGGGCATCAGCAGTCTGGAAATAGCAGAAAGAATTAGTCCGCGGCTGGCAAAAGAAGTATATGCAGCAACCGTCAACGGTGAAATTTACGACCTCACAAGACCGATAAATGACAATTCCAGCCTGAAGCTCCATAAATGGGAGGATGAAGAAGCGAAGCATGCCTTCTGGCACTCTTCCGCACATCTTATGGCTGAAGCACTTGAGGCACTTTATCCGGGAATCAAATTTGGCATTGGCCCGGCTATTGAAAACGGGTTTTATTATGACGTTGATCCCGGTGACGGACGCACCATTACAGATGCCGATCTTCCGGTTATTGAGAATAAGATGAAGGAGATTGCCGCCAGAAATCTATCCTACAACCGACGCGAAGTTTCCAAAACTGAGGCAATAACAGTTTTTTCTGAAAAAGGTGATGAATACAAGACAGAGCTGATAAGTGAGCTGGAAGACGGAACAATATCGCTCTATACCCAGGGTGGATTTACCGATCTTTGCCGCGGACCGCATCTGCCTTCAACCGAACCCATTAAGGCAATCAAGCTGCTTAGCGTTGCCGGTGCTTACTGGAGGGGGAATGAGAAACGGAAGATGCTGACACGCATCTACGGTATAACATATCCGAAGCAAAAAATGCTCGACGAGTACCTTATCCTCCTCGAGGAAGCAAAAAGGAGAGATCACCGAAAGATCGGGAAGGAACTTGAATTGTTCACCTTTTCACCGAGGGTCGGGATGGGGCTTCCGCTGTGGCTTCCGAAAGGTTCGGACATCAGACAGAACCTTATCAGTTTTCTAACGGCAATACTCAGGAGAAGAGGTTATAAGATAGTTACAACACCTCACATCGGAAATGTTGAATTGTATAAGCTGTCGGGGCACTATGAGAAATATGGTGCCGACTCGTTTCAGCCCATGTCGACACCCCAGGAAGGTGAACAGTTCATGCTGAAACCCATGAACTGCCCGCATCATTGCGAAATATATAATTCCACACAGCACTCATACCGCGACCTTCCCTTAAGAATGGCAGAATTCGGGACAGTTTACCGGTATGAACAGAGCGGTGAGCTTCACGGACTTACACGGGTCAGAAGCTTTACCCAGGATGATGCGCACCATTTCTGCCGCCCCGATCAGCTGAGGGAAGAATTCAAAAGTATAATCGATCTTATACTTTATATTTTTAAAATACTGAACTTTAATGATTTCACTGCCCAGATCTCTCTCAGGGATCCTGGTAACAAGCAGAAATATATAGGATCGGACGAAAACTGGGAAAAGGCTGAGGAGGATATTATCGTTGCCGCCCGCGAAAAGAACCTGAAGACCACTGTTGTTCCGGGTGAAGCAGCATTTTACGGCCCGAAGCTGGATTTTATGGTCAGGGATGCTATTGGCAGAAAATGGCAGCTGGGAACGATCCAGGTTGATTATAACCTTCCTGAACGGTTCGACCTTACCTATAATGGCAGTGACAACCAGAAACACCAGCCGGTGATGATCCACAGAACTGTTTTCGGATCCCTTGAACGGTTTGTTGCCGTACTTATTGAGAACACCGCCGGTAAGTTTCCCCTTTGGCTGGCACCCGAAAAGGCTGTCGTGCTCCCGATAAGTGAAAAATTCAATGATTATGCGGCAAATGTTTTGGATATTCTAAATAATTCCGATATTTGCACCTTGATTGACGACCGTAATGAAAAGATAGGTAAGAAGATCAGGGATAATGAATTAAAGAGGATCCCATACCTTCTGGTAATAGGTGAAAAAGAGGTTGAGAACGGAACGGTTGCTGTCCGGAAGCAGGGAGAAGGCGACAGGGGAAGTATGAAAGTTGAAGAATTTGTGAGTTTTATCAGGAGGGAAATAGAAAACGAGATCGCATATTGATTGCATATTTTGAAGTTTTAGTATTAACAAAAAGTAGGAGGACAGAGTTATAGCCGTTACAGTAAGGCGAAGCTGGGGTACTAATACCCAACCGGCTCACAGGATCAACAACCGGATTACAGCAAAAGTGGTCAGAGTTGTCGGTGAAAACATAGAAGCGAACGTAATGAGTCTCCAGGAAGCACTGAGTCTCGCAGACAGAATGGAACTCGACCTGGTGGAAATCTCACCCAATGCTGATCCTCCGGTATGTAAGATAGTTGATTATCAGAAGTTTCTTTATCAGCAGAAAAAGAAACAGAAGGAGATCAAGGCAAAAACGACAAAAATAGTCGTTAAGGAAATAAGGTTTGGTCCGAATACTGATGATCACGATTATAACTTTAAGCTCCGGCATGCAATCAGATTTCTGGAAGAAGGGGCAAAAGTAAGAGCTTATGTGTTCTTTAAAGGAAGGTCGATATTATTCAAGGAAAAGGGGGAAGTGCTTCTGTTGCGCTTCGCCAGCGACCTTGAAGAATACGGGAAGGTGGAACAGCTTCCCAGGCTCGAAGGAAAGAGGATGATCATTTCCTTCGCGCCAAAAAAGAAAAAATAGATGTAATAATTTACTTTGAGGATATAGAGATGCCAAAAATGAAAACAAATCCCGGTGCAAAAAAAAGGTTCACCCTCACCGGGTCAGGAAAGATCAAGCGTAAGCATGCATATAAAAGCCATATACTTACCAAAAAATCAACCAAGCGAAAAAGGAATCTTACCTATTTCGGGCAGGTTGACAAAGCTGATGAGAAAAATATCAAACTTCTCCTGGCGATCAAGTAGTATTGTCAGCTTTGACAAACATAAATTATGTTAAACAGATTGTTCAGCTGTTAAGAGTCCGTAAGAGGAACGCTGACATTCACAAAAATTAAGTAATGCCAAGATCCGTAAATTCAGTAGCATCAAGGGCCAGAAGAAAAAAGGTCCTTAAACAGACAAAAGGGAACTTCCTCTCAAGAAGAAATGTATTTACAGTAGCAAAGAACACTCTCGATAAAGGCCTGGGTTATGCCTACCGCGACAGGAAGAAAAAGAAGGGAGCATTCAGATCACTGTGGATACAAAGGATTAATGCCGGTGTGCGCCAGTATGATATGAGTTATTCAGAATTTATCGGGAAGCTTGATAAGCAAGGCATTGAGCTCAACAGAAAAACACTGGCAGATCTGGCAATGAACCATCCCGAGGCTTTTAAAGCTATTGTCGAGAAGGTTAAGTAGCAATTCACCTGATTTTCATAAACATCCGTTTCAGCCTGATCTTCTTCAGGCCGGATGCTTCTTTGTCGAGCGACAGCCAGATAAATTTTGGTTTTCCTACTACATGATCTTCGGGCACAAAACCCCAGTATCGCGAATCGGCGGAATTATGCCTGTTATCACCCATCATCCAGTAATAATCCAGTTTAAAGGTATAAGAATCGGAAGGTATATCGTTTATGAATATGGTGCTTCCCTCCACCCTGAGGGTGTTATCCTCATATACATCGATAATCCTCTCATAAAGGCAAAGGTTTGATGTATCGATCCTGACCGAAACACCCCTGGCAGGTATCCACAAGGGGCCGAAGTTATCTTCATTCCATCTGTACGCCCCGCTGTGGGGAAAGATATGCGGGGCATATTCTCCTTCCCTCGCAAAAATCGGTGTTACTTCCCTTACATTTGAGAATTTTGAAATGGTGTTTGCGCTGTTCCTGGTAAGAGGGAGAATATATGCTGACCCGGAAATCATAGTCTGATCGGCCCTGGATACACTAAGCCTCTCAAACGCTTTTGGATTTATGGTACTCCCGTTCGTGCCAACCACATAGGTGGTCTGCTGGCTTTCGTGCTCTTCAAGTTGAGCCCCGTTCACGAATATGACTCCCATCCTTATAGTAACCGTATCACCGGGAACAGCAATACATCTCTTGACATAATTGTCCCTTTTGTCGACAGGCCGGTAAACAATATTGAATCTGTCCCAGATTTCCCTGCGTGCGAGCCTGAGGTAATTCTCATAAGGCTGGACGCGGCTATTCCCGTAGCTGTCTCTGTCCCTCAGCTCCCGGGCTTTCCTTCTGAGAATTTCATAGTAGCTTGTCTCCTGCTCCTCGAGCACAACAGTATCTCCTGCAGGAAAATTGAAAACTATCGGATCGTTATTCTTCACGTCCCCGAACCCGGCAAGCCGTTTATAATCCCACTGTATTAAGCCGGACCACGATTTCCCTCCGATCAGCGGCATAGTATGCTGGGTAAAAGGAAAAGCTATCGGTGTATTGGGCAACCGCGGGCCGTAAGCCATCTTGCTGACAAAGAGATGGTCGCCTATGAGTAATGATTTCTCCATCGATCCGGTTGGGATCCGGTAGTTCTGAAACAGAAAAATATTTATAAGTGTGACTGCTATCACGGCAAATATCAGAGCATCAAGCCATTCAATTATAGTACTGTTGGTGCCGGAGCGTTTCTTCCAGAAGGTCCAGTTAACTTTCCCGGAGACATAAATATCGAAAAGAACCGGAATACCCAGAAGAAGCCAGAAACTGCCGATCCAGATCACCAGCAAAAGATAAAGAACTGTTGCTACTGCAAATCTGAGGTGTCTTCTGTCAAAAGATTCAAACATGATATAACAATAATTATGAAGTTGCAAAAGTAAGAATAATAATCAGAATCCAAGCACATCGTCCATGGTGAAGACCCCTTTCCTGACGGAGATAAACTCAGCGGCAATCACTGCCCCCAGCGCAAAACCCTGTCTGCTTCGGGCTTCATGACGGAGGCTGATGTTGTCAATTTCCGAATTCCAGGTTATGACGTGCGTCCCGGGGACACTCCCTTCCCTTACTGAGTTTATGTGCACCATGTTTCCAGGGCCTCCGCTCTCCGGTGTCCATCCCTTATAACCTTTGTGACGGCTGGTTATTGCGTTTGCCAGGTTTATAGCGGTTCCGCTGGGCGCATCGAGCTTTTTGACGTGATGGATCTCTTCAATGAACGGAGTATAATTTGGATAATGCTCCATTAATCCGGCAAGAATGTTGTTCAGACGGAACAGAATGTTTACACCTAAGCTGAAATTTGACGAATGGATAAAGGAGGTCTCATTCTTCCTGCAAATCCCGGCAATTTTCTCGTAATCGTGCAACCAGCCTGTTGTGCCTGAAACGACAGAGATCCGCATTTCAAGACACTTCGTTATATTTCTGAAAGCCGAACCAGGGACAGAAAACTCTATCGCCACATCAACTTCCTTAAAATTCAGTGGTTTAAGGTCAGCAGTATTTATTTCATCAATAATAATCTTTATCACATGCCCCCTCTTAAGGGCTGCCTCCTCAATCTCATGGCCCATGCGGCCGTAACCAATCAGTGCAATATTCATAACAGTATGCCTATTTGTATAAAACAATAACAGATCTCTTCTTTCCATTTAGTTCCACAACCGAACCTCCCCTGACGGATTCCTTTTTCTCCCATTCCGCTTTTTCAACATCCGCAGACATAATTCTGAATCGCTTATCATGTTCTTTTAAGTCAAGCCTGACATTGCAGTCAGTGACAAAATAGAGAATGTAACAAATCCCTTCCCGGGCTGAAAGATAAGCCTCTCCACCCTCCTCAACCCCGATAAGATGCATCGAAGGTTTCATTTCCCACATTTTTGTGATCTTCTCAATGTCCCTGACAGTTTTAATGCAGTTAATTGAAATTTCACTGAGACCAAGACCTGAGGGAGGTCTGTGAAACCTGCTGGATGCAAAACCACCGGTTATGTTGCGGAAAAATGTATTAATTGCATGCTCCGTCGTGATACCCCTGTCCAGCCAGCTGCCACTGTCGCTGCCATAAATCTTCGTGCTGTTTACCGGACGTGGCTTATCTTTAATATAATCAAATACATATTGGGCATTGCTCCAGTTAACCGGACCTGCCAGCTGGCTGTTCTGGGATATGTCAATAAACCTATAACGGGCGGGATGATCAAGCGTACGTTTGTGAGTAGCTGTTTTAACATCCCAGTTATCCCACATCTGTGTTATATAGATATCTTTCTCCCCGGCGACTGATTTGAC
>DIKJ01000102.1:3652-20018 GCA_002424525.1 Bacteroidales bacterium UBA5621 | reverse complement strand
TTCTCCACAAACTTTTTCTGATATTCCAGAAGGATAATGTTGTTGTCAAGTTCAGGAACCGAAAAGAAGAACGGTTGGACATTTGATCCGGGATGAAGTGGATAAACCGAATCGAGTCCCGTCTCCTCAAAAGAGTAACTTACGGTATTCGCCGGATTAAACGGATCGGTTTTCCATGGATCGCGCGAGTGATCGAACCTGTCCCATATTTCAATCTGCACAATAATGTCCCGTTCCCGTGCAAGTTTTAAAAGGTTTTCAAAACGGCCCCAATATTCATCGTTCCAGGTGTTAAGATCATATTTTCCCCCGGGAGTTAAGCCAAATGCATGCAGATCAGCCGGATCCCTGTCGCTCATCGTATTACGGACATAGTTGCCCACTGCCGCTTTCAGACTGTCAAGGTGTGTCAGCAGGTTTTCATTCTGAAACAGATTATCATTACCGGTGGCTCCCAGAAGGAGTACAGGCTTACTTTTATACTGCCAGTAGAAAGGGTTGCCTGTGTATGGGCGGATGTGATTCCCTCCTTCCCACGGTACAGATTCTCGTGTGCAACCCTGGCTGATCAGGAGGATAAAGCATATTCCTGTTAAAAGCGATTCTCTCATTTCTCTTCGTTGTTAAAAGTTTAAGAACCTCAAAATTGCTGTGAATTTATATCTTTACTTCAATTTATACAACTAAACCTGCCATGATGAAACTGCTAACAATATTATCTGCATCAGTCATGATACTTACCACATCCTGTAATCAAAATGAAAAAGCCGACCTCGTCATAATTAACGGCAAGGTTCTGACTATTGACGGTTCAGATCCCCGGGCCGAAGCCATAGCTGTTAAAGGTGAAAAAATCATTGCAGTTGGTTCTTCGAAGAAGATATCAGGAATGACCGAAAAGGGTGTGACGAAAGTAATTGATGCCCGGGGAAGGCTTGTTATCCCCGGCTTCAATGACGCTCATGTGCATTTCGGACCACTGGATCCCGATTATATTGAATTAAGATACACTACCGATCCATCAGTTTTTACAGAGAAAGTGAAGGCCCAGGTGGCCAGGTCAAGACCCGGGGAACTGATAAGAGGGGGTCACTGGGAGCACGAAATGTTCATCGACAGACAATGGCCGACAAAGGAACTGATTGATGCGGTGTCCCCGGATAATCCCGTTGTTCTAAGCAGGGCCGACGGACATTCTGTCCTGGTAAACAGTTATGTTCTGAGAAATTCAGGAATTACCAGAGAGACGCCTGATCCTTTCGGAGGTGAGATAATGAGAGACCCGGTAACAGGTGAACCTACCGGGATTCTGAAAGAGACCGCCGAGAATCTTGTCAGGACAGGAGCTGTAAGGGCACAGAGAACACCTGAGGAAGAAGCTGAAAGAAGCCGTAACGGATATCTCCTTGCCCTTAAAGAGGCCAGGGAATATGGCGTGACAAGCATACAGGTCCCGGGAAACGCAAACTTTGGAATGTATGAGCAGTTAAAGGAAGAAGGCCTGCTTACGAGCAGAATAGATATCGGAAAAACTCTTACAGGAGATCCTGTCCGGCTTAAAGAGTACCTGGAGGCCGCCGATAAATACTCTCCTGAAGGAAACTGGATCAGGTTTGGATACCTGAAAGCCTTCATTGACGGAACGATCGGCTCGGGAACTGCGTTGATGTTCGACCCCTTTGCCGACAATCCCGCTTCATCAGGTCTGGCCATGATGCCCTATGAAGAATTTGAACAAATGGTTGTTGCGGCTGATAAACTCGGATTTCAGATAGGGGTGCACTCAATAGGTGACAAAGGCAATAACTGGACCCTTAATGCATTCGAAAAAGCACAGCAGGTGAATGGCAGCCGAGACAGCAGGCACCGCAGTGAACATGCACAAACCCTTACAATGACGGATATACCCAGGTTTGCACAGCTTGGTGTTATACCGTCAATGCAGCCCACACATTGCATAACAGATAAGAGGTTCTATGAAAAGCGTGTCGGTATTGAGAGATGCAAAGGTGCATATGCCTGGAGAACTCTCATTGATGCCGGATCAGTCCTGGCTTTTGGGACCGACTACCAGGTTGAGCCGCTCAACCCGATGGAGGGCCTCTATGCTGCTGTAACCAGGAAGGACAGGCTGGGTGAAGAGGGTGACGGATGGTTCCCGGAACAAAAACTGACCATGGAAGAAGCAATCAAATATTACACCCTGGGGTCCGCATATGCACAGTTCATGGAGGATCGCAAAGGGATGATAAAAACCGGGTATCTGGCTGATATCGTAATTGTTGACAAAGACCTGCTGACCATCCCCGAGACTGAAATCATGAAAACAAAGGTGGATTACACGATTGTCGGGGGAAAGGTGGTATACAGCTCGGACAAGTAATTGTCGTGCAAGTCGTGCAGGTCGTGCAAGTCGTGCAAGTCGTGCAAGTCGTGCAGGAGGACCGGCAAGACTGGCAAGACCTGGGGACTGCAAGACCTTCATTCAGAGAGTGACCATAATATTTTCATCGCCTCTTCCCTGTTAGTGCCGCAAAATTCTTCTTCAGCCTGAAAATACGAACATACCTTTGGCCTTGATGGGTTTCCGTAAAGTGCACACCTGTAATCCTCAAGAAGATGAATACACCTCACCCCGGCGGGCTTTCCATCCGGCATCCCCGGTATGGGTGACGAAATCGAAACAACAATGCAACAGGCTCCGCAGTTCTCCCTGCAATCCATTACCTACTCATTTTTGAGCAAATAACGCCAAAATTTCCTTCACTTGAAAAGATTCTTGCTCTGCTAAGCTGAATTCAGCATTTCGTAGCTTGATTCCTGCATTCTGTAGAATTTATTGTGGATTTTAATATCTGGAGCTTACCTTGTAGTAATAATATTCAACCTGTATGCATAATTCAAACATCTTTAGACATTTAAAAGGTAATTTAAATGAAATTCCCAGGGAAATTATTAAAACAATCAGGGTTTTACTGCTATCATCTATTCTGCTTATTCCGTCCATAGCCGAATCTCAGAATCAGGTACCAGCTCCCCCTCCGCCACCCCCTCCTCCTGCATCTGTGCATTTGAACAGAGCCGACAGTCTGCTCCAGACCGGCTGCATAAAACCTGCCATTGCCGAGTATAAAAAAATGTATCCTGAGAGCAGGAACGACAGGAATTTCATCTATAATTTTGCATGTGCACTCTCACTTGCAGGGCAGGCAGACAGCTCGCTCAGGTATTTATATCTGGCAGTGAAACTTGAACCCTCAGTTGCCATTCTCACCGATCCGGATCTGCTGTTAGTCAGGGAATCGGCAGGCTGGGAGGATTTTGAGAATGAGCTTATCTCATCCATAAGCAGAAAAACAGGCAACAGCATAATGGATATTGCCTATGCAAAATCTCTGTGGAGGCTATTATGCTTGGATCAGTCGGATTTTTATGAAACCGGCATTGCAGTCAGAAATCTGGGGCCTGACTCCCCGGTAGTAACCGCGCTCAGACGACTCCAAACCATGATAAATGAAGAGAACCTGGCCGAGTTACAGCTTCTGCTTGAATCGAAGGGATGGCCTAAAAAATCCCTGGTCGGCAGTGAAGCTGCAGGGGCCGCATTCTTTGTTCTTCAGCATTCAAACGCCGAAGCCCAGGAGAAATATATCAAAATGTTCGAGTCTGCCTGTCGCGAGAACGAAGGCAGCTGGCAGCAGTATGCACTGATGTTCGACAGGATGAGAATGAATCAGAATCTACCGCAGAGATTTGGCACCCATCACTATCTTGACCCAGAGAAAGGCAGGACAAATGAGCTTTATCCCCTCGAGGATGAGACCAGAGTCGATGAATGGAGAAAAGAGATAGGACTTGAGCCTTTGCAGGATTATCTTAAAAGAGCAAATATTAAGTATGAACCAACAAAACAAATACCAGGATAAGAAAGAAATGATAATGAAAATTACCTTCCCCAGTCTGTTGGAAATATTATGTTTTACGGCATACATGATGCTTTCTGCATGTACTAATGCTCAGAATAGTCCGAGAATCGGAGAAGAAAAGTCTTTTGTATATTCTCAGGTTGAGCTTGAGCAGATGATGACAAAACCTGCCTGCCTGGGTGAATACCGGACCTCTCTTTCAGGTCCTTTAAGGAAACCTGACAGAAAAGGGGGATTCATAGCCGACAGCACTTTTACGGTTGAAGTGATAAAAGTACCCGGCGAGGGATTTCTGATCCACGGGTGGCTCTATCTTCCACGCGGGAATGAAAAATGTCCACTTGTTGTACTGTCAAATGGCGGAGGCGACGGGTCACGGTCAATCAAATCATTTTCGGACTTCATGGCCCCCATACTTGCCCACTGTGGTATAGCGGCATTTGTCCATGACAAGAGGGGGACCGGGGAATCGGAAGGTATATACGTCAATACGACCTATAATGATTATATTACCGATGCAGGTAACTGCGGGATTATCCTTTCAGGGCATAAAAGGATCGATCCTGAAATGATCGGTGTAATGGGCGCAAGCGAAGGAGGCAGAGTAGCGGTAATGGCTGCCAGCCGTTTTCCCGTATTCTCATTCGTAGTCAGTCAGGCAGGTACTGTGGTTACCCCCATCGAAGACCGCCTTAATGCACAGCTTAACGGCATGACCGATCAGGGTGTGATAAGTGACTCAATAGCTATGCTGGTGAGACCATTATGGGAAAAGTCTTTCCGCGCCTGGGCAGGGAACGATCCCTCAGAGCATGAAAAAGTGAATAAAGAGATCGCTGAAGCGAGGGAAAAATTCGATCGGGATATTCTGCCGTACACTAAACAGGAGATGGATAGTATCCCTGCATTCAGTGTTATCCTGCCTACATGGAACTCATTGGGTAACGACTATCTGACTGAACTCGGCCGTTTCAGGAAAAAATGGCTGGCAATTTTCGGTGAGATCGACAGGGTTGTGCCGACAGAAGCGAGTGTCAGGAATATAGTCCATTACATGTCATTGAGCGGAAACGAAAGTTATAATATCGCAATCATCCCCCGCATGGGACATGTGCCGGTGGATACCGAAACCGGAGACCGTGTAAATTTCGACTTCCTCATCGTAAACTGGATCCGTAAGAGTGTCCTGGATCTGAATCAGACAATCACTACTCCCTGAAGAGCATCCAGGGAGGAATGTAAGTTCCCTTAAAACCACGTATGAAAGCAAGGTGAAAAAATTAGCAGTTCAGTGTAATGTTATCATACACTATACTGTCTAACTATTTTACATTTACTTAATTGACATCATTATTTATATATCTGAATTTGTGATATTTACAAGTTCGGCATATCATTTGTTTTATTATTAAGAAACTTTAACTGAGAAATGAAAATTATAATCCGGATAGCGATATTTTTATTTTTCCTGACCCCTCATGACATTTCTGCTCAGGCTAAAATATGGACACTTGAGGAGTGTATAGATTATGCTGTGGCAAATAATATCGGACTTCAAAGACAGATGCTTCAGACAGAAGCAGCTGAAGTTAATCTTCTGAAGGCAAAGATGGATATTTTGCCTTCCCTTAACTTTGGTTCTGATGCCCGTTTAGGGTTTGGAAGGTCAATAGACCCGGTAACAAACCTGATAACGTTCAAGCAGAACTTAAGCAATTCATTCTCCCTGAGCTCAACTATTCAGCTTTTTAATGGTTTTGCCACCCTTAATACAATCTCCGCAAACAAATTTATGGTAAAAGCCGGGCTGGAAACTGACAAAGTAACCAGGAACACTCTCATTATTAATATCCTGGGGGCATATTACCAGGTGCTTTATGCCAGGGGGCTCGAAAATGCGGCAAAAATGCAACTGGATCTTTCGGAGAAACAACTTTTCAGAATTCAGAAGACCGTTGAAACCGGGAGAGAATCTGTTTCGAGGCAGTTTGAGATGGAAAGCAGGGTCTCCGAAGACAGGCTTTCTTATACCATAGCAAGGAATTCCACCAGTCAGGCTGTAACAACTCTTAAGCAGATGCTCCAGCTTGAGCCCGGAACAGAGTTCGATATTCTGATGCCTGAACTTGAAAATACCTTTATTACCGACAGGAGCTTTGACACTGACAGTGTCTATAACATAGCATCTGAGACTCTTCCGCGCCTGAAAGCGATCAATTACGAATTGATGGCAGCAAGAAGGCAGGTGTCAGTATCAAAAGGCTACCTTGCACCACGACTTTCAGTTGGCGGAGCACTATTTACCGGATATTATAAAGTAATAAGTGAAGGAGTCCCCGATCAGGATTCTTATTCCACACAATTAAAAAACAATAACAGCCAGGCTCTGTTTCTTTCACTAAACGTCCCAATATTTAACAATTACTCAGGTAGCAGAAATGTAAAACTGGCAAGAATAAGAAGGGACGATGCCAGTCTGAGACTTGAACTGGAGAAGAATAGTTTATATACAGAGATCGAAAATGCCTGCCTCGACTTTAACCGGGGAAAGGATGAATATACGGCCGCTGTTGCCAATCTTGAGTATAACAGAAAATCGTTTGAAGCAGTAGAAAAGAAATTTGAAGCCGGGCTTGTTGATGTAACAGATTATTCCGCAGCTATTACCACCCTTTTCAGGGCTGAAACAGAGGCTTTACGCACAAGGCTTCAGTTGCTGATAAGAAGACTTACAATAGAGTTTTATTCCACTGGTGAATATGAAGCAGTAATAAATAACTAATCTTAATAAGAATTGAAATGGATACTCCCATTGACAATATGGATAAGCCTATTCCAAAGAAAAAAGGCATTCAGAAGAAACATATAGGATATATCGGCATCGGCCTGGCAATAATCGTGCTTTTCTACATGGCTTTCTTTACCGACCGTACCTCAACATACAGGGTTGACAAGGAGAAACTTATCATTGAGACTATTACCGAAGGCCAGTTCAATGATTACATAACTGTTCCCGGAACGGTTGAACCCATCAGCATAATCTTTCTTGATGCACAGGAGGGCGGACGTGTTGAAGAGATCCTTATCGAAGAGGGTTCGATGGTTAAAAAAGGCGATATCATATTAAGGCTGAGCAATCCGGATCTTTATCTGAATATCCTTGACAGTGAAGCCCAGCTTGCCGAGAAGGAGAACTTCCTGAGAAATACCCAGGTAACCATGGAGCAGGAAAGGATTGCGATAAAGAAGGAGCTTATCAGTCTCAGGTATGATATTGAAAGAAAATCGCGTATCTACAGGCAAAATGAGGCTTTGATCAAAGACAACCTCATCTCGAAGGAAGAGTTCATCCGTTCCAAAGAGGACCTCGATATGGCCCGTAGTTCCCAGGAGCTCTTTACTGAAAGGCAGAAGGCCGATTCGCTGTTCCGCTCAGTACAGGTCGAAACTCTGAAAGCTAATCTTGAAAACATGCGTAAGAATCTTGCACTCGTAAGGCAAAGGGTGGAGAACCTGAATGTCAAGGCAACTGTTGACGGACAATTGGGTCTCCTCGTACCTGAAATCGGCCAGTCAATCTCACGGGGAGCCAATATGGGACAGATAAATGTTCTGACTTCATATAAGGTCACAGCCCAGATAGACGAACACTATATCGACAGGGTAAGAACCCAGCTGACGGCAAAGCTCGACAGACAGGGCAGTGAATTTGATCTTGTTGTCAGGAGGGTCTATCCGGAGGTGCGAAACGGAACATTTAAGATTGATATGATTTTCCAGAATAATATGCCTGAGAATATCCGGACGGGGCAAACATATTATATCAGTCTCCAGCTTGGACAACCAAAAGTATCTGTCCTGGTTCCGATAGGAGGATTCTTCCAGGAGACAGGAGGAAGGTGGATATTTGTCCTTGATCCTGCGGAATCAATTGCCACCAGACGCAATATCTCAATAGGAAGGAAAAATCCAAAATTTTATGAAGTTCTCGAAGGCCTCCAACCGGGTGAGAAGGTAATAATATCAGGCTACGAAACCTTCGGTAAAAATGAAAGACTGATACTGAGAAACAGTAAATAATCCTTAATAATCAAGATCATGATCAAAACAAATGAATTAACAAAGGTTTTCAGGACCGAGGAGGTTGAGACCACCGCTCTCAATAAAGTTACCATGACAGTCAACGAGGGAGAATATGTTGCCGTGATGGGTCCTTCGGGATGCGGAAAATCGACTCTTCTCAATATTCTTGGCTTACTCGATAATCCAACCTCCGGGAGCTATGTTTTTAACGGGACAGAGGTTGCAAACCTGAAGGAACGCGACAGAACAATATTCCGGAAAGGAAACATTGGTTTCGTCTTTCAGAGCTTTAATCTTATAGATGAACTCACAGTCTATGAGAATGTTGAACTCCCCCTTATCTATCTCAAGATGAAATCAGGAGAGAGGAAGAAAAGTGTGGAAGATGTACTGGCGAGAATGAAAATCGGACACAGGGCGAAACATTTTCCCCAGCAACTGTCAGGTGGCCAGCAGCAAAGAGTTGCCATCGCCCGTGCTGTAGTGGCAAACCCAAAACTTATTCTCGCTGACGAACCAACAGGTAACCTAGATTCAAAAAACGGTATTGAGGTTATCAACCTCCTTTCAGAGCTTAATAAGGAAGGGACAACAATCATAATGGTAACCCACTCCGAGAGGGATGCAGGATACGCCCACAGAATAGTCAATCTATTTGACGGTCAGGTTGTTGACTAGAAGCTACAAATACACGGACCTGTTGTGATCATGAAAAGACGCTGCGTGCAGCGTCTTTTTATTTATCATATACCGTATTTTCTGATTTTGTTGTACAGGGTTTGCCGGGTAATTCCCATTTTACCGGCAATAATGCTCATGTTATTGCCATACCTCCGCATGCTGTCGATGATCAACCGTTTTTCCATCTCCACCAGTGTCATCTCATTATGTGGAAGGATCCGGGCCGGCGCACTGAATACAAAATCGGAAGGTTTTAAAACTGGTGAATCAGACAGAATAACTGCCTTTTCAACTGAATGCTGTAGCTCCCTTACATTTCCCGGCCAGTCATGATTGGCCAGTTTCTCAAGAGCAGGTGTGCTGATCTTCATCTGCCCTCTGCCATATCTTTCAGAGTTGACCTTCAGGAAATGATTTGCCAGGATCGGAATATCATCCACCCTGTCGCGTAAGGGTGGAACTTCTATGACAATTGTGTTAATCCTGTAAAGAAGGTCCTCCCGGAATTTCCCCTCGCTTACCATTTTAAAGAGGTTGTGATTCGTAGCAAAGATTAAACGAATATCTACAGGTATTTCCTTATTCGAACCCACTCTTACAACATATCTTCTTTGCAGAACGCTCAGCAGTTTTGATTGTGACTGCAGTGAGAGGTTCCCTATCTCATCAAGGAATAGTGTCCCTTTCTGTGCCTGCTCGAATTTGCCTTCCCTGTCCTCCCTTGCATCTGTAAAAGCCCCCCTGACATGGCCAAACAGTTCAGACTCAAAAAGGGTTTCGCTTATTGAACCCATATCAACACTGATCATAAGCTCCCCTGCCCTTTTTGAAAGATTATGAATCTCCCTGGCAACCAGTTCCTTCCCGGTCCCATTCTCGCCTGTTATCAGGACATTGGCATCTGTCCCGGCTACTTTTCTGACGATGTTGATAACGTTGATCATTGTCGGCGAGGCACCCAGTATTATCCTCTCCCTTCGCCTGTTGATCTCCTTTTTCAGAAACTGGTTATCCTTCCTGAGGTTTATCGCTTCCTGCCGTGACGTTCTTAGTTTCCATGCTGTATTTACCGAGGCTATCAGCTTGCTTCTGTCCCAGGGTTTCAGGATAAAATCGACCGCTCCTTCACGGATGGACCTGACTGCAAGTTCAATATTCACATCAGTTGTGACCATAATAACACTGATACTCGGATCCGACTTGAAAATCTCCTTCATCCAGAAAAAACCTTCATTACCTGAGTTTATGTCAGCACGAAAATTCATTTCAAGAAACACGATGTCCACCTCCTCCCTATCCAGCACCTCATGTATCCGGTTGGGATCCGTGACGGCAATGATCTTGTCAACTTCATGTTGAAGCATCTGTTTCAGGGCATTCTGATCACCCTTGTTCCTGTCGGCTATCAGCAAGGTTCCTTTAATCATACCGGGATTATAACGCGGAGCAAATTTATAAATATTCTGTCAAATAATTAGACACCTTGCGGTTGTATTTTTCATGACATGTAAATAATGAAAAAAATATCACAGACGGCTTGCAACAAATTTCGCTGCTGATCGTCTTTATAGCAAAACTGAAAGCATGAAAAGGGGATTTGCAGAACAAGGTACCAATTATTCTTAAAGCCATGACAGTAAAATTAAATGCAAATGAAGTTGTCCTGAAGGCCGGCGACACCAGTCAGGTTATTGAAGGGAATACAATTGAAGGTAAATTTATAGTAACCAGCCAGAGGATCTATTTCAAGGCGCTGAAAGAAGAAATGGAGAAATTCAATCTGGAAATTCTATTCGATAACATACTTGAAGTAATTTATTTCAGTAAGGGATTATTTTCCGTCAAAGGATTAAATGTTGTCACGCGCGACGGCAGATGTCTCAGTTTCCCTCTTAAAAAACGGGACGAATTCGGACAATTAATCAATAAAATGTATTAACCGTAAACAGGTCCGGTTTATGCGAATAACAGAGACGTCAGGTTTGATGTTTCTGCTGCTATTCGTACCTTAGAGAATCGACTGGATTCCTTAATACAGCCTTTGTGATCTTAAAGACAATTGTAAGTATTGTTGCCACAACCATTATTGATGCAGCAAAAGCAAGGATACCTGCCTTAATTTCAACAAAATAGTCCCATATACTGTCAAGCAGAGCAACTGACATGAAGTATCCTCCGGCACAACCGAGAAATGACGCAACTACCAGAATTATAATGAATTTCCTGGCTGAAAGGAACATCAGAAGCGGTACCGGGGCTCCCTGAATCTTCCTGATACCCATCTCCTTCGTGCGTCTGATAACATCGAGCGATACCAGGTTATACATGCCGATAAGTGATAACAGGGTTGCCGTTATGGCTAAAAAGATATTGACCTTCATTATACTCCCGTTGATATCTTTTTCTTCCTGAAGAAGATCTTCCTGGAATCTCCCTCCAAAAACATAATTTGTGGTGATGCCTTTCCATTTTAAACCGATAAAGTCGAGGACATCAGGTAAATCTTCCCGGTTTGCCCTTATGGCCAATACATTAAACTGATCGTTCGGTGTCAGCCTCAGCATAGCAGGTTCAATCTCTTCCCACAGCCCGCTCAGATAAAAGTCCTCGACTACTCCGACAACTGTAAGCTTTGTTGTATCATAGAGTGTTACTGAGCGGCCAACAGGATCCTTCCATCCAAAATCATTTACCAGTTTCTGATTTACCAGAACAGATCTGTTGCTACGGTCAAAGCCTGACCTCTGCCTGTCGAAAAAACGGCCATCAACAAGCCGGAGTCCCATTGTCTGAGCATATTCCGGCCCTATATCCATTACATCAACTTCCAGCTGTTTTTCAGCATCCTTGACCGGTCTCCTGTAAGAACCCCATCCGATATGATTCTGGGTGCCTTCGGCTGAAATGATCTTTGGGTTGCTGATGATCTCATTTCTGAATGAAGAAAAAAGTTCCGGAGGAAGGGGTACAACAATCACCTTATCCCTGTCGTAGCCAAGATCGAGTGTTTTCTGATACTCTGCATTCCTTGCAAATACTATCCCCATAACAAGAGCTGTTACGGATATGGTAAACTGCAGCGTAAGAAGTATATGAGAAAACTTACCTGATCCCCTCAACAAAGAATTGCCCTTCATTACAGTAACAGGACTGAAAGAGCTTACAAAAAGTGCCGGATAAACCCCTGCAAGAAACCCTGTAAACGCCAGGAGGAGAATGATGAAAATCCAGAAAAATACATACCTGCCAAAGGTAAGTTCGATTGACATATATGCCCAGAGGCTACTGTATGCGGGAACCAGGAAACCTGCCAGGGCAATGCCGGCAATCATAGCCAGAAAGCAGATAATAAACGTTTCGAACATGAACTGACTTACCAGCTGACTTCTCCGGCCTCCAAAAGTCTTTCGTAATCCTATCTCTTTAAGCCGCCTGCTGAAAGTGGCTATAGAGGTATTGGCAAAATTGAAGCATGCTATCAGTAATATAAAAATCGCCATGACAGGAGGGGCAACGATGGCGGCCGGATGCAATGAAGGGAAAAGGCCGGAAGACCATATTTTTCTCGAATTTGATCCGACTTCCCTAAGAGGAATTAATGCAAACCTGTTGATCCTGAAATCCTCTCTTGCCCTGTTCTGAACAGGAAGGAAATTCCTTAGAGACTGTGTAACAGGGCTGATCAATGACCTGTCGCGGAGCATGATAAAATGAGCATTTACCCATAATCTCCAATCTGCATCATTAGTCTCCCACATTAGCAGGAAATTATTGAAGTTGGAAAGAATATCTATCCTGAAGCTCGAATTTTGAGGTAAATCAGCAAATACAGAACCGACTGTATAGGTAAACTCCTTATTCTTATCATTGATAATCGATACTGTTTTCCCTATCGGAAATTCATCCCCGAAAAGCTTTTCTGCCATAGTCTTGCTTATAAGAACGTTCCCCATATCGTTAATAGCTTTCCTGTCTCCAAGAAGTGCCGGGAATGTAAATATTTCAAGAAATTCAGGATCAACATAAGAGATCTGGGCAGGAAGTATTTCATCACCTCTCCTGACCGGTGACCCTGTTCTGATCAATCTGGCTGATTTCTCAATTCCCGGGATCTCCTTTTCTATCTCCAGTCCGAGAGTAGCCGGGATCAACCCATATTCCTGCTCCCGCCCCTGCATATCCCTGAAACTGTTTATCCTGTAAATTTTGTCGAAATTTTCATGTGTCCTGTCAAACTCATAATTGAACATATGGTTAAAAAAAGCGACAATGCATACAGAAAGTGCTATTCCCAGTCCGATAATATTAATCAGGGTAAAAATCTTGTTCTTCAGTAAGTTCCTGAAGGTAACAAGCAGGTAGTTCCTTAACATGATCTTTTAAATGTTATTCATACTTAAGTGACTGAGCAGGGTTGATGGAGGCGGCTTTAAGTATCCGGTAACTAATAGTTGCAAGCGCTATTCCAAGTGCAACGAACAGGCCAATAAGGAAGCTGAACACCCCCGGATCAATCCTGTAATAGAAGTTCTCAAGCCATCTTTTTGCTATGAAATATACAATTGGCCATGATATCAGGGCTGAGATGGTGACAAGTGTGATGATCTCCCTGGAAATTACAAAATATATCCCGGTTACAGATGAACCCATTGCTTTCCTTACTCCTATTTCCTTTGTGCGTTGTTCCACTGTAAACGAAGTAAGTCCAAACATCCCCAGGGCAGCTATGAAAATAGCGAGGATCGAAAATATCACTGCAAGTTGTGCATTTTGTTTTTCCTGACGATACATCTGCTCAAAATCTTCATCAATAAAGTAGTACTGCATCGGAGCGTTAGAGGTGAATTGCTTCCATCTGCTCTCTATTTCCATAATTGAATTCTGATAGTTCTGTGCCGAGAGTTTCACTGTAATATATCCCCACAGATTCTCATCACCCTTGCATAAAAAGATGTGTGGCCTGATCGGGTTCCGGAGCGATTCAAAATTGAAGTTCTTAACGATCCCTATAACCTGGAGAAATTTGTAATCTCCTGACTCTGAAGTAGGTAGAATGAACCTGGTTTTAGAAATATCGGTGATTCCAAACTCCCTGGCAGCATTTTCATTTATTATGCATGCATCGCGGTCGGTTGTAAATGTTTTATCGAAGTCTCTTCCTTCAGCAAGTGTCATTCCGTATGTATCAATAAAATCATAATCCACCCAACCGCTCACCATAAGGAAGGATTCTTCCTTCCTGCCTTCCATACCGTATCCGTTATTGTTATTGATCCTGCCGGGGACAGATGTCGAAGCCGAAATATTAATCACACCCGGAATCTCCCTGACGGTGGTCTTAAATGCTTCAATCCTGTTCTCAAGCGACTGAGCTCTGTTGATCACAAGCATTTGTTCCTTGTTGAATCCCACATCTTTGTTAAGCATAAAAAAGATCTGCCTGTACATTACCGAAGTAGCTGTAATTAAAAGAACAGACACTGCAAACTGGAAGACCACCAGTACCCTTCTTATGCCGCCATTCCTCATACTTCCTTTTACGTTACCCTTGAGCACCTCAACAGGATTGAACGATGAAAGGAAGAAAGCAGGATATGTTCCTGAGAGAAAACCTGCAATTATCGTGAACAGGATCAATCCGGGGATCGTATACCATTGTGAAAGAAGGTTGAGTTTAAGCTGGGTTCCAAGCAGGTTATTAAAATAGGGAAGTGTCAGCCATATGATGATAAGCGCCAGGATCAGGGCAAGGAATGCCAGGATAAACGATTCGGACAGGAATTGCGAAATCAGCATTCCCCTTGTAGATCCTCCTACTTTTTTGATCCCTACCTCCTTTGCCCTTCTTGTGGCCTGTGCAGTCGCCAGATTCATGAAATTAATCGCTGCAATAAGTACTATTAGTATCGAAATGGATCCGAAGATATAAAGGTACTTCGGCTCGGCAGCAGGTTTGAACTCCTGCTGAATTGAAGGATCCAGATGAATATCAGTAAGTTTCTGAAGAAAATAATTGTATTTGTTTCCCTGATTGGCAAAATCTTCAATCGATATGCCCATCAGTCTCTGCAACTCGGGTCCAACATATGTCACCAGCATCGGCGGTATCTTTTCTGAGACTGCAGATGCGCTTGTATTAGGTTTGAGGAGGAGATAAGTACTGAAGCTGTTGCTCAGCCAGAAAGTACTGTTTGCACCCGGCATTGTAACAAATGAGACCAGGATATGAGCATTAAAATGTGATTTTTCAGGGACGTCAGCCATAAGGCCAGTTATTATAAATCTGGCTGTATCATCACCCAGCTTTATCGCTTTGTCGATCGGATCTTCATCCCCGAAGATCTTCTTAGCCATCGATTCAGTGATCACTGCTTTTCTTGGGGAATTCAGCAGATTTGTCATATCCCCTTTTAAAAGCGGGATAGAGAAGAAATTAAAAAATGATGAATCCGCAGCAACAATATTCTCATCTGTGAATTTCTGGTCCTTATACTCGACGACCATAGGACCCCATCCCCGCATTCTCACAAAGTCCTCAATCTCAGGAAACTCCCTTTTCATCGTAGGGCCAATCGGAGCACAGGTAAAGGCTCCCACTATTTCCTGTCCTCCTATCTTTCCATTGAGCACTATTCTGAAGATCCTGTCTCTTTTTACATTGAATTTGTCATATCCGGTTTCATTTATCACATACAGGGCTATCAGCAGACTGCATGCTATACCGATTGACAGACCAAGGATGTTAATTATTATGTATGACCGTTGTCTTCTGAAAGAACGGATACTGTACTTGAACAGATTGCCTAACATATTCAGGTTTTTTAATTTAACAAATTTATATTTTATTCTATTTTAAGTGCCTCTGAAGGATTTACAAGTGATGCCTTATATGCCTGGAAAATTACAGTCATCAGAGCAACAACCAAAGCCCCGGCTGCAATCCCGGCAAATACAAAAATATTCATTTCCACTCGGTTAGCAAACTGTTTAAGAAGATTCGCGACTATGATCCAACCTGCCGGAAGAGCAATGACGAGAGAAATAAGAACGAGCACCAGGAATTCCTTCACCATTGAAAAGAGTATGGTCAGAGTGCCTGCTCCCATAACTTTTCTTATCCCGATCTCATTAGTCCTTCTCGCCGCTGAATAAGCTGACAATCCGTAAAGTCCGAGGCACGCTATAAAAACAGCCAGGATGGTGAAGTATTTTAATAACCGGGTCAGGCGAAGCTGTGCTCTGAAAAGGTTATCATAATCTTCGTCGATAAAGAAATATTCAAATGGATATTCCGGGATGGCACTATTCCATACCTTTTCTAAAGCATTAAGACCTCTCTGAGTATTTCCAGGCTTAAGCCTGACAAGCATGAAATTCAGATAGTCGGGCCCTGTTAAAGCGAAAGCTATCGGTTCAATTGGTTGGTCAGCTCCTTTGAAATGAAAATTCTTTAACACACCCACGATCCTTCCGTTTAGCCCCATAAACCTGAAGCTTTTTCCTACTGCGTCATCAACTCCCATGATCTTTACAACTTCCTCATTAACAAGAAAATTACCTGTTGTGTCTATTGCCATATCAGAAACAAATTCACGTGAAAAATCACGGCCTGAAACAAGTTCCATCTTCATTGTCTCAAGGTAATCGTAATCAATTGCACAGGTACCTATCAGAAC
>DIKJ01000102.1:0-3525 GCA_002424525.1 Bacteroidales bacterium UBA5621 | reverse complement strand
TGCAGCAGTTGCAATCAATATCGAAAGAGTAAACTGAATTACTACCAGTATCTGGCGGAGTCTTCCGTTCCCCTTTTCGGAAGCGGGCTCACCCCTTAAAACAGATACCGGCCGGAACGAAGAAAGATATAGAGCAGGATAAATGCCTGAAATAAGTCCTGCGACAACTCCAACCAATATTATGCTTAGAATGAACTTAAACCGGAAGAGATCGGACAGAATGAAACTTTTGCCGGAAATAGTATTGAACAGGGGAAGCAATAACCCCATAAGGACTAAAGCTAATAACAAAGCAATTAAAACCAGAAATAGTGACTCAACCATGAACTGCATGATCAGACTCTTCTGACCTGCACCTGTTGCCTTCTTAATCCCTATTTCCTTTGAACGGCCTGAAGCTTTTGCAGTGGAAAGATTTATGAAATTGATACATGCTATCAGAAGAACAAACAAAGCAATAAGAGTGAATAAATACACTGCAACTACAGGTCCTTTGGTGATCTCATAGCCAAACTGTGAATGCAGGTGGATATCGGAAAGGGGGAAAAGAACATATTTTGTTGTTGTTTGAGGAAGATATTCGATTACGATATCGGTCAGTTTCCTGTTAACAGCCTCAATTTCAACTCCCTTTTCAAGCAGTACAAAGGTGAGTATTGAATTATTGCCCCATGAATCACTTATTGCTCCAATTTCCCTTAAAAAAGAATATGGAATTACACCCTCAAATGTAAACATCGAATTTTTTGGCAGCTCCTTCATCACGCCGGTTACTGTGAACTGAAGTTTATTTTCAAGTGTTAGAGTTTTACCGATTGGATTTATCTCTTCGAAATATTTTGCTGCCAGTTTTTCAGTCAGTACAATTGAGTGAGGGGACCTAAGGCAAGTTGCGGGATCCCCGAGAACCATCGGCATTGTAAAATTATTAAAAAGACCTGAATCAGCAGCAATTATTGATGATTCGAAAAATACTTTCTCATCCTGCCTGAAAAGGATCTTTGGCAGACGGTTTATCCGGGTCTGCTCCCTGATTTCCGGTATCTTCTCTTTCCAGACGGGCCCGCTTGGGTGAGGTGTAACTGTTACATGATACCGTTCCCCTGAATAAAACTGATCCTCTTCAACCCTGTAGATATTTTCAGCATTCAGATTAAAATTTTCGTAACTCATTTCATCCTTAACCCACAGCAGGATCAGTAATGATGCTGTAAAACCTACTGCAAGACCGGCTATATTAAAAAATGCAAAACCCTTATTTCTCAAGATATTCCGAAAGGCCAGGCGGAAAGAATTTTTGATCATGGTCAGATATTTTTGACTCTCCAATGACGGATTTTTATCTGTTCTGTTGCATCCCGGAAAAAATTATGTCTTTTATCAGACGGAACAGATTCAGCATTAACTTTCCGGCATGGGTATGTTAATGTTCCGTTAATTGTTAAATAATACTTTGACCTGTGAGAGAATATGTTCTAATTTTGATAAGCCGGTTAATCCAGAATACAGAATATGGATCAGGGATTTAATCAGGAAAACGTTCTTACTCTTCAGCTCAACCAGGGCATGGTCAGGAAATATCCTGTTTTGAAACTTGCTCTTATGGAAAACAATGATATAAAATATGTTACATCAACAAATACACCGGTCGGAGAAGGTTCCGGTAAAGTTATCTTCAGTATGGAGACAGACCAGGGTATGGTTCAGAGGGGAATAAACTTTGCCGTTGTGGATCATGATTTTGTTGATGCGCTCGGTATACAAATAGTCAATGGTCGTGATTTTCAGAAGGATATGCCTTCAGATACACTCAGTGCCGTTGTTGTGAACGAAACACTGGCAAACAGGCTTGGTTGGAGTGAAGCCATTGGAAAAAGGGTCGAGCTCGGGGACGGGAGCGCCATTAATGCAAGGGTTATCGGAGTGATGAAAGATTATCATCAGACAGGCATGTATAATGAAATTGAATCACTCATGCTGGTTTACCGCGAAAGAAACAATATTATTTATGTTAAGCTTAGCGGGAATAATACAGAGCAAACCATCAGCTTCATAGGAAACAAATGGAGGGAAGTATTTCCTGACCAGCCGTTTGAATATACTTTCCTCTCCGAAAGGTTCAACAGGCAGTTTGAGGCTGATGAAAAGCGCGGGCTCATTTTTACACTGTTTACAGTGCTGGCGATACTGATTGCCTGCCTCGGATTGTTCGGACTCTCATCTTATATGGTCGAACAGCGGACTAAGGAGGTTGGCATACGAAAAGTTTTCGGCGCCAGTGAAGGTATTATTATCAGGCTGATATCCAAGAATTTTCTGATACTGGTTACCATAGCAATAGTAATTGCAGTTCCTCTTGCATACTATTTTATGAGTAACTGGCTGGAGAATTACGTATACCGGACAAAGGTAGGCTGGCCGCTCCTGCTTATCGCTTCATTGATATCAATTGCAATAACATTTGTGACGATAAGCTTCAAAGCATATCAGGCAGCAATTATGAACCCGGCAAGGTCCCTGAAGACAGAATAATTATCCAAGACAACAACCGGTTATATACTCCCTTCAAATGAACCTGCAAGGCAAATACGGGCTCTCTGCCTGACTTAGCGATTTGAAATTATTTGTTGTATTTTTGAATAAATAATCTAAGTTGCTAGTTACTAGTTGCTGGTTGCTAGTTGTTATTTGATTGAAGATGAATATATTAATTATTGTTAAATAGTGGAATGAATTATGGACGAGATGATTTATTACTCTATAAATCAGAAATTAACCAGCAACAAGGAACCAGCACCTGGCAACTTGAGTTAAATAATACAACAAATGAGAATAGATATACTGACCGTTCTTCCGGATTTGCTTGAAAGCCCCCTGAACCAATCCATTGTGAAAAGAGCCAGAGAAAAAGGGCTGGTTGAGATCAATATATTGAACCTTAGGGATTTTACAAAGGACAAATACAGATCGGTTGATGATTATGCTTTCGGGGGAGGTGCCGGAATGGTTATGATGATAGAACCAGTCTTCAGAGCAATAGAAAAACTTCAGAGTGAAAGAGAGTATGATGAGATCATTTATACCTCGCCTGATGGTGAGAAGTTCACTCAGAAAACAGCCAATTTCCTGTCGCTCAAAAAAAATCTTATCATTCTGGCAGGCCATTATAAAGGTGTTGACCAGAGAATAAGAGAACATCTGATAACCCGGGAGATCTCTGTCGGGGATTATGTTCTTTCGGGCGGGGAACTTCCTGCCGCAATAATAACCGATGCAATAGTAAGATTGCTGCCCGGTGCTCTCTCAGACGAACAGTCGGCCCTCTCCGACTCTTTCCAGGACGATCTCCTGGCACCTCCGGTCTATACACGTCCTGCTGAATTCATGGGATGGAAGGTCCCTGATGTCCTTCTTTCGGGCAATGCCGCTGAGATAGAAAACTGGAGGCACGAACAGGCGGAGGAGAGGACGAGGCTTTTAAGGCCGGGGTTGAGTGAGGAGTGAGGAGTGAGTTGTGAGGAGTGA
>DIKJ01000065.1 GCA_002424525.1 Bacteroidales bacterium UBA5621 | reverse complement strand
GCCTTCTGGTATAAGACTGATTCAACCGACTGCCTGATATAGTCTTCATGATTATATGTAATCATAAAAACACTTACTGCAGCGATCGGCACGCATACTAAATCACAGACCATTTTTACCTCTTCTGATACCTTGACAAAGCCACACTTCCTGTACACACTTATAGCTGCTTCATGTTGAGGCTTTACCGTAAGGTACAATCTTTTCAGCCCTAACTTCTCCCTGGCATACCGTATCAGCTGTAATGAAGCCAGGGTAGCAATTCCCTTCCCCCAGTAATTCTTATCTCCAATGAAAATATGATATTCGCCTTCTTCCCCCGGTTTAATATTGGTTATCTGAATATTTCCTATATATGTATTATCTGCAACGATGGCGAAACGGGCAGAATCCTCTTCCGCTAAAACCTTTCTGATCCACTCTGTCTCAATCTGTTCTGTGATTTGCCTCTCAGGCCTTCTTCCTGTATTCAGCCATATTTCCGGGTCATTTCTCCATTTATATGAGGTCAGGGCATCGGGCTCCCTGAGTGGCCTGATAAGAACGCTAAACATTTTGAAGAACGGTTTTGGCAATGAATTCCATGTCTTCATCATTAAGTCTCTGATCAATCGGCAGGGGCACAAGCCTCGTCACCAGATTGTGCTCTGCCGAATCCGGACTGACCTTAGGAAGAACTTCAGGCCAGTATGTGGCAGTATAAATTCTCTTATCAAGCAGAAGACGACGTAAATCTGTCCTTTCAGCCAGGAAAGGATAGACCATCGGAACCTGGCCGGCATCCGGATCAATTCCCAGCAGATTTATAAAGCCAAGAGCCTGGTTAAGTATTTCAAAATTCCTTCTCCTCTTTTCCCTGATAACATCGTAGGCAATATTCTGCAGAAGCCGGGAGGTTATTGCTGACATTCTCTTTAACGGCTCAAACGATAACAATCTCTCGGTCTCCCTGAAAAAAGGATAACTCGCTTCAGCGCCATTCTCAATCCTGCCTGTAAGATGTGCAAATCTGCCCGAAGAGTTATCTGTTTCAGGTTCGACATCCAAAAAAGCATCCGAGTAAAGATATCCCCCGTCAGGGACACCGAAGAATTTACGTGGTGAATAGAAGGTGTCAACACCGTTAACAGGCTTCGGGTAGAAAGCCTGAGAGCTGTCGATTATCAGGTTTGAAACAGTCAATGCCAGTTCCTTAATGGTTCTGTCCTTTATGCCAAAATAATTCGTATAGAGAAACCAGTCGGATTTCCCCTTCGATTCAAAATCGAAAACCGGTTCAAGCCTTTCATTTACATGGTAAAACTCCACCTCAGTCCCCGCCCGGGCTGTCGATTCGAGCATAACTTCACATGTAAAGTAAGGAAGGAGAATTTTTCTCACCTCCCGTGCTTTCAGAACATACTCAAAAGCTGTGCGACCGAGGTTCAGACTTAAAGCCTCAGCATGATACTCCCTGCCTCTGTTCAGTTCAAGTTCGGGGAACCCACCTATTTCTTTCATATAAGTCTGTAATTGTCAAGCATTAACCGAATCTCAGAGGCAGAATTGAACATCAGGACATCGATAATAGAAAGCCAGGGGATGAAGTCATTGCCAAACTGTTTATACCTTGTCTCCAGAGGCTGCAAAAATGACAGAACGATTCCATTGTCAGTAAAATCCTGCTTTGAATAGAGCTCCTTCCCCCCTGGTGAATTAATATATTCCCGGGCCCCCAGCTTTCTGCAGATTTCAATGACCTTGTCCTGACCTTTCAGGGAGCTTCCCTTTTCTATTGAAGAAGATTTGATGCACTTTACTTCAACGCCCAGATAATTCAGAATATTTTGGTGGGTTTCAATAATATATTCCGGAAGACTGGTTTCTGTCGAAGACATGATTGACAGAAGGATTGGCTTAATCTCGTTATAGTAGGGCGCATCCATGTATGCCTGTAAGAAGGTCTTTAAAAGCCTGGGGCGATTCCTTCCCACACTGACCATATTTATATTCCTGAAGGAACTGGCACCATGCAATTCAAGTGTGAATAGAAATTCCCTGCCGTTGAGAATAATCCTGTTGCGGTTGATCCAGCTTTGCTTGATGAACGTTACATCGTCATAGTAAACAAACAGGTCTGCGGCCCTCATCAGCTGGAAATACCCTATATAGGGCAGAAAATAAGGCTGCATGATCGCAAGCTTCATCTGACTCCTTTTACTAAAACCGATACGATGTTATCAACCTCCTGAGATTTCAGGCCGGGATATATCGGCAGACAGATAACCTGACCGGCAACCTGTGTGGCAACCGGAAGGTTTGCGGGATCTGACGAGGGAAGGTTCCGGTAGGTGGGGAACTGACTTATCAGGGGATAAAAATACCTTCTGCCATAGATGTTTTGCGACCTTAACAATTCATACACTTCGTCCCGGGTTCTCCCGTATTGTAAAGCATCGATCGTAATCGGGAAATAGGTATATGAATGCCGGATTCCTTCAATATCATTCAGGAAACTCAGACCCCTGACTCCAGCCAATTTTCCCCGGTAATGCTTCGCAATTGATTTGCGCTCATCTATATAGTCATTGATATACTTCAGCTGAACAAGTCCATATGCAGCCTGCAATTCATTCATTTTGGCATTTATGCCGGGCTCAACAACCGTTACCTCGTCCTCAAAACCGAAATTCTTGAGATGGTCAATGTGCCTCTTTGTCTCTTCATCATGGCAGATAATGGCTCCACCCTCAACAGTGTTAAAGACCTTCGTGGCATGAAAACTGAGAATCGAAAGATCCCCGTGATTAAGGATGGAGGACCCGTTCACCGTAACACCGAATGCATGAGCCGCATCATATATGACCTTCAATCCGTGTAATGAGGCTATCTTTTCAATTGCATCGGTCCGGCATGGGTTGCCGTAAACATGCACAGCCATGATAGCCGTTGTCTGCCGGGTGATCGCTGCCTCAATCCTGTTAGGGTCAATCGTGAAATAGTCCGGCTCTATGTCGATAAATACAGGCTTGATATTATTCCACCACAATGAGTGGGTAGTTGCAACAAAGCTAAAAGGGGTAGTGATTACCTCCCCGGTGATTTGCAACGCCTGCAACGCCGTAACAAGGGCAAGTGTGCCGTTGGCAAACAAAGACAGGTATTTCACCCCGAGGTAATCGGCAAGTTCCTTCTCAAACTCCTGGTGAAACGGGCCGTTATTAGTCAGTATCCTGCTCTCCCAGATCCTCTCAAGATATCCCAGGTACTCCTCCAGCGGAGGAAGAGCCGGACGGGTAACATATATGGGCTGTTGATCCTTTTTATCCATTACAAAATGTGTTTCAGTTGAGGAACCTTTTCAATAATGATATTCCTGATCTCAATATACCCCTTAAGCTTAAGCCCTTTTGACAAGACCACCCATAATGCCAGAAGCACTCCTGTCTGTATCAACAATAAGAGAGTATGATGAATATCAAGCAATAGCGAAAGCGAATAGACTGAACCCGATATCGCCAGGGCAAGCAGGAGCGAGGGCATAATATCAGAAATCTGCTCATGCACAGGGTAGTTGATAAGCCTTCCGGAATGATAACTGTTGATAAAATAAGAAACAATTGAAAGTACTATCATTCCCGTCAGCATCGCAGGTATCCCCAGGAAAACACCCGCAACAATAACAGGAACTGCAAGAGCTTTTTTTATAATCTCCAGCCTGAGAAACAGATCCGACCTTCCCTTGACATTCAGGATATTCAGATTCAAGACGTGCAGCGGGAAAAACATTGAACTCAGACAAAGTAACTGAAGGTAAGGAACTGAAGGCAGCCACTTCTCCCCGATCAGTGTAAGAATCATCGGACGTGCCACGGCAGCCATGCCCAGCATAACGAAGAAGGTGACGAACATAGTAGTAATGATCAGCTTCCTGTAGCCTGCTTTGAGCCTTTCATCCTCATCCTGTACCACGCTCAGAACAGGATAACTGACCCGTTGAATCGTGCCTGTGAGATTCTGAGATGCCAGACGGCTGAACTGGTCCGCCCGGGTGTAATATCCTAACTCCGTTGCGGAAAAAAACTTTCCTATGATGAGAAGATAAATGTTACGGTAAACCGTGTCAATCAGTCCTGATACCAGAAGCCTCGAGCCAAAAGAGAACAGTGACCTGAACGATTCCCTGCTGAATCTTAATGCGGGAACCCATTTATTTGAGAACCATAACATCAGTGCCTGGACTGCACTGCCGGTCAGGCTTCTCCATACCAGGCTCCAGACACCGAAACCCTTAAGCGCCAGTACGATCGCCACCACCCCTGAAATGACAGCCGCAGTGAGGTTTACCTTCATCAGCTGCCTGAAGTTCACACTCTTCGTGAGCCTCGTCTTCTGGGTGACAACCGTGGCATTGATTAGTATAATGATGCCCAGAACCCTTGCAATATCAGTCAGCTCCGGCTGATTGTAGAACCTGGCAATTGCGGGAGCTGAGAAATAGAATACCAGGAAGATGAAAATTCCCGTAATAAAATTGAAATGAAAAACGGTCGAATAATCCAGGTCATCAGCATCCTTTTTCCTTATCAAAGCCTGCCCAAACCCGCTGTCGACCAGGCTCTGGCTGACAGCAAGGAAAACCGTTATCATGCCCACAAGCCCGAATTCTGAGGGTGAGAGGATACGCGCCAGCACCAGCCCGACGATGAACTGGACCAGCTGCGTGGTCATACTGTCGGAGAAACTCCAGAACAGACCCGTGACTGCCCTGGATTTTAGGCTTTTATCACCCACTTATGAGGTAAGTCCATATAATTAACCCCCGCCGGTAACAGCCCGGCAGTCCGGTATTATTAATCCTCCGGTCCGTCAGTCACACTGCGAATAGTGCCCAACGTATTGTTTGTGTGATTTTTAGGCCTATTCCGGCCGAAATT
>DIKJ01000056.1:5931-7564 GCA_002424525.1 Bacteroidales bacterium UBA5621 | reverse complement strand
CCAATATGCTGGATTTCTACACGAAATAATGCCGAATGATGCGCGTAGCAGGGGCGTGGTATGGGCGTAGCAGTGGCGTAGCATGCTACGCCCGTACGGCATCATCATTATCTACCGGACCTTCCGGTCGAAAATAGCATAATAGAGCACAAGGCTCAGACCTCCGCAAAGGAAGATCATCGATACATAGCTGGCACCTTCATCCAGAACGCTCATTGAACTGAAGAGGGCACCTGCGATAACACCCAGTCCGATACCCATGAGAAACATCCCGATCTTAAGGGTGAACTTGTTCCAGCTGAATGAGAGGTTACCCCTCTCTTTTCCCGTGTTGAAAAGACTGGCATCGGCCCCTTTGTCAATGAGCGCAAGGCGTTCCTTGTGCCTTGTGGTGTAGTACAGGTACATGATCCCGAATACTCCTGCAAATAATGCGATAAATACTATTGCTGTTTCCATGATTATAAAAAATTTGTTAAAAACTCTTTTTGCACATTTGACAGTAGTATTTGCCTAAACGTTACAAAAAAATCAAAAAAAATATTCTCTTTTAATGGTAACCATTTAATAATTTTATGCGTCAAAGGTGAGAATGGGTTATAAAGGCGACACATATTATATTGATCTGGTCCTCCAGGGAAATATCAACGCATTTTCATATATTGTTGAAAGGCATAAAGACTGTACGTTCAACCTTGCATTCAGGATCTGCGGTAACCGCGAAGAGGCTGAAGAGGTGGCGCAGGATGCTTTCCTTAAGGCTTTCAGGTCGCTGGGCAGTTTTAAAAGAAAAAGCAGTTTTGCCACATGGCTCTACAGGATAGTCTATAACACGTCAATATCGCTCGTCAGATCGAGAAAAACAGGGGTCCTCTCCGTTGAAGAGTTTCCGGCAAACATGAACGACTTCCTGGAATTTACCAATGATGACGAGGAGGCAGAAAAAGAATACAAGAATTCTTTGATTAATTTTGCGCTGCAAAAGTTAAGCGATGAAGAGAGGGGTCTGATAACCCTTCATTATTATGAAGAAATGAGCATGGAGGAGATGTCGGCAGTGACCGGAATAACCAGATCGAATATAAGGGTTAAACTATTCAGGGCGAGACAAAAAATGACAGAGATAATTAAAAGGGTTAAGAAAAAACAGGAGGTGGATCATGGATAAAAGGAATATATACGAAGAGGATATCCTGAAGGATTATATCGATCCGCAAAGGATTGAGAGAGCCCCGGAAGGCTTTGCACTTAAAACGATGGCAAGGATCCGCATTGAGGAGGGGGCTTCTCCGGTTAAGAACAGGATCAGGATACCGAACCTTATTCCGTTAATAACCGTGCTGGTTGGTGCGATACTCACTGCATCGGTTGTACTGGCACCAGAAAAAAACACCGGCTCCCTTTTTAGCCGGTTCGCTGAAAAACTGGGTATCGATTCTCTTGCTTTTCCATTGGCAGACATCGATCTGTTACCCAGTCTTAATATACCATCCCTGGTTCTTTACGTAACGACAGGAATTATTATACTTGCTCTTTTCGACGGACTATTATCAGTCTTTTTCCACCGCCAAAGAAAATAAGACCGGGGTCTTATTAGCTCAGAGCGTAGAGCGTAGAGCGTAGAGCAAGGGGC
>DIKJ01000056.1:3123-5870 GCA_002424525.1 Bacteroidales bacterium UBA5621 | reverse complement strand
CTTCGGACTTTGGTCTTCCGACTTCTGTCTATTCTTCCACCCTTGCGTCCAGCCCCTTGGCATTCAGAGATCTGCACATCACATTAAGGATCTCCCTGTCTCCGATCCTGATCTCACAGCTTCCCTTGAAGTGCACTATCATTGCACACTGTTCCGCCTGAACGGAGTCGTGACCGCAAACCTCCACGAGCGACTTGATAACGTGATCGAAAGTATTGACCTCGTCATTGAAAAGTATCAGGGAGCAGGGTTTCCCTCCCTGTCCTGACTTATCGCTTCTGCGTAATGTTCTTTCTTTCATTCCGGTCTTTCAAACAGCTGTCTGGCAGTTTCGACCTGGATCTCCTTTCTCCCGAGCCAGGCGGTCACTTTTGCATCGCGATAGCCGTTCCTTATCAGCAGATCGGCATACTCCGACGCACTTTCAAAAGTAATAAATTTTCCAATCAGATAAACATTTTTACCCTCCCCGTCGGTAAAAATATCGAGTCCCCTGCTCCCGGCTATTGTTCTCATTGGATAAACCATATCATCTCTAAGCGGTTTCTCGCTCCGTGCCGTCTCCACTCTGAATGAGAGAGTGGGTGGTCCAGTATCGGCGGGCGTTTCCGTTGCCGGCCCCCCTGAAACGGCAAAAGGCCTGCTGCCCCATTCCTTCTCAAGGACCGAAGCCCTTTCAGCAGATACAGGTTTCCCTCCCAGTGATGAAACAATAAATGCATCCCTGAAACCGTGCTGTCTCACAGTGGTCAGGGCCCTGTTCGCATCAGCCAACCTTCTGAACAACCCGACGGAATAGCTTGTCATTTTAGTCCCGGCAACCCTGAATCCGTAAACAGGTGTAAGCCCTTTGAAAAAGGAAGGATTAACAGGATTGCTGAATGCAGCCACCTGGATGCGGTAAACCAGCCCTTCGGGGATCTCAGGATCAACCGGTATTGCATCTCCGGGCCCGTAGACAGGGTTTGAAATCACCTCGAAAACTGAAAAGACCTCTGGCTGTTTTTGTGCCGGGAGCTGAGGCACAGGCTTGCCCGGTTCCGGCTTAATTTTCTCCTCAGCAGGAATGGGGTTCGGTGCAGTTTCAGGTTTGGTGGCTGCGGCCACAGGGGCCTTCCTGCCAGCAGATGCCTGGGCTTCATTGTACTTCTGATCTGCCAGCCTCTGCCAGTTAGCCGACTGTTGTTCAAGATCTCCTATCTCCTTTTCAGCTGATGCTTTCTGGGCTGCAGGTTTCCCGGCCAGCTGTTTCCTCTTTTGATCAGCAAGGTCCCGGAGGGAATCAGCCCTGACCTGATAATCGAGAGCTTCATTCAGTACCCTGTCGTAATCAGAAGGCACTGCTTCAGGCTTTGCCGAAGGTTTTACCGTTGTCGCGGCAACCGGCTTTCCTGCCGGTTCGGGTTTGGTTTCGCTGGTCCTGACCTGTTCGCTCTTAACCTGAGGCGCAGGTTCCCGGATACGGTTAGCGACCAGATCGCCCCTGCGTTCATTACACTGGCGGACATACTCCTGTACGTTATATTCCCTCACTTTCTTACTGCCTGCCTGAGTGGCAAACTGACTGTAATTATTCAGCGCCGCCGTAAACTGTCCGGCCATCTGCTGAGCCCTGGCGAGCCAGAAAAGTGCGTCCTGCGGCACCGACCTGACCACCCCTGATCCCTGAACAGCCTCCTGTAACAATTCAATAGCAGTTACCGGCTCTCTTTCGAGATTTACCAGACAGACGCCCGAATAATATTTATATAAGGGGTCCTTTGTGTACAATTTCAGGAGCTCTCCGAACTCATAATACGCCTTCTCGAAATCAGCTTTCGCAAAAGCATCAAAGGCTGATTGCCTCGATGGTTTAGACTGACTGATCTGGCCATCAGCTGAATAGCATGAAAAGATTATTACCAGAAGCACGAAAAGCCATCTGCTCTTCTGAATGATCATAATTCCCCTGAGGCAAACCTTTTTCACAAATGTCTTATTTTCAATTTATTAATAAACACCTTCTTTTAATAAGAGAACGGTTTTTGTTAATAATAATTGTTTCTATTTTTATCCGATTACAGTTCAAACTTCGTAAATTTACCCATAATAACAAAATTTTTAAGATGATGCCAAAATTGGAAGCAGGTATGAAAGCCCCCTGGTTCGAGGGTCCCGACCAGGATGGGAATATTGTGAAGCTGAGTGATTTCGCAGGTAAGAAACTGATCCTCTATTTCTACCCCAAAGACAATACATCGGGATGCACCGCTGAAGCCTGCAGTCTTCGTGATGGTCACGAAGAGCTCCTTTCCCGTGGATTTGCAGTTGTTGGTGTCAGTATCGACAACGAGAAATCACACAGGAACTTCTCAAAAAAATACTCACTTCCATTCCCACTTATTGCCGACACAACAAAAAAGATCTCGGACGATTATGGTGTCTGGAAGGAGAAATCGATGTACGGAAAGAGCTTCCTTGGAGTTGTCAGGACGACCTTTATTATTGATGAAAATGGTGTACTGGAGGAGATCATCGAAAAAGTCGAAACAAAAGATCATGCAAATCAGATCTTCAAATTATATCAATAGAAAAAAACCTGTAACATGAGCAACGAACGGAAAGAAATCAACAAGGAGAAGCTTAAAGCCCTGGAGGTTACTCTCGGGAAAATTGAAAAGGATTTTGGAAAGGGAACCATCATGAAGCTGGGCGACCATGCTGTGGAGAACGTTCAGATAATCTCCACAGGATCGATCGGCCTGGAT
>DIKJ01000056.1:0-3091 GCA_002424525.1 Bacteroidales bacterium UBA5621 | reverse complement strand
GAAGCATCAGGGAAAACAACCCTCGCCATTCATGCTATTGCCGAAGCACAGAAAAACGGTGGCATAGCTGCAATAATCGATGCCGAACATACATTTGACAGGAATTACGCTGAAAAGCTTGGGGTGGATGTTGAAAATCTGCTGATCTCTCAACCCGATAACGGGGAACAGGCGCTGGAGATCGCTGATAATCTTATCCGCTCGGGAGCCCTCGACATAGTGGTGATCGATTCTGTCGCCGCCCTTACCCCCAAAGCCGAGATAGAAGGGGAAATGGGAGACTCTAAGATGGGCCTTCAGGCAAGACTGATGTCGCAGGCTCTCAGGAAACTGACGGCCAACATCAACAAGACCAACACCTCCTGCGTCTTCATCAACCAGCTACGCGACAAGATCGGGGTCATGTTCGGAAACCCGGAGACCACCACAGGCGGGAACGCTCTAAAATTCTACGCCTCTGTCAGGGTTGACATACGGAAAACTAACCAGATCAAGGACGGCGATGAGGTTGTCGGTAACCGTACAAGAGTCAAAATAGTGAAGAATAAACTTGCGCCTCCTTTCAGAAAGGCCGATTTCGATATCCTTTACGGCGAGGGCATATCACAGCTTGGCGAGATTGTCGATCTTGGGGTCGATCACGATATAATAAAGAAAAGCGGATCGTGGTTCAGCTATGGCGACACCAAGCTCGGACAGGGACGCGATGCTGTCAAACAGATCATAAAAGACAATCCCGAACTGTTTGATGAGCTGAAAACAAAAATATCTGAAGCACTCAGGAAAAAATAGTCCCATATAAACCCATATAAACATATATTGCCATGAGAAGATATTTTGCTCTCGGGATGATCGTGATTTTTGTCTTTTCGATGTCATGCAGTCGCGAAAACCCGGTGACCGGGGAAAAGGCAACTCCGGTCATAAACAAGCTTACTGAAGAAGAAAAGGCCGGCGGAGTAATGACCCCGGAGATCATGTGGAAATTCGGAAGGCTCGGGTCATTCACTCTCTCACCTGACGGATCGGCGGTATTGTTTACTGTTACAAATATCGATCTCGCCAGCGAAACAAGGCAGACAAACATTTTCAGCATTCCGTCGCAAGGGGGTGAACCGGTACAGCTTACTGCCGGGGGTGGCCACTCTCCGCGATGGTTCAGCAACGGAAGCAAGATTGCCTTTGTCAGCGGCAGTGACCTCTTTACAATGAATGCCGATGGCTCGGACATGCAGAAGGTCAAAGAGATGGCAGATTTCGAAAGCTTCAGCATCTCCCCTGCAGGCAACAGGATCCTGTTCACCAGAAGGGTGAAGCTTGATCAGACAGCCAGCGAGAAACATAACCTCCCAAAAGCCAAAGTGCGTATCATTGACGACCTTATGTACCGTCACTGGAACGCCTGGAGCGACTATTCCTACAGCCATCTCTTCGTGGCATCGTTCGACGGGAAAAACGTATCGGGTGAGAAAGATATCATGGAGGGACAGAAATTCGAATCACCGCTGGCTCCTTTTTTCGACGAAGGGGAGATCTCGTGGAGCCCCGACGGAAAGTTCATCGCCTACACAACCAAGAGGCTGACCGGAAAGGAATATGCGAGAAGCACCAATTCCGATATTTTTCTTTACGAACTCTCATCAGGCAAAGAGACCAATATCAGCGCGGGGAACATGGGATTTGACAGGTATCCGGTATTCTCCCCCGATGGTTCCAAAATTGCGTACCAGAGCATGGCCAGAGACGGATATGAATCTGATCTGGACCGCCTGTTCGTTTATGACATAAGTACCGGTAACCGCACCTGGATAACCCGGGAGTGGGACTATAACGTTGAAAATATCTGCTGGGCCGATAACCAGAATATATTTTTCACATCTCCCTTCCTGGGTACGACACAGATATTCTCTGTCAACACCTCTGAAAGAAAAGTCATTAAGCTGACAGAGGGCGTGTTCGACCTGGGCCCGGTCAATATCAGCGGGGGAGTCCTCATCTCAGGTCTGGTATCCATGTCGATGGCTCCCGAACTGGCACGCGTGGATATGGCATCCGGCAAGGTTGATCAGATAACCTTCATCAACGGTGAAATATATGAATCAATAAAGATGGGCCGAGTGGAAGAGAGGTATATCAGGACAAGAGATAATCACTCCCTTCAGATGTGGATCATCTATCCTCCTGATTTTGATCCGGCTAAGAAATATCCTGCCCTGTTATACTGCAAGGGGGGCCCGCAGGGTCCTCTCGGTCAGAGCTGGTCGTACCGCTGGAATTACCAGATGATGGCAGCAAAGGGATATATAGTTATTGCACCGAACCGCCGCGGCAACTCCGGCTTCGGCAGTGAATGGCGCGAACAGATCTCAGGAGATTATGGCGGAGCCAACATGCGCGATTACCTCGACGCAACCGATGCGATGGCACGGGAACCCTTTGTCGATGCCGGGAGGCTGGGAGCCGTAGGTGCCAGCTATGGCGGCTTCTCTGTCTTTTACCTCGCGGGGATACACGGAGGAAGATTCAAGGCCTTTATCTCACATTGCGGAATGTTCAACTTCACCAGCTGGTACGGAAGCACAGAAGAACTATGGTTCCCCGACAAGGATATTGAGGGCCCCTACTGGAACCTGCCGAGAAGCTATAATTTTTCACCTCACCTGATGGTAAACAACTGGGATACACCAATTCTTATCATCACAGGCGCCAACGACTTCAGGATACCGTATACACAGAGCCTGGAGGCTTTTCAGGCTGCGCAGCTGCACCAGATACCCAGCAGATTGCTCTTTTTCGAGGATGAGACCCATTTTGTAACAAAACCGCACAATGCGATCATCTGGCAACGGGAGTTCTTTGACTGGCTCGAGACTTACCTGAGGTAAGCGTAGAGCGTAAAGCGTAGAGCGTAGAGCGTAGAGCGTAGAGCGTAGAGCGGGGAGCGGGGAGCGGGGAGCAGGGAGCGGGGAGCGGGGAGCGTAGAGCGGGGCTCAGGCTCTGCCAGCCATAGCTGGACGAAGGACAGCGACGGCTGGGCTCAGGGCTCAGAGCGCAGGGCAAGAATTCTTACTTCGGACTTCGGACTTCGGAC
>DIKJ01000060.1 GCA_002424525.1 Bacteroidales bacterium UBA5621 | reverse complement strand
CTTGTTGATGAAAGAATTATGAAAAGAATACAGAGTATCAGTACAATGATTAACAGCATCAGATTGTTATGTTCCTTTTCACATAAGTCTCCTCACTGAGTCGATAATTTTATCTGTGGTCAGCCCGTACTCCTCAAGGAGTTCATCATAGCTGTGGGCCGACTGGCCGAACCGGTCTTCGATACCTATCGGAATGAGGGGTGTCGCGTTTCCCCTCATTATATAGGTGATTACGCTTGCCAGGCCGCCTATCAGGGAGTGTTCCTCTGCCGTTACTATTCCCTTCACCCCCGATGCAAACCGTTTGATCTCATCCTCGTCTACCGGCTTTAATGAACTTACATTCACCACCCTTACTGATATTCCTTCCTTTCCGAGTATCTCAGCGGCCTCAACTGCCTTTGATACCATGATCCCATTGGCAAATACCGTAACATCGCTTCCCTCTCTTATCTGATAAGGCTTACCAACAACAAATTCCTGCTCTTCCGGGAATGTATCGGGAATATCATGACGGTTTATCCTCAGGTAGACCGGGCCCTTGTATCCGACGATCTTCCGTACCATTTTTCTTGTCTCGGTACCATCGGCAGGTACCAGGACTGTCATGTTCGGGACAGCTCTCATTATTGCGACATCCTCCACCGACTGGTGTGTGGCTCCGTCGCCGAAGTCCGACAGCCCGGCAGATGATCCGACAATCCTGACGTTGAGCGATGGTATGCAAATGGCCTGGCGGATCTGGTCAAAGGACCTTCCGGCCGCAAATACCGCAAAGGAGTTTGTAAAAGCTATCTTACCCGTAAGTGAGAGACCTGCCGCGAACGAGGTCATGTTAGCCTCTCCGATCCCCATCTCAAAAAACCTTTCGGGGAACTCCTCCTCAAAGAGAGAGGTCATTGTCGATTTTCCAAGGTCCGCTTCGAGAACAACTATATCCTTGTTCTCCCTTCCGAGCTCTACAAGAGTCTCACCATAGACTTGTCTGGGATTCTGTACTTTCATCTATTCCTGATTTATTCTGTATAATTCCGCACATGCACAGTCAAATTGTTCCCTGGTAAGCTCACCATTATGAAACCCGACAACATTCTCCGCGAATGATATTCCCTTTCCTTTCACCGTATGGGCAATAATCAGTTTCGGCTTGTCAGAAACCCTGTCAGCCTCATCAAGAACATCGAGGATCTGCTTTATATTATGTCCGTCAGTTTCTGACACATACCAGCCAAAGGCTTCCCATTTTTCCCTGACAGGGTTGGTATTATAGCGTTCAGCCACCGGTCCCATTGCCTGCAGTCTGTTTTTATCAAGAAAGACCGTAAGGTTACCAAGGTTATAATATGAGGCGCTCATGGCGGCTTCCCATATCTGGCCCTCGGCTATTTCGCCGTCTCCGATAATACAATAGACTCTGCCCGGGCTTTTGTCAATCCTCAGCCCGGCAGCCATTCCGCATGCCATTGAGAGGCCCTGTCCGAGAGAGCCGGTATTGCCCTCTATTCCGGGGGTAGTTTTCATTTCGGGATGCCCCTGAAGCATTGCGCCCAGCTTTTTCACCTTCTCCAGTTCTGTTTTGGGGAAATAACCCGCCTCAGCCAGGGCGGCATACTGTATCAGGGCAGCATGTCCCTTACTGAGAAGGAACCTGTCGCGCCCGCTCCATTTCGGGTTTTTGGGATCATGGTTCATCCTGTGAAAATAGAGTACCGCAACAATCTCGGCAAGTGAACAGGATCCTCCGAGATGACCTTTCTGACCCACACCAACCATTCTGATCACATCGAGCCTCAGGGTGCACGCAATTTTTTCCAGTTCGGCAACATTCATTGTTATGGGAATTGAGAGATTACATACTGACTTGATTATCCCGATAAATATATGTTTTATTCATAAGGAACGGAAATAAGATCCATACTATTCAGTTCAAGGGCCGACAAGAATCCATATCCCATTTCCTTGCCATATACGCATCCGGTGTCGATCGGGATCACATTCGATTTTTCGTCTATAAGTCTTCTGACATGGCTTAATGTTTTCGGGCGATGCCCATGAATGATGGTCATGCCGGCAAAGACCGGGTTGTTATATGAAAAAGATGTCTCCCATATCATATTAAATCTGTCAGAGAAGGGATCTTCTGCCCTGTCGTTGAATCCTGCATGCACAAAAATGAAGTCACCGATCCTGCTGTAATATTCCAGCCCCTCAAAAAAGTCAATGTATTTCTGCCCTATATCTTCCACATCCTCAACCCCGAAGCTCCGGAGTGTCGATTCTCCGCTGTTCATCATCCATAAAGGAAGCATGTTACGGTCGTGGTAACTCTCGCAGAGCATCCTCTCATGGTTGCCGGTAAGGGTGGTGATCCCGAAGCCTTTGGCAATCAGATCAATAATAAAATCAACAACTTCCCGGCTCTGATCTCCGCGGTCAATATAATCACCGAGCAGTACAAGGCGGTCGCTTCTGGTGAGACTGATCCTGCTGACGACCAGTTCGCTGAACTGACTGAAGCATCCGTGTATATCGCTTATGGCATACAGCTTACCCATGATGCATCATGAGCAGACTTCTTCGATATCCTTTACAGTTTTCGGGACAGGTTTGCCCAGTAGTTTACTTCCCTTTGAGGTGATAAGTATATCATCCTCGATCCTGACCCCCCCCAGTTCCATAAATGGCTCAATTTTCCCGTAGTTGATAAACTCCGTGAATTTTTCTTCTGATCTCCATTTTTCGATTAATTCGGGGATGAAATAAATGCCCGGTTCTACTGTCAGTACGTGTCCCGGCTTATATGGCAGGGCGAAACGGAGGAATGCAAGTCCGAACTGTTCGCTTCTTTTCACCTCGTCGCTGTATCCGATATAGTTTTCTCCAAGCGCCTCCATATCATGAACATCGAGTCCCATCATGTGTCCCAGTCCGTGCGGCATGAAGAGGGCGTGAGCGCCCGCTGCCACAGCCTCATTGGTGTCGCCTTTCATGAGGCCCAGTTCTTTCATTCCTTCGGTTATGATCCTGCACGCATCGAGGTGCACATCGCGGTTCGACACTCCTGGTCTGGCGGCTTTTATCGATTCGGTATTTGCCTTCAGGACAATCTCGTAAACCTCCTTCTGTTTCTGGCTGAACCTGCCGCCGACAGGCGTGGTGCGGGTAAGATCAGAAGAGTAGTTCATGTTTGTTTCCGCTCCGGCATCAGTAACCATCATTCTCCCTTTTTTAAGGATATTGTCGTGAGAGTGGTTATGAAGGGTTTGTCCGTTCATACTCAGTATAATCGGGAAGGCTGTTCCATTTCCCCTGGCCAGTGCAATCCCTTCTATCGTCCCGAAGATCTCCTGCTCCCTGACACCCGGCTTGCACATCTTCATTGCCGTCAGATGCATTTCGTAAGCGATATCAACTGCTTTTTCAATCTCGTCGATCTCGATCTGTTCCTTGACCGACCGCATTGAGATCACCGCTTTGATAAGATCGGCCGATGCAAGTGTCTTCATCTGGCAGGGATTCTCCTTCAGCAGGGCGCCAAGCGTCATTTTTGTTTCAGCCCTGTAGGGCGGAAGAAAATGTACCCTTCTCTTTTTTGACAGCGCATCACTGACAAAATCTTCCAGTTTTGACAGGGGTGCGCTGTTCACAACGCCGCACCGCCCGGCAAGCTCCTTCACGGCCGGCTGTGGACCCATCCAGATTATGTCGTCGATATCAACATCATTTCCGAAGATCCAGTCCTTGCCTGTATCGAAATCCATCAGCCCGGCGAAACCGGGAATACCGAGACCAAAATAATAGAGGAAATCACTGTCCTGCCTGAAATGGTAGGTATTCGCAGGATAGTTCATGGGAG
>DIKJ01000059.1 GCA_002424525.1 Bacteroidales bacterium UBA5621 | reverse complement strand
TTTTCATAATTCTTTCATCAACAAGAATTAAGCTCCATCCATTCCTGGCCTTGCTCTTTGCAGCACTCGGTTTCGGAATATTTACCGGCATGCCGCTGAAGGAGATAGTCCAGTCGATCAACACCGGCTTCGGTAACACCCTGGGTTATATTGGCATCGTAATAGTTGCCGGCACTATCATCGGAACCTTCCTTGAATACTCGGGAGGAGCTTATACTCTGGCAGACAGGATCTTAAAGATAACAGGACAGAAGAACGTCCCCCTCGCTATGGCCATCATCGGATATTTTGTATCAATCCCTGTTTATGCCGATTCGGGCTTTGTTATTTTATCCCCGCTCAACAAAGCTCTTTCAAAGAGGGCAAAAATCTCGCTTGCGGGTCCCGCGATCGCCCTCAGTCTGGGGCTTACAGCGACGCACTGCCTTGTACCCCCCACTCCGGGTCCCATTGCTGCTGCCGGGATACTCGGAGCCAATCTCGGTCTGGTAATCATGTTCGGAATAGTTGCAAGTATTGCCGCACTCGCTATGGGATGGCTCTTTTCAATAAAAATTGCATCAAGGGTTCCCATCGAGCCCAATCCGGAAATAACGGAGGAGCAGATTGCCGTAAAAATGAAGGAATCGCCGTCACCCGGCAAGGCGCTGGCACCGATTTTCCTGCCAATCATCCTTATAGTATTGAAATCTGTTTCGGATTTTCCGACAAATCCGCTGGGGGAAGGTACCGTTAAAGGCATTTTCGGTTTTCTGGGAGAACCGGTTATAGCTTTGCTGATAGGAGTGCTGATCGCTTTCTTATTGCCAAGGAAGAGGGAAAAAGGCATGTTTTCAGAATCAGGCTGGGTAGGCAAGGGGTTGATAAGCTCAGCAACGATTATCCTCATTACCGGAGCAGGCGGTGCTTTCGGGAAAGTTCTCCAGAATTCCGGTCTTGCCGATACCATAGGTGAAACATTGTCGGTGGTCAGCCTTGGGGTCTGGCTCCCGTTTATAATAGCCGCCACCATAAAGAGTGCCCAGGGATCCTCTACCGTGGCAATTATTACAACAGCTTCCATAATTGCACCACTGCTTCCCTCACTCGGGTTTGACTCAGATATTGCCAGATCGCTCATGGTTTTGTCTGTTGGCGCGGGTGCAATGGTGGTCTCCCATGCCAACGACAGTTTCTTCTGGGTGGTTACCCAGATGTCGCAAATGGACATAAAAACAGGGTATAAGCTTCAGAGCACCGGTACACTGATACTTGGGACAACAGCAGGGGCAACGCTCTGGATATTGAGTCTGATATTTAATTGATTAACTGGAGGAACTTATCATGGAAACAATGAAAGCAGTAGTAAAATATGCAGACGCCGCGGGTGCTACCGAACTACGGGACATTGCGGTGCCTGTGATCGGAGATTCGGATGTGCTTGTCGAAGTGGCTTATACTGGTGTATGCGGCACCGACCCACACCTGCATAAGAACACTTCAGCCTTTAAGTTCGTCCGTCCCTTTATTCTGGGGCATGAGTTTGCCGGGACGATCGTAAAGGCCGGAGCAGGAGTGACGAAATTTACGGCCGGCGACAGGGTAACCTCCGAAACCCATGCGGAGTATTGCGGCAAATGCACCATGTGCAGACAGAATAATTACCATCTGTGCAGGGAGAGGAAGGGATACGGGTTCCACGTCGACGGAGCTTTTGCCAGGTATGTCAAAGTTCCCGAAAGGATACTCCACCGCGTTCCGGATAACGTCTCCCTGAAAGCCGCATCCATCACAGAACCCTTTTGTGTTGCTTATAAATCGCTGGTTATCAACAGTAATGTTAATCCGGGCGACACCGTGGTCGTGATAGGGCCAGGATCGATAGGGATCCTGTGTGCCCGGCTGGCACAGCTCTCAGGAGCGGGAGAAATAGTAGTTATTGGCACGGAGGGCGATGAGAGACGCCTTGAACTGGCAAAGGAGTTCGGAGCAACCATTGCCATCAACTCCTCCGTGGAAGATCCTCTCAGCAGGATCAAGTCTCTCGGCGACGGGTACGGAGCTGATCTGGTACTCGACCTTGCAGGTAGTTCATCCACGCTGAAGCTCTCGATCGATGTGGTGAGGCCCGCCGGTCAGATCACCAAAATAGGATGGGGGCGCCAGCCCGTCGGATTCAGCCTTGACCCGATAATAGCAAAATCCGTTACATTCAAGGGCCATTTCAGCCATACATGGGATGTATGGGAGAAATGCCTTACACTGATGGAAAAGGGGATGGTCGATCTGGAGAAGCTGATAACACATGAGCTTGGGATCGATGAGTGGGAGAGGGCATTCGAGATGAGTGAATCAAAGGAAGCAGTCAAGGTGGTTTTAAAACCAGTTTAACAGAAACGCAAAATATTAATAAGATGAACAAAACAGGATTTATTGGACTGGGAATAATGGGCAGGCCCATGGCAAGGAACCTTATGAAGGCAGGTTACCCTCTTGTGGTATACGATATTAATCCGGATGCTGTGAAGGAGCTGGTTAATGACGGGGCCGAAGCCGCCTGGTCATCAGCCGGTGTTGCCGCTCAGTGCGATGTAGTCATAACAATGCTGCCAAACTCCCCCGACGTCAGGGATGCAGTGCTCGGACCGGCGGGTGTAATTGAGGGTATAAAACCCGGATCAGTGATTATTGACATGAGCTCTATAGCGCCTCTGGTCTCCCGGGAAATAGCGGAAAAACTGCTGGCAAAGGATGTCATAATGCTCGATGCCCCCGTTAGCGGCGGAGAGCCCAAAGCCATTGAGGGAACACTTGCCATTATGGTTGGCGGGCCCGAAGATACCTTCAACAGGGTAAAAGATATCCTCAGTGTGATGGGTGCATCAGTGAAGCTGGTCGGTGACACGGGAAGCGGCAATATTGCCAAGCTGGCCAATCAGATCATTGTGGCCCTTAACATTGCAGCCATAGGTGAGGCAATGACTCTGGCGACCAAAGCCGGGGTTGATCCGGAGAAGGTCTATCAGGCCATTCGCGGGGGACTGGCCGGAAGCACGGCTCTCGATGCAAAAATGCCCCTTATCCTCGATGGCAATTTCAAACCCGGGTTTCGTATAGAACTGCATATCAAGGACCTCATCAACGCACTCGATACCACGAAGCAACTGGATGTCCCGGGAATACTCACGGAGGAGGTCCTGGGGATCATGGAGTGGCTTAAGGCTGACGGTAAAGGGAAGGATGACCATGGGGGGCTGATCCAGTATTATGAAGAAGCCGCAAAGGTGCAGGTAAGGAAGAGATCATAAAGAGGTAACCGGACTCTTCCTGTCAAAGATAGTTACCGCCGGAATTCTCCGGTTCAGAATGCCTTGTAATATTCCCGGTTGAGCCTGGCAATATTCGTGAGCTTTATCTCCTTGGGGCATTCGGCTTCGCAGGCGCCGGTATTTGAGCAATTCCCGAAACCGAGTTCATCCATCATTTCTACCATGGCTCTCACCCTCTCTTTTGCTTCAACCCTTCCCTGGGGCAGAAGGGCAAGCTGGGAGATCTTAGCCGAGACGAAAAGCATGGCAGATGCGTTCTTGCATGCCGCCACACATGCCCCGCATCCTATGCATATTGAAGAATCGAAAGCTTCGTCTGACTCCTTTTTCCTGACAGGTATCGAGTTCGCCTCCGGTGCGGCGCCGGTATTGACCGAGATGAACCCCCCCGCTGACTGGATTTTGTCAAAGGCGCTCCTGTCTACTATCAGGTCTTTGATCACGGGGAAGGGCAACGCCCGCCACGGCTCTATCCAGATGGTTTCCCCGTCCCTGAAGTGCCTCATCGAGAGATGGCATGTTGTGACGGCGGGAACAGGTCCGTGGGGATGACCGTTGATATACATGCCGCACGACCCGCAGATCCCCTCGCGGCAGTCATGATCAAAAGCCACCGGATCCTTATCCTCAGTGGCAAGCTTCTTGTTGAGGGCGTCGAGCATCTCAAGGAACGACATCTCAGG
>DIKJ01000180.1:17229-24409 GCA_002424525.1 Bacteroidales bacterium UBA5621 | reverse complement strand
TTCTTCAAATACATAAATTATTTGTTTGATATCACAGATGAGAAAACATAGGCGCCTGAATTTATACTTAAAACAGCATAATTGCCCTCGTTTCCGATAAATGAAATGTTTTTATTGTTCTTTTTTATTGGCTTTCCGCTTTCCCTGATTTCACCCGCTGTCCCGGCAGGCACATAAACCGTTGCAGTACTGCCGACCGGAACATTCACTTCCATTATGAAATTATTATCTTTCTTTTCCCACCGGATTCCGGCGGTACCATAAGGAGTAAGATTTGAATAGGATGCAAATTTCAGGTCGCCTGCAGGCTGAGGACGGAAAATAATTTTGCGGTATCCCGGATTTTCAGGATCGGCATTCATTCCTGCAAGTTTCCTGTAGAACCATACAATACCTCCGCCGAACATGGGATGGTTACGTGATCCGCCGCCATCCCAGCGCTCCCAGGTTGTGGTGGCTCCCTGCTCAATCCACCATCCATACGAGGGCTGTGTCCTTTTATTCATTGCCTCATAAGCCAGGTCGTTCATGCCATATTCGGCAAGTATCTCAAAAAAGAACTGTGTGCCGAAGATACCGGTATCGAGGTGACCGTCGTTATCTGCAATGTCTCGTTTAAGTGCATCAAGTACCCTTTTCTCCTGATCGGCCGGAACTCCCATCACCAGTGCAAAAATGTTACCTCCGTAAGGGCCGTAGGTTCCCTTCTCTTCATCATAGAACTTCTTAAGGAATGCCTGCTTTGTTCTTTCTGCCAGTGCTGCGTATTCCTTTGCGTCATTGTTGTTTCCCAGCACTTTAGCTGCCTTTGAAGTAAAATCAGCACAACGCCACAGGTAGAAAGTGTGGACCATAACATCCGGCGGCAGTTCGGAGGGCGCACACCAGTCACCCAGGTTGAACCATCTCAGGGGCTGCCCGTTGTTCCCTTCCCGTTGCGAATTCATGATACCATCCCTGTCAGTCCAGGTCAGCATATACCTGATATATCCTTTCATGGCATCGTAGGTGTACGCGAGCATGGCAGTATCGCCGTAATGCAAAAAATATTCCCATGGCATAATGTTGACGGCTGCGCCCCAGGCGACGCCGCCCCCGCAGCCGGGCTGCCAGGGAGCACCGTTGGGTACATATCCTGTCTCTTCAATCTGCGCGCCGACAATGTCCTGTATCCACTTGGTATAGAACGCTCTTGAATCAAAATTGTGCATTACGGTTACGCATGCCACCTGTCCGTCGCCGGTGTAGGCTGACCGCTCCCTGTGCGGACAGTCGCTGACTATTCCGCCATGCATATTATCGGTCTGGCTACGCCACCATATACGGTTAATGGTGTTGAAAAGCGGATTTGACGTTTCAAATTTTCCGGTTGTCTCCACATCGGTATAAACAGCTTCAGCAGTGATCTGGTCGGCACTCAGGTTTCCCGGCCAGTTGGTTACTACAACCTGCCTGAAGACAAACCAGGTGAAGCGTGCCGCATATGATTCATTTCCCCCTCCCTTTAAGGTGTAGGTATTGTCTCCCATCGTCGATTCGCATATATAATCAAAGTCTATCACATGGCCCGGATTGCCCTGAACGCCTGATATTCTTATCCATCCTGATATTTCTTCACCAAAATCCACAAAATACCTGCCATCGGCATTCTTAATGATTGCTACAGGTTTCAATCGTTCCATTACTTTGTCAGCCGGAGACATATGAGCCTTCATGATACCTTCCGGCTTTCTTCTCAAAACTGCATTCTCCCACGATGCATCATCAAATCCCGGCGCGTTCCAGCCGGGTTGCTCGAGCCGGGCATCGTAATGTTCGCCCTGGTAGATCAGATCCATGACAATAGGGCTTTTTGATGCTTTCCAGCTCTCATCAGATACAATAATGTCCTCGGTGCCATCAGTATAAGTGATATAAATCTGACCCAAGAACCTTGGCGTTCCGTAGGATTCTGTCCAGTTCATGGGAGCGTTGTAAAAACCGTTGCCTACGATGGCTCCCATGACATTTTCTCCCTTCTTCAGCAGATCTGAAATATTATAGGACAGGTACATTACCCTGTATTCCCTGAAATCATCAGGGAGAGGTATCCCGGCTTTTTCAAGTCCCGGCCTCTTGCCATAATTTGTCTGGTTTGGAACCAGAACATCATCACTCACTTTTTCTCCGTTCACATAAAATTCGAAATACCCCAGGCCGGTAACAAAAGCCCTGGCATCTTTAATCTCCTTGCTTATATTGATCTTTTTTCTCAATAAGGGTGCCGGCGGGGGCATTTCCTTCAGCACCATCTGTCTGTTTTCATTTCGGACAGGATCAGGGATGGGTTCTTCACCCTGCCATGGTGCCCCTATCCATTTCGCTTTCCATTCTCCCGGATCGGGCAGGCCCATACTCCAGAAAGCCGGCTGGCTCCATTCCGAAACTTTTCCGTCTTTATCCCATGTCCTTACCTGCCACCAGCAATCCTGCCTTGATGTAAGGGCACGGCCACCATAGATTACATTAACTGATTGATTTGTATTTACTTTACCGCTATTCCATAAATCAGCCTCCCCGTTCAATAGTTTTTCCTGTGTTCCGGCTACTCTGATTTCCCAGGCACTCTGAACCTGCCCCCGCTCACCTTCACCTGCAGTATTAACCCACGACAGGCGTGGTTTAATGACATCAACCACCTGAGGATTGTCAAGGTTTTCACATTTTAGTTTGGTGGGAGTTATTCCGGCTTCGGACCGGAAGGTGAATAAGAATAATATACTTACCAGGGCGTATGTAAACTTCTTCATACTTAATAATGTAATGGTTAAAAAAATATAGCGGCCAATCAATACCTGCAAGGTACTAAAAGCATTTTAATTCCGTACCGGACGGATTCGTGATTACCCCCTCTTTTTTCTTTTCTGCGCCTTATTAACAACTAGTTATTTAGTGATTTGTTCATTTATGGAAATTATGAATTCAATCTCAAAATGGTTAAATAATCTAAGTTGCCAGGTGACTCTTTTCCACCCAGTGAACCTGGTTCATTAAAGGGTGCCTGAGGGTTATGGCCCCTTTCACGGGGCACACTACCACACAACTGCCGCAATACCAGCATTCACCAGGGAATAACACGACAGGAGGGGCCCCTTTATCGGGATTCGGGATGAAAACGTCTACCTGGCAGATCTCCACGCAACTGTTGCATCCTGTGCATTTTTCAGCATCAAAAAGAATAGGTTTTGATGCCGGCATTTCTGTAAATTCCATAGTATGTTTTGTCATATTTACAATCTTTCCGGGTAATACTGGTTGTATTTTTCGTAGTTCTCTTTCAGATCGCCATAAAAATCCAGAGGTTTTTCACTCAGGACAATCCTGTTGTTTTCCTGCTTTATAATAATTAATTTCCTGTCCGGCTGGGTTTCGGAGTCGGAGGTATCACCTCTTTTAAAACATAATGGGCCGGAACTCGCTCTGCGGGCAAGGCAAGAACGTAAAATGATCTCTGAAACTGTGAGGATATCGAATACCTCCAATAATCTGACCAGCTCATGTGGATTATAGGCAAACGTATCCGGTAAAACCTCATCATTATAATCCTTCAGGCGCTGCAGCCCTGTTTTAAGCAACTCATCATGCTTAACGTCACCGCAATAATTCTGCATTGTTTTTGAGATCGCCATATTCAGTTCTTTCCATCCGACAGCTGTACGGGGATTGTTTTTCAGAGGAGCATAAACGCGGGTTTTTTCTTTCCCGGACTGTTGCCTCTCCACCGCGACCAGGCGCTCAGACGAAGCAAATTTTGAAGCATGGCGTCCTGCATAATAACCTGTTGCAGCAGCATGTCCGTAACAATTCGATGCATACAGAGCGTCACCTGCTGCATAGAGCCCTTTAATATTCGTGCCCAGCTCCCAGTCGTGAAAGAAACCTCCGGGCAGTCCGAATAACTGCCTCTCCTGAGGAAGGAAGGCGGCTGAAGTCCAGCCGCTGCCGTAGCACTGCAGGACGTGCTTCTCAGGATCAAAACCAGCATTTTTATAATTCTCATAAACAGGTACCCTTGTTTTCCCTTCCTCCCCTACCATCATTCCCCATATCACCCTGCGCTCAGTTTCGGGAAGGGTTGACAGATCTGCATAAAAAGGGAGTTTATACCCCTGTTCAACCATCCGTGAAAATGGAAGTGTGTCGGGTCCTTTAATGGTGTAATGAGGATCATCTACAGAGCCCCCTTTCAGGAAAAACTGCTGATCTTCTGAAGGGAGGAACCTCTCCCCGACACTCTGAAGTATTCTTCCGTCCCTTCCGGCATAGGGTATCTCCCTGCCAGTTGAATCGATCGGTGCTGTAAATAAGAATAACGCAGGTACATATTTAAAATGAGGCCGATAATTCTGAGATTTGTATTGAGCAGGACACTATTGCCAACGAATGATAACGAATTCTCAGGCAGTGGGCTAAGTGAGTTTTTCTTTTTTTTTTATTGGAGCCTGATCGTCGTTTATATATCTTTGTCCGGCTTCTTAAATAATAAAATGAGTAACCATTTATAAATAAATACTTTACAATATGTCAAATTATTTCAAAAGGGTTCTGATCATTCCAACTGCAGTTTTAGTTCTTCTGGTTATGGGCTATTTAGTCACCTCCTGCAAAGGACCGGTCAGGAGCGGTGATGCTGTCGATCTTTCCGGAAGGATCATAGGATGGAGGGAAGATAACCGTACTGGCGTATCATCAGAAACAGGCCTGCTGAAATCATGGCCCGATGGCGGGCCATCTCTCATCTGGGCCAATACAGAGTTGCCTGCAGGACACTCCTCTCCGGCTATTGGTAACAATACTATCTATATTACAGGCATTGACAAAGAAACTGATGTACTGGTTGCCCTTGATGAATCTGGTGAAATAAAGTGGCAAACACCCTACGGGAGGGCCTGGAACGCATCCCATCCGGAAACCAGGTGTACACCAACTATTGATGGCGACAGGGTTTATGTATCCAGTGGTTACGGCGATCTTGCCTGTATTGATGCCAGTAGCGGAGACATAATCTGGTCCCAGGCGGCCAGTGAAATTCACAAAGGTACTTATGGCAGCTGGGGTATTGCCGAATCGGTTATAATCGATGGAGATAAGCTTTATTATACACCTGGTGGTCCCGAAACAATGACCATTGCTCTTGACAAAACTACAGGAGCTCTAATCTGGAAATCTCCCTCTCTGAACGACAAGCCTGGTTACATCTCCCCTATCCTGGTTGATTATGCCGGCATGCAAATGTTAATAAATGTATCGCTTGGATATACTTTTGCAGTTGACGTTTCCAGCGGTGATATTCTCTGGAGGGTTGCGCATACCTCCAGGGCAGGATCACGTGATCTTATAAAATGTGTTACACCGTTGTTTCACGATGGGAAGGTATATGTTACCGGAGGCTATGATTCGGAGGGCAGACTGATCGGTATTGCCGGTGATGGGAGAAGTGCAGATGTTATCTGGAATGACGATGTACTTGATGTTCATCATGGAGGAGTCGTTATGATTGACGGATATATTTACGGCGCCAACTGGATTAATAATGGTGATGGCAACTGGTGCTGCATTAAATGGGACACCGGGGAGAAGATGTGGGAAGAACACTGGCAATGCAAGGGATCAATTATCGCCGCCGACGGAATGCTGTACATCTATGACGAGAAGCACGGAAACGTAGGACTTGTAAGGCCAGGTCCGGCGAAATTCGATCTCATAAGCAGTTTTAAGATCAGACTTGGCTCCGGTCCATACTGGGCCCATCCCGTTATCCACAACGGATACCTTTACATCAGGCACGGGAAGGCTTTAATGGCGTATGATATTAAGGAGAACAGGTAGTCCCCTTCCTAACAGGGTACGTCTTGGTCACATTAGATCTAATCATTCCAGATCTTCAGATCGCGGGATGAATCATCGGTGTGGTATTTATGATCTGAATCAAAACCAGGGAAAATTATTCTTATCTTTATCTGAAGAATTGACATAATCAGCTGGTTTGTTAAATTGAAAATATTAATTAAAGTTTGTCAGTTATGGAAGCGAAAAATCGCCGTGAGCTTCTGAAAAAGAGTTTTACAGGACTATCGGGGGCTGCATTATTGCCATGAAGACAACAGCAGGTGCAGCACGGGATAAATCAGGTCCTCCCATGAATATCAGCGCGGCCCTCAAATGGGTTCTGCAGAATGAAAAAGTTTCAACTATCGTTTCCGGAATGACATCGCTTGACGAATTGCAGAAAAACCTGGCAATGATCCGGGACCTGAAAATGTCGGAACAGGAGATGAAAGACCTGAAGATTGCATCTATCGGGTCCGAGACCGGGCTCTATTGCCAGCAATGCAGAGAGTGTATTCCCCAATGCCCTCATAACCTCGATATTCCTGCTATAATGCGAAGCTATATGTATTCATACGGTTACAGGAACATGGAGCAGGCATGGTTCACCCTGGCAGAGGCCGGATTATCAGACAATCTGTGTGATAAGTGCGAAACCTGCAGTGTGAAATGTCCTTCAGGTTTTAATGTTAAGAAGAAAATAGCAGATATCTCCCGGCTTAGGGATGTTCCGAGGGATTTTCTCCTGGCCTGAAACCGATCAGATAACATCCCTGAATACTTTTCTGAAATGATATCCGTAAATGCTGTAGGTGACTGCCAGCGGGAACGTCTTTGGTTTGTTGAGGATACTCCAGAAAAGTATTTTCCAGAAATAAATACGGTTCTTTCTGATGATCCCTATATAAAATATCGATTTTATAAGTGCCATAACCCTCTTAAATGACAATGGCTCGACAAACGGGGGATCATACTGTTTCAAAAAGGTTAATACTCTGGCATAATAGGCCTTACAGGAATAGATATCCCGGATTATTTTCTGATACCCTTCCAATAGCTCATTTTTGCCCATTTTAGGAATAAAATTTATTGAGTAATCAGTATTATCTCCGGTAAATTCATCAATTATCCTGCCTTCATCCTGCAATCGCCGGTAGAGCTTTGATAATCGCGGGGCATTAAGTAACCCCACCATAGCAGTTATGATCCCGCTTTTTTGAATAAAATCGATCTGCCTGTCAAAAATGTTTGGAGGATCATTATCGAATCCAACGATGAATCCTCCGTAAACTTCCATTCCATAGCGCTGAAT
>DIKJ01000180.1:11860-17048 GCA_002424525.1 Bacteroidales bacterium UBA5621 | reverse complement strand
ATTACAGCAGGCAGCAATTCATTTTTTAATTTCTTTTTATGCCCGATAAAATTATCATCAACAAAGAATACGCTACCCCTCCAGCCTATTTGCAGCAACTGGTCCAATTCAGCAATAATCTGTGCTGCGGTCTTGGTCCGGACATGACGCCCAAAAAGGGCTGTGATGTCACAAAACTCGCAATCAAAAGGGCAACCTCTTGAATACTGGATTCCTGCTGTTGCATATTTGCCGGATTCGAGAATAGAATAGTCTGGCAAGGGTGATTTTGTGATATCAGCAAATTTATCTGATTGATAGATCTTTTGTGGTCTGCCATTCTCAAGATCTTCAATAAAGAGAGGTAATGTTAACTCTGCTTCATTAAGTACCAGATGGTCTATTACGGGAAATTGTTCGAATCCTTCCGTAAACAGAGGCCCCCCTGCCACCATTTTTTTATTAAGGAGCAAACATCGCTCAATAATCTCCTTTACAGAGGCCAGCTGGACTGACATTGCACTTATAAAAACATAATCTGCCCAATTGATATCTTTATCCCTGAGCCTTGTAACATTGAGGTCAACAAGCTTTTTATTCCAGTGATCAGGTAATAATGGCGCTAAAGTAATTAAGCCCAGAGGTATGATTGATGCCTTTTTGGAAATAAACTTTAAAGCATGCTTAAAGCTCCAGTATGTATCCGGATACTGAGGGTAAACAAGTAGAATATTCATGAAAATTTACGCTTTTGAAACGGAACCAGGAGTAGTTGATTCCAGAAAGTCATCCAATCAGTTATTCGTTCAGGACATCAAAAGTAATCTTGGCGTTAATGCGATATTCTGTAATCTTATTGTCTTTTACGACAGCGCTCATATGATGAACATAAATTGATTTGAGCCCTTTGACAGTTTTGGCTGCTGTCCTGACTGCAATACCTGCAGCATCCTCCCAGCTTTTTGGGGATGATGCCATAATTTCAATCACTTTTTTTACCGGCATAATGTTTTTTTTAGTTCAACTATCAAAACTAACCACTGACTCCGGTAAAAATGTTACATAATTTTTCAAATTTGTTACATAATTATCATTTACCCTGATCTGATCAGGAACAACAAAGCAAGGATTTAAGGATCAGTCTTTATTCAGGTGGGAAGAGCTAAAGCAATTCTGATTAGCCAGAGTCAACCTAAGCTAAGTTATGTTCAGGACTTTCTTAATCGCATCAATATTTTGCGGATTCACAATATTCTTGGCTTCAGGGGTATACAGGTAGTCTATTTTATCCTTATGCCTCTCTGTTATTTTCGCTCTTACCATTTTACCTGTACTGTTCAGGAGGGTATTATCCATGCTGAACGGCTCATCGAGGATAGCAACAGCAGCAGGGAGCCATCTTGCGGGAAACAGGTCACCATATATTCCACCCTCTTTATACTGATTGATCACCGACTCAATCTCGAGCAATACTGCCTCCTGCCCTTTTTTATCAGAAAGGCTGATGTTCTTATCCTTTGCCCATCTCAGTAATGCTTCCCTGTTGGGCACGAGCAGGGCAGACGTATATTTGCTCTGGTTGTTGTAAAGCATGAACTGGTCAATATATTGTGATCTGTCGGTTATCGTTTCCTCAATACCTTCCGGACTATATTTCTCCCCGTCGTCGGAGATCAGAAGACTTTTGAACCTGCCAAGCACATACAGGAACCCGTCGTTATCGACATATCCCATATCGCCGGTATGGAGCCATCCGTCCCGGATTGTTTCGCTGGTTGCCTTTTCGTTCTTCCAGTAACCCTTCATGACATTCTCACCCCTGACTATAATTTCACCCTTGCTCCCTGCCGGCATTTCATTCCCGTCTTCATCACAGATTTTCAGATCCAGGTATTTAACCACCATACCTGATGATCCGAGTTTGTGTCTTTTTTCAGTGTTGCCGGAAATAACAGGGGATGCTTCCGACAAACCATAACCCTGCAGCATGGGTATGCCTATTGCATAAAAGAACCGCTGAAGCTCAATGTCCAGCAGGGCTGCCCCTCCAAAGAAAAACTGCAGTCTTCCTCCAAAACTGGCTCTGATCTTTTTAAACAGAATCATATCATAGAGCTTATACAAAGCTTTAAGAAAGATCTTAAGTCCTTTCCCCCTATCCCATCCCAGACCATTATAACTATAAGCGATCTTTAAAGCATTATTGAACAGTCCTTCTATCAGGCTGCCTTTGTCCCTGATCCCCTTTTCGATTCCTTTACGGAGGTTTTTAGCCAGGGCCGGGGCGCTCAGCAGAAAGACCGGCCTGATCTCCCTGATGTTCCCCGGGATATTCTTCAGGCTGTCGAGGTATGACTTGCCGGATTGAACAGCTGCCAGGCTGGCTCCGGTGGCCATCATAATGTAAATCCCCACAGTGTGGGCAAAGGAATGGTCCCATGGCAGTATCAGGAGCGTTGTCCACCATTCCGGAACATCCATTAAAGAAAGAGTTTGTTCAATATTGGCCGTATAATTCCTGTGTGTAAGAATAATACCCTTCGGGTCAGCAGTCGTCCCGGATGTATAGCAGATATTTGCATTATCATCAGGACCGACATCTTTCATTGCTTTAATTAATTTTTCATAATTTTTTTCAAGGTACTCTTCCCCTGATTTCTTTACATCTCCCATAAAGATCTCATCCTTTTCGTAGCTCTCGCACGGATCAAGGAGGATCACTTTCTCAAGGTCCTTAAGCTCCTTTATTATGGACCTGATTTTATACAGCTGGTTACCCGAGACGATCACCCATCGTGTCTCAGAATGTTCAAGCCTGAATTTCAGGTCGGCACCCTCCTTGAGCAGAATTGAAAGTGGAACGTTGACTGCTCCTGAATGCAGTATGCCCAACTCGCTGATCACCCAGTCAGTACGTGACTCAGATATTAGTGCGATCCTGTCGCCCTTGCGGATGCCAAGAGCCAGCAATCCGGCAGCTACCTTGTAAACCTGCTCTCTGGTCTCTTTGAAAGTAACGGACTCATACTTTTCTGTTTTCTTCTCAAAGAGATAGGGATTGTCGGGATACTTCTGCACGCTGTTTTCCAGCAGCTCGATTATTGTTCTCATCGTGATCTTTATTGGTTTATAACAGGCACAGGTTTAAATGGCTTCATTAAAATTACGAATTATAACCCAATTGAAAAGAACAATTCTATAAAACATGCTTAATCGGGTTGCATAAGTCGCACATCCACCCGACGGATTGAACCTAATCACGAACAAATTTGTTAATTATTATATATGAGAACAAAAGTGTTGATTATTATTAGCTTAAGCATACTCTTTCTCAGCTCGTGCAGTAAAGAGGCTCCAGGGGATCCGAACACACCACTCCCGGGGTTTCCGCAAACAGAGGTGAAACCTGTTTTGACCGGTTATGAAATTATATGGGGAATGGATTTCCTTCCGGACGGAGACCTTATTTTTGGTGAGAAGAGGGGAAAGCTATACAGGAAAACCAATGAAACCGTAACCGAGATTTCAGGTTTTCCAGCAGTTCTTTCAACCGGACAGGGAGGATTGCTTGACGTCAGGGTACATCCTGAATATTCAACCAATGGATGGATTTATGCATCCTATTCTGCAGTAAATCCTGGAGGTGGCGGGCAACTGAGATTAATTCGCTTTAAAATCGACAATAATCAGGTCGGAAATATCGAAAATCTCTTTTCCACCAATGGATCAAACACATGGTATGGTCACTACGGATCCCGCATCGTGTTCGACAGGGATGGCTATCTCTATTTGAGCGTCGGGGAAGGGGGAAGCTCAAGTTACGGAGGCCCGAACAGCGGAAACAATAATGCACTGGATCTCACCTCAGACTGGGGTAAGATACACAGGCTGAGGGATGATGGCACTATTCCTGGCGATAATCCGGTCTTCAGCGGAAATGCCGGTCCAGGAACTATCTTTTCATACGGTCACCGGAATCCTCAGGGTTTAGCCATTCATCCTGAAACTGGAAAGATCTGGCAGACTGAACATGGTCCGAGAGGTGGTGATGAGATTAATATTATTGTAAAGGGGGCCAACTACGGCTGGCCGGCATATTCCATCGGGGTTAATTACGATGGTTCCGCCATATCATCGGGTCACACCGCAGCTGGCATCACAGCGCCTCTCTACACCTGGACGCCTTCAATCGGTATTTGCGGGATGGCATTCATTACCAGCGACACTTTCAGGTCATGGAAGGGTAACCTGCTGGTAAGCGGGCTCGCCTCCCAGAAACTTTACAGATGTGTGGTAATAAATAATAAGATAACTGAAGAACAGGTTCTGCTGAGCAATTCCGGAAGGGTCAGAAATGTTATCCAGGCACCTGACGGATCTATATATGTATCAGTTGAGAACCCGGGGCGAATACTTCAGATCACAGCTCAATAAACATCTGCAAAACCTTCATTCCCTGATCCGTTGGCTAAAGCCAACGGCAAATGAGTGCAATATTGAGAGATTCTGTCACAAATAATTTCTAAAAATAACTCAATTGCCGTCAGCTTCAGCTGACGGACTGCTGAGGCTACCCCCCCTATTGTCTTGGGACTTTAGTCCCTCACTCTTTCTAATTTGTATTCCTCAATTAGCTTATTTAATTCATCTTCAAAAGAAACTTTCTGGTGATGCTCAACCTGTTTCCGGATATATACTCTCAGAATTTCTAACTGATTCATCCCGATAGAAACTGCCCAATAATCATCCTGCCATTCAAACTTCAACCTGGTTAATCTGTTTTTGTTGATCCAGAAAGAACTTTCCCCTTTTATCTTCTGCATTACCTCAGAAATATTCTGTTGACCTCCTAATGATATCAGAGCATGAAGATGTTCATGATAACCATTAATGTGATCGATACATATCCCCTTTAGTTTAGCATTTTCACGGATATGTGAAATGATTTCATTTCTTATCTGATCTCTCAAATAAGGAATTCTCTTTTTTGTGGTCCATACGCAATGAACCAGAATCCTCAAATATGACATAGCACAGAAATGCAAGCGATTAACATATTAAAGCTAAGCAGAATATGTGAGATGTGCAAATATTTTAAGCACAAAAGATATTTATTCTTTGATCTGATTCAGCTTCATCTGATGCCCTTATATTCGGCTAAAGCCCTGTAACAATGGGGATTCCCTTTTCCGTTGGCTAAAGCCAACGG
>DIKJ01000180.1:0-11819 GCA_002424525.1 Bacteroidales bacterium UBA5621 | reverse complement strand
CCGTTGGCTGAAGCCAACGGCAACTGAGTGCAATATTGAGAGATTCTGTTACAAATAATTTTTTTAAATAACTCAATTGCCGTCAGCTGAAGCTGACGGCTTCAGATAGACTCCAGATATTTTTTATCTTCTGATGTTTTTTTTTTATAAATAATACTATTTATATATTTTATTACTATTTTTGTATCATTATTCACTTATTGTAATTTCAGATCATGGAAACAGAAAATAAAAACCCGAAACAGAGGGCAATTATGGAAACAGGCCGGAGACTCTTCTGGAAATATGGGTTCAGAAGAGTAAATGTGGATGAGATCTGCCGCGAAGCGGGAGTGAGCAAAATGACTTTTTACCGGTTTTTTGAAAATAAAATAGACCTCGCCAGGAAGATTTATGAGAGAGAAATTTTAATCGGTGTAGAAAGATTCAACAAACTTATGAATTCCGAAATACCTCCCTCCGATAAGCTTAAGGCCATAATTACCCTGAAGCTGGAGGGGACCAACGACATGAGCCGGGAATTTCTTATGGATTTCTATAAAAGCAACGATACCGGCCTGAAGGCTTTCGTGGAAGATTTGACTGAAAAATCATGGAATGAGATTATTAAATCTTTCCGAGATGCCCAGGAAAAAGGCTGGTTCAGAAAAGATTTCAAACCGGAATTCATTCTTTACCTGACACAGCATCTCATACCCATGTTAACCGATGAGAATCTTTTAAAATTATATGACACGCCGCAGCAACTGATACTTGAATTCGCAAATTTCTTTACTTACGGAATTTCTCAACATGATTAATACCCGATGACCAGGTTCCTGTTCATATTGTTGCTATTGTTTCCCTTATCCCTGATATCAGGTCAGGACAGCCTGCGCTTCAGTGGCCAGCTGTCGTCGTGGGCCAATGCCAGTACCGGAAGCGACCTGCCTCTCTGGGGTGGAATAAGATATATCCCCCAGATCAATTTTGGTATACCTTCCGGCCGGCAGGGTAAGTTCGACACCGAGTTCTCCGCAAATATTTTCGGCAGTGCAGGAGTTCATCCCTTCGACTCCCTTACCGCATCCGGCAACCTGAAGCCCTACCGCGCCTGGATAAGGTATACCACCAATCATCTTGAGATAAGGCTTGGTCTGCAGAAGCTTAACTTCGGCTCCGCATCGATGCTCAGACCGCTGATGTGGTTTGACCAGATGGATCCGCGTGACCCTCTTCAGCTGACAGACGGAGTGTGGGGCTTGCTGGCGAGGTACTACTTCCTCAATAATTCAAGCGTATGGCTGTGGGGATTATATGGGAATGAGGCAAGAAGAGGCTGGGAGCTGGTGCCCTCAAACAGTAAGATACCCGAATTCGGAGGCAGGGTCCAGGTACCTGTCCCAGGAGGAGAAGCTGCAATTTCGTACCATCACCGGACAGCTGACAGCAGGAGTATGGGATTCCCTGTATATCCTTTCGAAAAGATACCCGAGAACAGGGTGGGCTTCGATGCAAAATGGGATCTCCTGACAGGTATCTGGATTGAGGGTTCCTTCACTCATAAAAGCAGGGATATAGGAATTCTCACAAATCAGCTGGTACTGAATAGCGGCATCGATTATACTTTCGCACTCGGCAACGGATTATATCTGGCTTTCGAGCAATTGCTTGCCACATTCGATGAGAAACCATTTTCATTCTCCAACCGGACCACATTTTCGCTGATGACATTGAGTTATCCGGTTGGTCTGTTCGATAACCTAAGCGTAATTTTTTATTACAACTGGACTGCCAATAACTTATACAGCTTTCTTAACTGGAAGAGGCAGTTCGATAATATCATTCTTTATGTAATGGCATACTGGAATCCGGAATTATTTCAGCTTCCTGCACAAACATCTTCACAGAACATTTTTGCAGGGAAAGGTGTACAGCTAATGTTCGTTTTTAATCATTAATAATCTTAAAATGGAAAATTCGCAAATCATCAGAATTGAGAGCCTGGTCAAGCGGTTCCCCATGGGTAAGGGCGAATTCACCGCACTCAACGGCATAAAGCTCTCACTGGGACAGGGGGAGTTTGCAGGGCTTATAGGTCCCAGCGGATCGGGCAAGACTACTCTTCTTAATATAATTGGCTCGCTCGATGTGCCGACGGAGGGTTCAGTAACGGTTCTGGGGCGATCGATCGGGGCGCTAAGCGCAGGAGAGGCAGCCCGGCTTCGCAAGGAGAGCCTGGGATTCATCTTCCAGAGCTACAACCTCTTCGCCGTTCACACTGTTTACGAGAACGTTGAGTTCCCGCTGTTATTGCTGAAATACTCAGCTACTGAAAGGAAGAAAATGGTAACAGATGCGCTTGATTGGGTGGGCCTTAACGACAAGATTAAATCGAAGCCCCCTCAGCTCTCCGGAGGGGAATGCCAGAGGGTGGCCATCGCGAGGGCCATGGTGAAGAAACCTTCACTCGTACTGGCCGATGAACCCACGGCAAATCTCGATGCAGCCAACTCCCATAACATACTCAAAACCATGGTGAGCCTTAACAGGGAATTAAAAACATCCTTCCTGTTTGCTACGCACGACGATAAAGTAATAAGTTATCTGCGCCGTAAAATCTTCCTCCTTGACGGCAGGGTGGACAATGATGTTATTATATCCAACTAATCATCAGGAATATGAAACTGGCAATCAAACTGGCATTCCGGAACCTTATCGGAGCCGGACTGCGGACCTGGCTGAACGTAATTGTCCTCTCTTTTTCGTTCGTAATAATTATCTGGCTGAAGGGAGTGATGTCAGGATGGGATCAGCAGGCAAAAACAGACATGACCAACTGGGAAATAGGAGGCGGACAGTACTGGCACGAGGCTTATGACCCTTATGATCCTTTCACGTTCAGCGACAGCCATTCACCAATACCCGGTGAGTTCCGGAGTGAGATAGAAAAGGGTGACATGGAACCTTACCTGATCTCACAGGGTACAATATATCCACAGGGACGCATTCAATCTATAATGATCAAGGGGATCAACCCAAAACAGAGCATTTTTATGCTTCCCGCCCATAAGCTTGACACTGTGATGACGGATGCGATTCCCTCAATTATCGGATCGCTGATGGCAAGAAACCTGAAAGCAGGCATCGGAGACAGGGTCACCATTCAATGGCGCGACAATCAGGGCACCTTCGATGCCGCTGAGATCCTTATCACCGAAATCTTTACCGTTAGTGTACCGGCTGTCGACCAGGGCCAGGTCTACATTCCTCTTGACAGGCTGCAGTCGATGATGGGCCTTGAGGGAGAGGCAACAATCCTTACATACAGGAACAGTGAAACTCCGGTAGTTGACGTGCCTGGCTGGACACACAGGCCAAAAGAAGTTCTTACAGCCCAGGTTGATGAAATGATCAAAATGAAGACCACGGGTCAGTCGGTCCTCTATGCAGTGCTGCTGCTGCTTGCCATGCTGGCAATATTTGATACGCAGGTGCTTTCCATTTTCCGGAGGCAGAAGGAGATCGGCACTTATGTTGCTCTTGGCTATACCCGCAGGCAGGTTGTCGGCCTTTTCACCGTTGAGGGAGCTATGTATGCTGTCTTTGCTGCCTTACTTTCGGCGGCATACGGATTGCCCTTTCTTGCATGGCAGGCAAAAGCCGGATGGACAATGCCTGTGGATGCCAGCGATTTTGGAATGGCGATCGCCCAGACTCTGTATCCTGTTTACAGTGCCGGGCTGGTGGTATCCACTGTACTCCTGGTCCTGCTCGTAACTACTGTGGTAAGTTACTGGCCATCAAGAAGAATTGCGAAGATGAATCCAACTGAAGCATTAAGGGGGAAAATACAATGATAAAATTTCTTTTTAAAGGACTCATTAGAGATAAAAGCCGCAGCAGACTGCCCATTATCGTTGTCGCTGTGGGTGTTATGCTAACTGTATTCCTGCATGCCTATATCGTAGGCTTCATGGGCGACACGATTGAAACGAACGCCAGGTTTTCCACCGGACATGTTAAGGTGATGACAAGATCATATTCCGACAATATGCAGCAGATCCCCAACGATCTGGCCATTACAGGTATAAGCTCTTTGTTGAACGATCTGGACCGGGAATTTCCGGGGTTTGAATGGTCTCCGCGTATCCAGTTCGGAGGACTTGTTGATGCACCGGATGAGACTGGCGAGACAAAATCACAGGGACCGGCATTGGGCTTCGGGATGGATCTGTTATCCGGAGGATCACGCGAACCGGAGCGCCTGAACCTTCAAAAATCTCTTGTCAGAGGCAAACTGCCTGACTCTCCGGGTGAGATACTGCTGAGTGAGACCTTTAGCCGGAAGCTTAAGGTTAACCTCGGTGAAAGGGTGACGCTCATAAGCTCAACTATGTTCGGGGGAATGGCCATTCATAATTTTGTTATTGCAGGCACCCTTCTTTTCGGACAGGAAGGGCTCGACCGGGGAACAATTATAGCAGATATTGAGGATGTGAGGATGGCACTTGACATGAAAGATGCCACCGGTGAGATCCTGGGATTCTTCCGGGATGGGTTTTACAACGACGATCTTGCACTGTCGGAAGCAGACAGGTTTAATGCATCATATAGTTCCGTTTCGGATGAATTTGCTCCGATAATGAAGAGCCTGAGCCGCCAGGGTGGAATGGGTACTTATGTGAACCTGGCAAAAGGCTGGTCAACATATATCTCGCTGATTTTCATCTTCGCCATGTCGCTGGTACTCTGGAATGCCGGCCTCCTGGGCGGCCTCCGCCGTTATGGAGAAGTGGGAATAAGACTCGCCATGGGTGAAGAGAAGGGCCATGTTTACAGATCAATGATCATTGAATCGGTCATGATAGGAATTATCGGCTCGGTCTTTGGCACTATTCTTGGACTCTCATTCGCATGGCTTGTTCAGGAATACGGGATCAATATCTCGGGAATGATGCAGGGATCAGCCATGCTTATGCCCGAAGTTATAAGGGCAAGGATCACTCCTCCAGATTTTTATATTGGATTCCTTCCCGGAATAGCAGCCACGGTAATAGGCACCATGCTTTCCGGAATTGGAATATATAAACGACAGACAGCAAGACTGTTCAAAGAACTTGAAGCATAATGAAGAAGAAAATGAAAACAATATTAATTCTTATCTTGTCAACCTGTTTCCTGATAACAGCTTCAGCACAGGACGCAGATAATATACTGAACAGGGTTGAAAGGAATATGTCGTCGGATAACCGGATATTCGAATCGTCGATGATAATCCATGGCAACCGGGTCAGCAGGATAATCACCTCAAGGACTTATGCTGTGGGCGATAAACAATCCTTTACCGAATACCTTTCGCCGGCCCGCGAGCAGGGCACAAAGATGCTGAAGCTTGAAAACCAGCTCTGGATCTATTCTCCGTCAACCGACCGTACCATACAGATCTCAGGGCACATGCTCAGGCAATCTTTAATGGGGTCGGATCTCTCCTACGAAGATATGATGGACGACAGGAAGATTACAGAAATTTATGATTCAAAGGTTGTGGGGACTGAAACCATTGATGGCAGAAATACCTGGATACTTGAACTTACGGCAAAGGTAAGCGATGTGGCATACCATACAAGAAAGATGTGGATCGATACTGAAAGGTATGTTCCCCTGCGAGAAGAGCTTTTCGCCAAAAGCGGGCAACTGCTTAAACGAACAACTCTTTCGGAAGTAAATCAGATTGATGGCCGCTGGTTCCCGATGAAAGTTGTCTACAAGGATGTGCTTAAACAGGGTCTAGGGACGGAGTTCATTATTATATCGGTAAAGTTCAATCAATCCATACCTGATCACATTTTCACTAAAGCCGCACTAAAACAGTAATCCTATTATAACAATCTACCACTATGGAAATAAAATTTAAAGAATGGGGCGAAATGATCATTCCATGGCTTATTACGCATGGAATAAGAATTGTCATTATTATCATTGCTGCTTTTCTGCTTAACCAGCTACTCAGCAGAATAATAACAAAAACTGTAAGGGTTGCTATTGTAAAACATGAAACAGGTTCTCCTGAGGGTGAGACAAGACGAGAGAATACGCTGATCAGGATCTTTAACGGAGCCCTCAGGATAGCTCTGCTCACCATTGCCCTGCTGATGGTACTCCAGGAAACAGGTCTTGAAATTGCTCCTATTCTGGCAGGAGCCGGGATTGTAGGTCTTGCCCTGGGTTTTGGCGGACAATATCTTATCAGGGATATAATAACAGGTTTATTTATTATTCTTGAAAATCAATACAGGATCGGGGATGTAATTAATGTTGACGGCACAGGAGGTTCAGTTGAAGATATAAGTCTGAGAATGACAACATTAAGAGATATTAGCGGTACAGTACACCATATACCCCACGGGGAGATTAAGAGAGTCTCCAATCTTTCCAAGGGTTTTGCCAGGGTTAATCTCGATATAGGCATCTCATATAATTCCAATCTTGAGAAAGTGATCAGAGTGGTAAATGATACCGGGATTGAGCTGGCCGGGGATCCTGCTTATAAGGAATTCATAATCAGTCCTCCAAGGTTCCTGCGGGTAAACGAGTTTGCAGATTCCGCTATAATTATTAAAATCCTTGGAGACACAATACCTCTGAAGCAGTGGGAGATAACAGGTGAGTTACGTAAGCGCTTAAAAATTGCTTTCGACAAGGAGGGAATTGAAATACCATTCCCCCAGAGAGTCATTCATCAGCCGAAGTCGTAACAGACAGCTTGCCGAAATAAACCGACATCATCTAAACATTGCCGGGCTTTTCCGCTTAATGAATATCGCAAGTAAAACCATAGCTGTCAGCATTGTAAATGCGACTGATGTAAAATGATGTACACCAAAATTCTGAGCTATTATCCCCATCAGGTAGTTTATCGACATATTTCCGATCAGGCCAACACCAAGCACAAGGCTGAAGGCTGTTCCTGAAAATTCACTGTAACGGTTCCCGACAATGCCCAGCATAACAGGGAATCCGGAAGCCAGACCGGCACCAATAAGTACCAATGCTGGTATTGCAGAGTTAATTGACCAGGCTGATCTCAACAGAACCAGTCCTGTAAGTGTGAAAACAAATGACCAGGATAATATCCTTGGAACGGAAACTGACCGGAGAAGTTTACCAAGGATCAGCCTCATTACCGTCATACCGGCCACGAACGAAGAGAGTGCAAATAATGCCTTGCCCTGCGAAACGGACATCCTGTCAAGAATAAAGCTGGTTGTCCAGTTATTAAAGATCCCCTCAAAACTACTTTGGAAAAAGAGAAAAAAGGCCACGATGATCAGCAAATCGTCTTTTATCATTTTAAGGCTTCCGGTCACCGGAAAGCCATGAGGCTGTTTTGGAAGAGGATATTTAATAAGAAGAAAAAATATTCCTGCGGCGAGTGTCACCGCTCCAACCGAAGCCACAATGACTTCAAAGCTGAATTTTTCATCCAGGATTCCCAGAATTACCGGCATGCCCAGCGCACCAATGCCGAAGAAAGCTCCCAGTAAACTCAGGTCAGCTCCTTTATTGTTGTCGCTTATGTCAGCCACAAGGGCATTTGTTGCCCCGTTAATTGCCCCGCCCCCGAACCCGAGAAAAAAAATGCTGATCCTGAGAATATTTTGTGAAGGAGAGAACGCTATTCCCTCGAGCCCCGCGAAGATGAAGATACAGGAGAGCGACAGAAGCATCTTATACCCGTACCTGTCGCAGACGGGGCCAAACAGCAGTGAGCCGCCCAATATTCCCAGAGGCAGGATAGAGAACAGAGTACCCGCCGATATATCATCCAGATTCATTTTTTCCCTCAGGTCCGGGAGAACTGATCCAAGGGTTATAAGGCTGATCCCGAACAGTATCATTCCGATGCAGCATGCGAAAAAGATCATTCTTTTCCTGTACATCTTTAAAGCCTGTTAATTTTATCCGCTTCATTTTCCAAAGCAAGATAACCTTTGGTGTAAACCCTTTTCAATTGAAAATCGCTGTCGAATTCAATAATGTCTGCTCTGAATCCGGGGGCTATCTGTCCTCTGTCTCCGGCATTTATCAGACGGGCAGGATAAGTTGAAGCCATTCTCAGGGCCTCATCGACGGATATTCCTGCATTTTCCACACAATTTCTGACTGCTGCAAGCATTGAAAGCAGTGAGCCTGAAAGTGTGCCGTCGGGCAGGGTAAAACGGTCATCCTGCCGGACGTGCCTGTAGGAACCTCCTGCGTTTTCCTCGACTGCATCGCTTACCAGGTAGAGGCGCTCCTTCATTATCCTTTTCGCAATCCTGAGAGTACTGTAATCAACATGGATCCCGTCAGCAATAATGCTGGCGCAGGCTCTGCTGTCGAGAAAAGCGGCTCCGGGAAGGCCCGGGTCGCGGTGGTGCAATGGCGACATGGCATTGAAAAGATGTGTCACTGCCCCAACTCCCCTGTCAAAGCCGGAGGATGCTTCCGGGAATGTTGCGTTACTGTGCCCTGCCGCCACAACAGCTCCGTGATCCTTAATCACCTGTATGAACCCGGCGTCACAAAGCTCCGGAGCAACAGTCACCATCTTTATGATCCCTCCGGCTTCTTTAAGCAGGCCGGTGATCTCATCTTTATCGGGCTTTCTGATTAAAGCCTTGTCGTGGGCACCCGATCTTGCCGGATTTATGTATGGTCCCTCCAGATGCAGGCCGAGAATCGCGGTATGAGGATTATCCCTTATGATCCTGATGGTTTTGCGTATAACTTCAAATGAGTTTGTCGGGATCACAATCAGGAATCCTGTCGTACCGTCCCTGACAATTGCTCCGGCAATTGCTTCAAGAGCCTCGGGCGTGGGGTCATCGGAAAAAAGATAACCGCCGCCTCCGGCTATCTGCAGGTCAATCAGTCCCGGAGCAATAGAATTCCCTTTGCAATCAATTCTCCGGGCAGTTTCCGGTACTGATCCCGGCTCGGTGAATGACTCTATCCTGCCATCCCTGATCAGCAACGACTTCCCCCTGACTATCTCTGCTCCTGTATAAACAGCAGCATTTATAATCGCTGTAAGCATCGTTATTCTCCTGTCAATTTGATTAGTCCTTCTCAAGTGTTATCACTCTCTCCTTCACGTTCCAGCCAGAGACTCTCAGCCTGGGAGATACCCCACCGGACATTGAGACGGGGCAACTTACAGTCAGCTTCTTTGAATCACCCGGAGCAAGAGTAATATAATTCCCCGACCAGTAAGAGGGAAGAATCTCATCCAGGCCGTCCATTAACTGTGCTCTTACAAAAAAAGCCAGCATATCCGAAGGATTTGCTATCTCGACAGTCCACTCCTTTTCAGTATTCTTCAATTCACTCATCAGAAGCTTAACGTTCACTTCAATCTCTCTCATGTCATTCATCGTCGTGAAATCTCCGTCGGATGAGAGCCAGTATGTATTGTTCGAGACTACTTTCCCCGATCCGTCCTTCAGATTCAGTACCACGAATGTGACTCCCTTTGTTTTTTCAATTTCATCGGCCAGGGAAAATATCTCTTTAACTTCTGATTGAAAAAGACTTAAACTTTCAGTTCTGTTATAGACGGGTTTCAGGTCAATGTCATAGAGTGCAGCCTTCGCGGTCAGGCCTGAAGCTGGTTTATATCTTCTATTGATCACTGCAACCTTGTAATCGCTCAGGTTAAGCTGTACATGAAGTGGCTCGCATGCATTCTGCATGAAATAATAGCCGGCGTTAGGCTGAAGGAACCAGTCGTATACCTGCCATACGACACTGGGGAATGCGGCGTTCAGCTTCCAGAGCATAACACCGCCGATCTCGTTAAGTTTATGTCCTGCTGCCTCGAAGATCCCCTGGTAACCCATTGCGTTCATCAACTGCATCTTATCGCAGAACTCCTCCATGCTTTTTGCCTCACCATACCTGTTTACCATCTCGCTGTAATAGAGGTCCCAGCGTCCGTTGCCTGTGGCTGCATCGTGGTAGCCCCACGTATGGTTCAGGGGGAACGGCAGGGTTTTGTCCCACACCAGATCGGGAATTATCTTTGGCAGTATATTGTAAGGAGGCATGGAAGGGATCCCTGTCTCGTCCTTGAATACCCAGTCCCTGCCTGCAATGGCCCTCCTGTAATAGTCTTTCGGATCTCTCCAGGTATAAGGTCCTCCGCTGTATACACCTCCGGGAAGGTTGTCAGGCCAGGAGGCGGCCCACCCTTCCGGCAGTTTTGCAAAGCCGGATGAACTGGGGATAAATGGTCTTGTGCCGTCATGGGAAATGATGCTGTTCCTCATGAAATCGTAAAGTTCCTGGCGGGCATGTCCCTCATTACCGCCGGTCCATACCAGGAGACTGGGGTGATTACGGATCCTGAGAATAGTACTCATGACATTCTTCCTGAATACTTCTCCTTCAAGGGGCCAGTCGGGCGAACCTTTGAACTCGCCCTGAGTATCGCCCGTGATCCAGAAATCGGACCATACCAGTAATCCATACCTGTCAGCCGCATCAAAAAATTCGTCACAGGGAGTCACGCCCCCTCCCCATATTCGCACAAGGTTGATATTGGAATTACGGCATAACCTCATCTCATAGTCATATCTCAGGGAATCGCGGTTAAGCATCATGTCAGGAACCCAGGCTCCTCCGGTCAGATGTATCCGTCTGCCATTCACATAAAAATCCCTTCGCCATGTGCCGTTCACATCGACTGCTTTCGTGCCGACCGTCCGGATGCCAAACAAAAAAGTTGTATCATCTGATAACCCGGCGTTGCCGGAATATTGCAGCCGGATGCGGTAAAGATCGGGATTGCCGTATCCGTTTGGCCACCAGAGGTTAGGGTTCCTTATATTAAGTTCCTTCGTATTCTCTGTATTCAGGTCCAGCACATATGATCCGCCTTTACTGATCTTCACATTTTTCGAAAACTGTATTGACTTCCCCTGGAAATTTTCGGGTGATATACTCACTGTAACCCTCCCCGATTCGTTATTACCCGTATGATTGAAAAGGGTAAAGCTGACGGAGACCTTTGCCAGGCTTGTATCAGGCAGGGAGGGAAGGTCGGTCACAATCCTTGCATTACCTATTGTAACAGGGCCCGATGTCCGGAGATACACCGGGAGCCATATTCCCATATTACGATCCCTCACGGGCGGAACCCAGTCCCACCCCACCGAACAGAGCATGGTTACGTTCTTCCCGATATCGCCTGTGGGCCCGCCGTTGGGGTAAAAATCCCCGAGGGCTTTCAACTGCTCAGCCGACGGAAGCCCGGGATAATCGAGGGGATATATCCTGACAGCAAGTACATTTTCACCACCGGCATTGATAAACCTGCTTACGTTAAGGCTGTATTCGGCGAACATTCCGGCCATCCGGGTGGAATCAGCAATCTGATTGCCGTTCAGCCAGACAGCAGCACGATAGTTTATACCCTTGAAGATCAGCTGGAAATGTCTGCCCCGGTCAGCTTCCGGCACTGTAAAGGATGTACGGTACCAGTATGACTTCTTCCATGGATTCGGGTCGTTCGGAAGATAGCTGAACTGTTCAAGGTTATATTCTTTATTGAACTCATCGGAAGCATCAGGGATCAGCATATTGTTCATCCCGGAATATGGGTCGGGATAAACGTTATTGGCAACAAGGCCGGTTAAAACAGTTGATGGCACAGTTACCGGAAACCAGTAAACGGGAGAGCTGTAGCCTGTTGTTGACAATATTTCTCCGGCATCATCGATCAGCGATGAGGACTGGAGTGTGAAACTGGTAAGCTTCACCTGTTTGACCGATCCCTGCTGGGCAAAAGCTTCTGA
>DIKJ01000209.1:25126-26353 GCA_002424525.1 Bacteroidales bacterium UBA5621 | reverse complement strand
TTCAATAGATGAACAGGAATATCAGGGGCAGGATTATGCCGATTATGGTAAGTATTGCTCCTCTCCGGGTTATCCCGTTACGCCCCTTCAGGATAAACAGGCCCGTTATTGTTACGATGAACAGCGAAACGCAAAAAATATCGCTGAAGTATTTCCACAGTTTTCCGGGATTATAGTGAAGAAAATTGACCTGGTAAAAGAGGGGTCTTCTTGAGATCCGTTGAAGGGTTGCTTCGCCTGTCTCTGCATCAACCTGGACGACTCCTCCGTCAATATATATTGTAAGCCTGTTTCCATCAGGGAAGTGATAGGTTTTATACTCTGCCTTTCCCCCAAGACCCTTAAGGATGTCTTCAGCCGTTCTGTCATCGAATGTCTCCCTGTTAATACTTAAATCTGTTGTAAATGACCTGTTGTCAATAATATAACTCGGATTCCAGTCGTGCTTATGATTAAGGGCAAATCCTGATATGGCATAAATTATTGTCATCCCTGCGATCAGATAACCCAGATCGCGATGGGTGACTCTGTTTATCTTTGATAACTTCATGGAGGCTGAATTAAAAAGGTCAGCTATTCACTGACCTTTTGATATTTTGATCTGATTACGTCTATTTGACGGCATGCCTGTTATAAACCATCATGAGATCACTGAGTGCCGGTTGTCTGGCCAGGGCAACCTCATTTTCACATGAATCGGTACCGGCTTCCGCCATTGCTGTTCCCTGCGCATGCATGCCCTTTTCTGATGATTGGCCAACGGGTGCAGCGGTGGCTGACTTTTCTATAGTCCCTTCCACAACTATCTGACTGCCAAGTAATTCTGTGGGAAATTTTGGCATGTCCTCTCCGGCCGTTATGAACAATCTGATATCAGGATTCTCTCCGACAATGAACATCTTTTTACCGCTGTGCATGCAGACATGCACCACTTTCCCCTCAACACTGATATTTTTCCCGACAAAATCCTCAGGATGTTCCACCAGAGAAGCAAACTCAACTTTTGCAGAAGATCCGTCGGTTTCTGATGAGCTGATCTTACTGCCTGTATTGCCGCATGAGGTGAGAACCAGGGCAATAGCCAGAATCGATACAATGTTTCTGATCATAGGATAATAATTATTTTAATTTATAATGTTTGTTGAAAACAGGTGCAAATATATTGAATTTTCTGCATAGAAATTTTATTTGTGACAAATATCAGAAGCATGAAGCGTTTAAGCCTTT
>DIKJ01000209.1:0-25080 GCA_002424525.1 Bacteroidales bacterium UBA5621 | reverse complement strand
GGTCAGACTTTGTAAATGGATCATTAAAAACTTCCGGCAAAAAGCACAACATGTCCTCATAATCGGGATATTTGCATGTTATAACCTCAGAATCGTTCCTATGGAGGAGAATGAAAAGAAAAAAGTAACAAGCGGGTTGAAGGAACTATTTAAGTTATACCGTTTCCTTAAGCCATATCGCAGGACATTTGCGGTAGGATTGATTTTTCTTCTGATATCAAGTGGTGCCAGTCTTATGTTTCCGAAGTATCTCGGAAACATGGTGGATATTGCGAATCAGGGCAGGATCATAAGAGAAATCAGCCGCACCGGATTGATATTGCTTGTCATAGTGATTGTGCAGGCCATATTTTCCTATCTCCGGACAAGGATATTTGTCTATGTTACCGAGAAGACGCTTGCATCAATCCGCCAGCATGTATACAATCATCTTATCAAACTGCCAATGTCCTTTTTTTCTGAGAGAAGGGTAGGGGAGCTGAACAGCAGGATCTCCTCCGATATTTCAATTCTTCAGCACTCCATTACAGAGACTCTTGCGGACCTTCTGTCTCAGCTTCTGATAATTACCGGGGGTGTGACGCTAATGATGGTGACTTCCTTCAGGCTGACATTTTTCATGCTTTCTGTTGTGCCGGCGATGGCGCTTTTTGCATTCTTCTCTGGCAGGGCCATTCGCAGGTATTCAAAAAAGGCACAATCGCATGTAGCTGAATCCAATACTATTGTTGAAGAGACGCTCCAGGGGATACAAAATGTAAAAGCATTCACGAATGAGTTTTTCGAAATCAGAAGGTATCGCGAAAAAACTGATGAAGTAGCCAGGGCGGGAATAAAGGGAGGTAAATATCAGGCGGCAGTCTCTTTTATCATCCTGGGATTCTTTGTTGCGATGGGTCTTGTGATATGGCGTGGAGCGTTACTTATCGCTAAGGGAGAGATGGAGGCCGGACAACTCTTCTCTTTCGTTATCTATTCGGGTTTTATTGCAGGAAATATTGCCGGTATGGCAGGTGTTTACACCCGTTTGCAAAGGACCATCGGTGCGGCAGAAAAGCTCCTGCTTCTTCTGGATGAACCCGCTGAAGGGATTGATGAAGTTCAGATAATTGAATCCCGCGAGATTCTGGACGGGAGGATCGAATTTGAACAAGTTGATTTCAGATACCCCACACGGCAGGAGAACCTGGTTTTACATAATGTCAGCTTCAGGATTGAACCCGGACAGAAGATTGCCCTGGTTGGCCCCAGCGGAGCAGGTAAATCGACGCTTGTGTCCCTTCTCCTCAGGTTCTATGAACCCACGGCCGGACGGATACTTTTTGACGGACGGGAAAGCACAGGATTCCCCATCAGCTCCATCCGGAAGCAGATGGCTGTCGTTATGCAGGATGTCTTTTTATTTGGGGGTACAATCCGCGAGAACATTGCCTACGGCAGGACTGATGCAGAAGAACAGGAAATTATTGGTGCCGCCGTCCGGGCAAACGCCTGGGACTTCATACAATCGTTTCCAGACGGACTTGAGACCGTTGTCGGGGAGCGGGGTGTTCAGCTCTCAGGCGGTCAGCGTCAGCGTATTGCCATTGCCAGGGCTGTACTGAAAGACCCCAAAATCCTTATACTTGATGAAGCCACGTCCTCACTTGACTCGGAATCGGAAAGGCTTGTCCAGGAAGCTCTTGAAAAGCTGATGCAGGGACGGACATCTGTTGTGATTGCGCACAGACTTGCCACTGTCCGCAAGGCAGACACGATACTGGTTCTGGATAAGGGCATTATTGTTGAGCAGGGCACCCATACTGAACTGCTTTCAAATGCCAATGGCCTATACAAAAGCCTTACAGAACTACAGTTTACCAGGTGAAAGGCCTGTTCCGGCAGTCCGGAGTTTCGTCACTCTTTCCGTTTCCCGGATCTTCGTCGTTTCACTCCTTCATTCCGCCAAATCCGCAATCCGCAACCGAGCCGTAAGGCGAGCTCGGCGAAGCCAATACGCAATCTAAAAAAGATACTTCTTCAGCAATGCTATCCCTTTCTTGATCTCCTCCCTGCCGCTCGACTCAATACCATACCACCCCCGGTAACCTGCATCTTTTGCCATTTTTATCATCTTTGCCGTCAGATCCTCGGTTGGCTGGTTGCGATATGACATTCCCCCTGAGTAGGGAAGCATCTTCATGAGGTAATCGACATTGTCAAAGTTAGCTGAAGGCTGGCGCCAGTCGGGGTAGCTTCCGAAATAGAGGCTATTCACCTCTTTCATCAATGCTACCATCCAGTCAGCATCGTTGGATACACCGCCATGATTTTCGATCAGTACGCTCACTTTTGCAGGGATCGCATATTCAAGCAACATAAGATAAGACTCTACAGAATATTTCAGAGCCTCCTCTTTGTTTACATCTTTTGGTCCGATACAATTGGTGCGAATGGCATGGCATCCCAGGCTATTTGCAATATCTATCCATTTGCGGTGGCTGATATCAAACTGTCTTCGTCCCTCACTGGTCGGGGAACACCCGTCACCTTCATCATCAACCATTATCAGGACCATTGAGACTCCATTATCTTCAGCGTTCCTTTTAAGCCGTCGCAGGTAACCCTCGGTAGGAACCTCGAACAAAGTGTTGACGAATTCAATACCGTTCAGGCCAAAATCTTTGCGGGCGATTGAAGGGAAATCCAGGTTTTTCCATTTCCCGGCTCTTATTTCGTCAACGAGAGCCCACTGTGCAAGTGATATATCGTCCCTGATCATCCTTGGGGTGGGTGACGCGAATGCACTTCCCGCCAATGAAGGAACAATGACCCCGGCAGCTCCGGCCATCACCGACTTTTCTATAAAATTTCTACGTGTTATTTTATTCATAAACTTTAATTATTAAGGTTAACTTTTTTATGATTCTGTATTCGATGGTTCGATCTTCTGATCGTGCAAGGATTTGGAGGTGCGAACGGTTGATGTTTCTGTAACTACGCGTCAACGCGATTACACCTTCCGCTCCACGCTCTACGCTCCCCGCTCCCCGCTCTACGCTCTACGCTCTACGCTCATATCTCCCACCCCTGCCGGTATTCCCTCGTCAGGAACTTATTGGCTTCAGGTACGTTGGTTATCTTCATGCTGGCATAATCGTATTCAACTTTCTTCCTCGCCCTCAGTGCCACTGCACCCAGCAAGATTGTTTCGGTTACCGGTCCGGCATAGAGGAAGCTTCCGGGAGGCTGTGTATTGTTCTTAAATGCCTCAATCCACAACTCATTGCCGCTCCTTCCGGATTCTGCCGGCACCTCGGCGCTCACACCCTTCATCCGGCTCTCCGGTATCAGCGAAGGATTTTCTCCCCTGAAGCCTGCCAGGATTTTTCCCTTGTCGCCCACGAACATCATCCCTTCCGGTGTGAATGACTTTCCTTCAGCAGCCATCTCTTCGGGAACGCATGGCTTTATACCACCGTCGTACCAGAACAGCTCGAAAGGAGGAAGCTCTTTCTGGGCCTGGAACTTGAAGCGGACAACGCACGACAGCGGGAAAGCCACATCGTTGGTTACGCCAACAGAAACGTTATCCCTTATCATACAGGTGGTAGTGCCGTAAGCCTCCGCACTTATTGCCGGGGTATCTATTCCTAATGTGAGGAAGAGCGGGAATAGGCTGTAATGGCCCATATCGGCTATGCTGCCTCCACCAAAGTCGTACCACCCGCGAAAGACATTATGAGTGTAATTTGGATGATAGGGACGGTGTGGTACCGGTCCCAGCCAGAGATCCCAGTCAAGACCCCCCGGGACAGGAGGCGTATCGGCCGGGTTTGCCTGCCATTGGGGCCAGACCGGACGGTTCGACCAGTTATGTATCTCCTTCAGCGTCCCGATAAGTCCCTCCTTAATCCATTTTTTTACCAGATCATAGCCACTCCTCTGGCTCCATGCCAGCAAATGAGTGCTCTGGCCTGTTTTCCTGTTAACATCAACTGTTACCCTGAATTCGTGGATACGGTTGGCAATCGGTTTATGGGTTACAACATGCTTTCCCTTTTTCATTGATGCTATTGCCACAGTGGCATGAAGATGGTCAGGAGTCATTATCTTGACGGCGTTAATATCCTTTTCCTTTTCAAGCAACTCACGGAAGTCAGCATATGATGTACACCCTTTATATTTGCCGGATGGCAATGATTTACCGTAGTACTTCTGAACAAATTCCTGCCCTATATCCCTGCCCCCGGGGATCCCTTTCAGTCCCTCACCCCAGGATTTGTCTCCAAGAGCAGTACGGATATTATTGCGTATTCCGTTCAGAGACCAGTCGATATAATCGGTTGTGAACTTGTTGGGGTCACATACCGCAACGATCTGAATTTCCGGATTGGAGATAAGGCTTGTCATTTCTCTCAGGCCCTGGGTCCCGCACCCGATATAGCCAAGAGTAACCTTGTCGGCCGGTGCCACATAGCCTGGTCCTCCAAGCACATGTCTTGGAACTACTGTAAATGCCAGGGAAGCGGTTGCAGCTGATCCCAGGAATTCACGACGATTGATTTTTTTCGGAGTTGTCATTTTTCAGGTTAGTTTCATGTTTAATTGGTGGAACGTCAAACAGTTAAGAAAGAGAAGAAATAATATAAATAATTCAAGTTGTCAGGTACTGGCTCCTTTTCACTCAACTGGCAACCAGCAACCAGTAACTTCGTTAAAATAGCCTGAAGGAAGAATTTTACCAAATTTATGTAATTTGATATAAATAATAGGATGTAAAGCGGTACTTTATTAAGTATTGTTACTGCCAGTTATGTTAAAAAATGTGAAAAGAAAAAAATGATGGAGGCAATTAAACCAGGTGATCGAACGGAATAGATACCTTTGATTGATTTTCAAAGGACAAAACCAATTTCAATCAAACTCAGCACACCCAACGGCGAAATGAAAACAACCCGGGTGTACGACAAAAAGTAAGATGATCTTAAAAGTGACGAAGGTTATTTAATCCTGCCGTTTGCCATCGGAATGCTTCCGGCAAGGTCATCTTCATCAGTCTCACGGTTTCTCAGAAGAGGTATAAGCTCTGCTCCGGCAAGCTTGAACTTCTCCGGCCGCTCCGGCATTGTGGTGTGAAGCATGGGCCCCGGTTCGAGCCCCTTTTCTATTATTACAAACTTGTCGTTCGATTCCCCGGGTATAACTACCTGCTTATGACCGCTTCTCGTATAGACCACGGGAATTGAATCCGGACCAGTCCTGACACAGTCGAGTGGTACATAAACCACATTATCATAAGTTTTTATATAGATCTTGTTGTCGGTGGTCATGGAAGGCCTGAATTCAGGATCTATCCCGTCGATCACGATATGTGCCTCGAACATTTTGAAATCGCTGTTGGGCAGTGCCTCTCCTATATTGGCTATGCTGGTAAGTGTTCCCTTAAAGAGCTTGTCAGGAAGGGCATCAACCCGGATATCCACCTTCTGGCCGGGAGTAACCCTGCTCATCTCAATTTCGTTGATATAGACTCTTGATACCATTGTGGAGAGGTCAGGCAGAGAGGCAACAGCACGGTCAAAAGGGCTTATCGTGGAACCGATCCTTCTTTTGGTGCCACGCCTGTCCCTTTTGTATACGACCATACCTGCCGAAGGAGCTGTGATCGTAAATCCTTCGAGCAGTTCCTGTGTATCACTGACCCGTCTTTCGAGGCGACCGATAAATGTCCTTCTGTTATTGATATCCCTTTCAAGCTGAGCTACCCGGAGTGTATAGTATCTTTTTTTCTGATCCAGTGTCCGCTGAGCCTGATCAAGGTTTATTTCTGCCTGCCTTACTATTGCCGGCGATTCGTACTGGGAATTGCGCAGGGTTATCCTGGCTTCTTCAACCGTGAACTTCTGATTCCTTATGTCGTCACGCAAACCGTTAAGCACGACGGTCGAGTCAAGAAGCCTCATCCCGAGCTCCGTATTCAGTGTGGCAAGTCTCTCCTGAAGATCCTTTAAATCATTGGCGTACAGGGTCCGGTCGAGGGTGGCGACATAATCCCCTGCATTCACCACAGTGCCTTCAGGCACAAGGTCCTGTATCCTGATGTTTGAGGACCGTACATCCCTTCTCTGCGCAATGTCCGGCCCCATTATATCGACAGATTTTTCAGCCATCAGTTCGCCTGTTGCATTTATGGTTATCTCAAAACTGCCCTGGAAGACTTCAGCAAAAACGGTTGATTTGTCACCCCTGTCAGTTAAAATGGTGAATGCGATAAGAAAAATGACTGCCGCTCCTGCTATGATTCCTGTATATATAAATGTTCGCTTCATATTCTGGAAATTCTTGTCGGAAAAACTTCTCCGGTTAAAAATCGTCATAAAAATAGAAAAAACAGACCTCTTTAAATGTTCATTAATAATTATTTAACTATATTTAACATAGCAAAAAAAACTGTAAAACCCATAATAAGCTTATACATTTTAAACACAGAAAAAGACAAATTGTTTGAAAATTAGGTATCTGAATTCTGTTTCTACTACTTTAAAATATATTAAAATGAGGAGAATATTGAGGACTCTTTCCGTTGTTCTGCTATCGGTATTGTTATTTACTTTCCCGAAAGCGAACGGCCAGCAGTATGACAGGGCAACCCTTGAGAAAGGGATGAATTTTATTGAGACCCAATCTTATTCGGCAGAGGATGACGCCAGAATACTTGAATTATATAAGAACCTCAGGGTTGCTGATGTCTCCGACGGAATGGATATGGTGGGATTACCAGGTACTGGTCTGGTAGACCCCGCAATACACCCCGACTGGGTTGACCTGAAGGATTTCAGGCACGTATTCAGGGGGATTGCAGTTACTGTGCGTTATGTTCCCACACAGAAGCCGGCTCTCCCGGCACCCGCCGAAGATTTTGTGAAATGGGAAGGCAATTTTTATAACAGGTATTCACACGAGGCATTTACTCACCTTATAAAACCAGGCACTGCAATTGTGATCGACGATGTTGAAGAAAGGGATATAGGGTCTATCGGATCAAACAACATACTGGGATGGTACCGTCTCGGAGCAGTCGGAGTAGTGACAGATGCCTCGGCCAGAGACACCGATGAGGTGGGTCTGCAGCAGGTGCCTCTTTACCTCAGGAAGAAAGGACGTGGTATACGTCCCGGCAGAAACGAAATTGAATCAGTCAACAGACCAGTCTCAATAGGGGGTGTACTTGTTTGTCCCGGTGATGTTGTGGTTGCAGATGGTGATGGAGTGATTGTTGTTCCGAGGAGTGTTGCAGAACAGGTTGCAGAGTATGCCAGCGAGATACTTTCAAAAGACAAGGCAGGCAGAAAAAGTATCTACGAGAGCATTGGAAGACCGCTTGACAAAACTGTAAAATAAAAAGATATTTTAGAATTGAAAAGATGAAAAAGTTATTGTTATTGTTACTGATAGTTCTGCTGATCCCGGTCAGGCTGGGATCACAGACCGTGCAAACAGAGCCGGAAACAATTCGCCCCGGCAGCAAGGCCCCTGATTTCAACCTTCCTGGAGTCGACGGGAAAATGTACACTCTGAAAAGTTTTGAAAAGGCGACGGTTCTGGTTATTATCTTCAGCTGTAATCATTGCCCTACTGCACAGGCATATGAAGACCGGATTATCGATATTGAAAAGGAATATGGATCAAAGGGGGTTGCACTGATAATGATTTCTCCCAATGCCGACAAGGCCTTGAATTACTCCGAACTGGGTTATTCCGACATGGGCGACAGTTATGATGATATGAAACTGCGGGCAGCCGACAAAGGGTTTACTTTTCCATATCTCTACGACGGCGATGAGCAGAAGGCCGCCCTGGCATATGGACCTGTCGCAACCCCTCACTGTTTTGTTTTCGACAATAACCGCCTTCTCAGGTATGTCGGCCGTATTGACGGATCAGAAAAACCGGGCACAGGAAAGGGAGAAGATCTCAGAAATGCAATTGATAACATTCTTGCCGGAAGACAGGTTAATAATCCGGTGACAAAGGTATTCGGCTGTTCAATTAAATGGTCATGGAAAGATGAATCTACGCAAAGGCTCTATAAACAATGGGCAGCCCTGCCTGTTACCCTCGAAGAGATCAATGCAAAGGAGATAAGGGAGCTTATTGCTAATACTACATCAGACAAGCTCAGATTAATTAATATCTGGGCGACCTGGTGCGGTCCATGCATAACAGAATTTCCTGATCTGGTGATCATTGACCGGATGTACCGCGGACGCCAGTTTGAGTTCATTTCCATAAGCGCCGACAAGCAGGCAAGAAAGGGTGACGCTCTCAGGTTCCTTCAGAAACAACAGGCGTCCAATAAGAACTTTATCTTCAACGATGATGATGTGTATAAACTGATTGAGGCTGTCGATCCTGACTGGCAGGGTGCTTTGCCATTCACAATGTTAATTGAGCCTGGAGGAAAAATCATCTACAAAAAACAGGACATGATCGATCCTTATGCTCTGAAAAAGCTTATAGTAGATAATAAATATATTGGAAGATATTATTAATCAGCCCATAAAGTACCGAGTATGTATATTAACAGACGTAAATTCCTCAGGAAGGGCTCAATCCTGACTGCCGGAATTACACTCCTCCCGTCCCCCCTGGGATATGGCAGTAACCGGCAGTACTCAAATCCCATACGGCTCGGGGCTCCCGTCCCGGGTAAATTCTCAGATCCTTCTGACTGGATTAAAACAATCAGGTCATTGGGATACAGCGCTGCATATTGTCCTGTTCAGCCCGGGGCCCCGTCGGATCTGATTAAGGCTTTCAGGTCAGAAGCAGAGAAAAACAATATTCTGATCGCTGAAGTGGGAGCCTGGAGCAACATGATGGATACGGATGAAACTGTCAGGAACGAAGCTGTCAGAAAGAATATCGATGCGCTTCAGCTGGCTGATGAAATAGGTGCAATATGTTGTGTCAACATATCCGGCGCGAGAGGAGAGATCTGGGACGGACCCTATCCCGGCAACTATGCTGAAGATACTTTTGATATGATCGTTGAAACGGCCCGACACATTATTGACCAGGTAAAACCTGCTAATGCATATTATACGCTGGAACCCATGCCATATATGCTTCCCGACTCACCCGATACCTATCTGGAGTTGATCCGGGCTGTCGGACGTAAACAATTTGCAGCTCATCTCGATCCTGTGAATATGATCTCGAGTCCGCAGAAATTTTTCAATAATGCGGCTTTCCTCAGGGAGTGTTTTGATAAGCTGGGCCCTTACATAAAGTCCATTCATGCCAAAGACATAACCATTTTACCTCAGCTGACAGTTCATCTTGAAGAACGCAGGCCCGGACTGGGCTCGCTTGATTATTCAGTTTTCCTTAGTGAGACAAGCAAATTGAAAGATGTTCCCTTTATGCTGGAACATCTCGACTCTCAGGAAGAATATATACTGGCGGCTGATTATGTACGCGAAACAGGGCTGAAAGCAGGAATAACTTTTGTTTAAAATCCGCTCCCGCCCTGCGGGATGTCGTCACTTCGTTCCTCCAAATCCGCAATCACTACTTAACCTGCACCCTCGTCCCGGTCTGAACAGCAATACCCTTTCTCCACTCATATTTCGCTCCGCTTCCGAGGCTCAGCAGAACATCGTAAGATCCTGGAGGACATGAACTTGTAAGCCCCTGAGTTTCGCACCTCAATATTTCGAGGTTCTTTTCCGGTACTGCTTTTCCCTGCTGTCTGTCGGCTGTGCCGGCCGGATAGAGGTGAAACGCTTTTACATCTTTGTTAACACCGGCATAGGTAACAACTCCTGCGTTAAGATTTGTAGTGATAATGTAACTGACATCCGGCTTCATTGCGAAGTTTTCGAGCCATACTTTCTGCGGTTTGTCCTGCGTTCCAAGCGTGATCATTACATCATAGGTCCCGGGCTTGATCCTCCCTGTCTTCTTCCCTGTTGCCTCGGCCGGTGCAACAGGTTTTTCACGGTTCCCTTTCACATAGAGAGTTATGGCGCCACAATCAGGATTTGATTCGGGGTTGCCCTTGTACCTTTCAACTTTCGAATCATAATGGGCGAGGCCATTCTGAGTGCCCTGCTTTTCATCTATCACGATCTGGTAATCATACAGGGTAACCGAAACAGTCGTCTTCGTCTGAGGTTTGATAACGATATCGTCAATATCAAAACTCAGGGTACCTGGCTTGCCAGATAATTTGTAAGTCATTTTCATGGTATAGGTTCCCGGTTTTGCCCCTTTTATGCTGACCTCCTTCCCGGCGCTGTAAAGCTTAAAGGCTGACCCTGAGGTTAGGGTTCCAAGAGTCCTTACACTGACAGCGACCGGATTCCCCTGGTCAGCCTCTGTCATAGCTGCGAAGCGCTGATCAACCCACACATGGCCCCAGGTCTGTTCCGTTTTTATAACTATCCCGTTATCAAGCCGGCAGGTTTGGTTGGTGACTTTCTGAGCCTGTAATGCTATTGTCACTACAGTCAGTAAATTGAATAAAACAAAGAACTTCTTCATGATCATACAATTATATTAATAATGATGACGAGCTAACCAAAGTTACATTTTTAATCTGAATGAAAAAAATAAAAAGACGGGGATGATTTGTTAATATCGACTGCCCGGAGAATGAATCAGGATTTTCAGTTGTCTATATAATAAAGCAAATGTAAAGACGCCCGACCCGGGTGTCTCATAAAACTATGAATGTTCAATTAAAAGAAAAAAAAGATGAAAAGTACAGGAAAAATCTTGGTAATGACACTGATGCTCCTTATGACCGGAGCCGGTGGAATTTATGCACAGCGTGGCGTCAGGGGCCTGCTCGATACAACTAGGCTCGGAAGGGCCGGAACACGGATGGATTTGAACCAGCCGCGTGGTGAAAGGTCTGAGACAGATTCGCTGTACATGAGAGGGATCAGGAGAGGAATGGGCCCGATGGACATCTATCCGGGAAGGGGTATGCGCAAGATGCCAATGTATGGTATGAAAAGAGGGTTCTATCCCGGAATTCAGGGACCATACGGCAGAGGCCCGTTATGGATGGATCGAATGCAACCGGGGCGGGACAGAATTGAGAGACCTGATATTGGGAGACGAAATTACGGGAGGCCATATTTGGAGGGACCATCTGCAGAGAGGTGGCGGAGCGAAACACCTTATTACGGCAGGATACCCGGACTAACGGAACAACAGCGGAAAGAAATCGATGAACTCCGGCAGAAACAACAGGAAGAAATGAGAAAATTCAGGGAGGAGAATCTTAAGAAAATGGAGAAGATCCGGGAAGAACACCGGCAAAATGTAATGAACCTTCTGACTCCGGAGCAAAAAAAAGTTTTTGAATAGGATGCTCCGGTTGGGAGATTGGGTTTTTCAATAATAATTTTAAGAGGCTGTATCAAAAGGCCAGATCCATAAACCACTGGATACGCCAGGAGGGCTTTGCGCTTAATGCGGTTAAAAAAATCTTTTGATTTAGCCTCTTTTATTTGTATTTTTATATTTGTTTGAAATCTATGTATACAAAATAAAATTATCAGGTGGCAAAGGTTCTGAGTGAGAGGCTGAGACTCTTTCTGAGCATAGGGTTTGGTATTTTCCTGTTTATTCTGTTTTTTCAGCCATTTCCCGTCGACAGGTTTGACTTTAATAATAACCTTCTGTTTGTCGCCGGTTTCGGAGCCATAACTTTGTTGTTTTTAATCCTTGTTTATCTGGTTTTTCGCTGGCTGACAGGTGAAAACATTTCCAATAGCGGTGAACCGATACGCTCTTTTTACCTTTACGAATTGACTTTTATTGCTTTAAGCTCGGTCGCCTTTGCTTTTTATCTCAGGTATGTAGGGAGCACTAAAATCTCCTTCTTTATAATGTTCAGAATGATTTTCATATGCTTAATTTCGCCAGTGGTTATCAGATTATATGACATATATATTAGTATGGGGGAACAAATCGGCTTACTGACCTCTGAGAAAAAAATCATCGAGGGCAGGGTCGGTAAATTTGAAGAAGATATTCTGAACCGTACAGTTCAGTTTATTTCTGAGAACAATGCTGAAATCCTCACCCTTCTTATCTCAGAGATCGCATTTATTAAATCTGCTGATAATTATGTTGAAATAGTTTATAAGCAGGGTGAAAGTTTTAAGAAGAGCCTCATCCGTAATACTTTGAAGAATATTGAACTTCAGCTGAGCGAGTATCCAAATTTTGTTCGCTGCCACCGAATGTGTGTCCTTAACAGGTATTTTGTTGAAAAACTCAGCAGAAGTTATAATAATCACTGGGTTACAATAAAGGGATATACAGATAAGATCCCCGTATCGCGTCAGTATCTGTTGAAACTGAGGGAGGCAATCCAGATTTCCGGGGGCGAATAGCATTCACCCCTGCCCAGTGGCAATAATCCCCTATTTGTCTGATTAATACCTGACTGACCGGTAATAGTCCCTTTTTTTTGTTGTGGGTTCATATGGGTAATATTTTAGCTGAAAATATCTGAGCATGAATATTCTGTTGGTTTACCCCGAATTCCCGGATACTTACTGGAGCTTTAAACATGCCCTTAAGTTCATATCAAAAAAATCTGCAAATGTTCCGTTGGGAATACTTACGGTGGCTTCTATGCTGCCTGAGGGATGGAACAAAAAATTAACGGACCTTAGTGTTACCAGGCTGAAGGATAAGGATATTATCTGGGCGGATTTTGTTTTCATCAGTGCCATATCTGTTCAGTCCGCTTCTGTCAGACAGGTCATTGACCGGTGCAGGGAACTTAAAACGAAAATGGTTGGAGGGGGCCCCTTGTTTACTGAAGAATACGAACATTACAGCGAAATAGATCACATGGTTCTTAACGAGGCTGAGATCACCCTTCCTCTCTTTATCGAAGACCTGATCAACGGCAACCCACAAAAGATCTACAGATCGGATAAGTTTGCCGACCTGACAAAATCCCCCATGCCTGATTATTCCCTTATAAAACCGGCCGATTATGCGACAGCCGCTATCCAATATACACGAGGCTGTCCTTACGACTGCGAGTTTTGCGATATAACAGCTTTGTTCGGACGTCGGGTCAGGACAAAAACTTCGGGGCAGGTAATTTCTGAGCTTGATCAGCTGTTGAGGATCGGATGGAGAGGGAGTGTGTTTTTTGTCGATGATAATTTTATCGGACACAGGCAGAAGCTTAAAACCGAATTGCTCCCCGCAATTATCAGCTGGATGAAATTCAATAACAATCCGTTCATTTTCATAACGGAAGCTTCAATTAATATGGCAGATGACGATGAGCTGATGGAAATGATGGCAAATGCGGGTTTTGTAAAAGTCTTTGTCGGAATTGAAACCCCTGAAGAGACTTGTCTGACGGAGTGCAATAAAACCCAGAATAATAATCGGGAGCTGATAGCCAGCGTAAGAAAGATACAGCAGTACGGTATCGAAGTAATGGCCGGTTTTATAGTAGGATTTGATAACGATCCGCCAAATATTTTTCAGCGGCAGATAGATTTTATTCAGAGAAGCGGGATTATAACCGCAATGGTAGGTCTTTTAAACGCTCCAAGGTTATCAAAGCTTTACAAGCGGTTAAAGGAAGAGGGAAGGCTGACCACCAACTTCACCGGTGACAATACTGACTACTCCATGAATTTCACACCTGTAATGGATAAGGATGAGTTGTTAAAAGGCTATACTAAGATAGTTCACGAGATATACTCCGGTAAATCTTACTACGAAAGGGTATTAGGTTTCCTGAAGCAATATAATCCGGTTTTCAGGGACCACATCTCATTTAACAAGATTATGGCTTTACTTAAATCAATCTTTTATCTTGGAATACTGACGAAAAACAGACGATATTACTGGAAGCTTCTCTTCTGGAGTATCTTTTTAAAGCCCAGTGTGTTCCCTCTGGCAGTCACCTATAGTATTTACGGATATCATTTCAGGAGAGTCTTCAGGAATTTAAACTGGGAGCAGGCAGGCAAATGAATATTTTTGTAACTTTCATGTTCGTTCTATTCTTTTCTAACTGCAAACACGGACATGGAATTATGAAAAATCTCTTTGTTATCCTCAGGAAAACGGTTATCTGTTTCACTTTTTTGTTGCTGACTGCAGGTCTTGTATCATCAGCCGTTACTATTAACAATCAGGAAAAAGAAAGTGGTCTGCGGGCTGGTGTGGCGAGAATTGATATTACACCTGCGCTCCCGGTAAAACTGTACGGATATTCTTCAAGAAAGAATTACTCCGAGGGTGTGCACGACAATCTATTTGCCAGGGCTGTTGTTCTGGAGAATGGAGGCAGGCATTTAGTGATGATATCTTCAGACCTGGGATCCTACAGCGGGGAGGTGTTTACCATTATTAAGAACAGGATTATTGAAAGATTCAGGCTTGAAGAGTCGGAAATCTTTCTTACGACCATCCATTCTCACAGTTCTCCTGTTCTGACCCTTAACAGCGAGACCGGCGATCCGAATAATATTCTTTATACCGAACAGCTCATTGAGAAACTAATTTCTGTTACCGGAGAAGCCCTCAGTAACCTTCGTCCGGCTGATATTGCCTTGGGCAGAGGGTACTCCCCGGTGGGTTCAAACAGGCGTGAGATGAGGCCTGACGGATCGATTGCCCTGGGCAGGAACCCGTATGGTCCGGCAGACAAGGAGGTGCTTGTGATGAAGATTGCTGCCTCTGACGGATCTCACATGGCAGCACTTTTTAATTACGCTACACACTCCACCTCTCTTGGTCCTGCAAATATGCAGGTCAGCGGCGATATCCTGGGTATCTCCGAGCAATTCGTTGAGAAGATCCTGGGCAACAATGTGATATCGCCTGCTTTTGCAGGGGCATCGGGAAATATAGACCCATGGTACAGGGTACTACCTGGCTTTAACGAGGAACCCGGATGGATACCTGAACCTGTTTTACTGGGAACACTTCTAGGTGTGGAAGTCGTTCATGTCTTCAGAAACACAAAAGAACTGAAAGCCGGAGGTGAGATAAAAACACTCACTGAAACACTTGATCTGCCCGGGAGGAAAAGAGAAGGAGATCCCGAAGGGCAAAGCAAAACTGTTCCCGTAAGGATAACTGCAGCAAGGGTAGGAGATGCGGCCTTTATAGGATTCAACCTTGAGATGCTTACCGAACTCGGAATGGCAATAAAAGAGGCTTCACCCTTTGAATATACTTTTGTAATCACTCATTGCAACGGGGCCTCCGGTTATATTTCTCCGGCGGAATTATACAAGGAAGGGGGTTATGAGGTAACATCCAGCCGCTTTGAGATCGGTTCTGCCGAAACACTTGTCAGAAAGGCCCTGAAAATGCTGTATCAGCTCTGCGATTGACTCGCTGACCTTCTGCCGCAGCTTTTGCTGATACAATGGCCAGCAACTGCATACCTGCCGGCGTCAGGATTTTAGGTCACCTGACCCGGTCAGATTCATGATTTTACTGTACATTTGCGCCAAATTCCGGCAACCTATGGCATGGTTCACAGATCTGTTAGGGCAGGACAGTGTAGCACAGACTATTCTTATCTATTGTATTGTAATTGCACTCGGAGTGTCTCTGGGAAAGATCAGGATAGCAGGTGTTTCTCTCGGAATAGCTTTTGTGCTTTTTACAGGCATTGCAATGGGGCATCTGGGATTTTCGGTCAATCGTCAGGTGATCGATTTTATCAGGGATTTCGGGCTAATACTGTTCGTTTTTTCTATTGGCCTTCAGGTCGGTCCCGGTTTTTTTTCATCCTTCAGAAAAGGAGGACTTACTCTTAACCTGCTGGCAATGGCAGTAGTGATTATCGGAGGGGTGACCGCTCTTTCTATACATTTTATAACCGGGACATCACTCCCAATGATGGTAGGCGTAATGTCGGGTGCGGTGACCAATACTCCCGGACTTGGAGCGGCCCAGCAGGCTCTTGCCCAGGTATGGACGGAAGCATCAGCCGGGGAGATACCCGATATAGGCCTGGGATATGCCGTAGCTTACCCCTTCGGAGTTCTGGGGATAATCCTTACAATGGTGATGATAAGAAGAGTACTTGGATTAGACATCACGAAAGAATTACAATTATATAACCGGGAAAAATATCCGGAAGAAGCTTTACCCGAGAGAGTAAGCATACTGGTTACCAACCCCCAGGTGTTCGATAAGACAATTCCAGAGATTTCGGGGCTTATCGGGAGGAATATCATCATAACCCGGGTTCTTCATAACGGTGAACTCAGTCTGGCCTCATCTGATACGGTTATTCACGAAAATGATGTTATTCTGGTTGTGACACAGAAGGGTCTGAAAGATGAGATTGTCAGAAAAACGGGTGTGGTCAGCGGAATGGATCTTACAGCAAAAGGAGGCAGACTCATTTCAAGGCGGCTTATGGTCACCAACCGTCAGATATCCGGCAAAAGACTTGGTGCACTTAAACTGAGGACAAGGTACAATATCAATATCACAAGGATTTACCGCTCGGGCATTGAACTCATTGCGTCACCACAGCTTAGGCTTCAGATGGGCGACAGGCTTACCGTAGTGGGAGATGAGCAATCCATTGAAAGAGTTATTGATGAACTGGGCAATTCAATCAAACATCTGAATGAACCGAACATAATTCCTATTTTCATCGGCATCCTGCTCGGAATACTCCTGGGTTCAATACCTTTCAACATCCCTGGGTTGGCCCATCCGGTAAGGCTGGGCTTAGCGGGAGGTCCGCTTATAATTGCAATACTGCTTGGTAAATATGGTTACAGGTTTTCCCTTGTATCTTATACAACACCGAGCGCGAACCTTATGCTCAGAGAAATGGGAATAGTACTTTTTCTTGCCAGTGTTGGAATTCTTTCGGGTGAGAAGTTTATTCCGGCCCTCTTTTCGGGCGACGGATTCTTATGGATGGGATATGGAGTAATTATAACATTAATACCGCTGCTCATAGTCGGATTCTTTGCCCGCATAATACTTAGAAGAAATTATTTTGAAATATGCGGCCTGCTGGCAGGAAGCACCACTGACCCGCCTGCCCTGGCCTATGCCAACAGTATCGCTCACGACGAAGCCCCATCCATTGCTTATGCCACTGTATATCCTCTGGTTATGTTCCTGAGGATCTTTGTTGCCCAGATGATGATACTCCTTTTTCTATGATTTTTGACACAAAGTAACAGCAGATAATGTGGATTTTCATATATTGACAAAATCAGATCCGGGATGATCCCGGCGATGCTGAATTTTAAAATTATTATCAATTTATAAATCAGGCTCATGACCAGAAAATCATTTGTTGTTTGTATAGTATCGGTTTTCCTCATCTTTGGGGGAAATACAAGTGCGCAGGAGGGTAACTGGACACACTTCAGGGGAAGTGACCTGAGCGCCATAGCATCCGTCGGGAAGGCTCCCCTGAAATGGACGGACGATTCCGGCTTCAGATGGAAAACCGAAATTCAGGGTAAGGGGTGGTCCTCACCGGTTGTTTACGGTAACCAGATATGGGTCACCACTGCAACCGAGGACGGCATGGAACTCTTCGCCGTTTGCCTGGATTTCCAGACAGGTAAAATAATGCATAATATCAAGGTGTTTGCTCCGGAAAAGCCTTTGCGCAAGCATAACATCAACAGCTTCGCCACTCCTACACCTTGCGTTGAGAAGAATTTCGTTTACGTGCATTACGGAAGTCTGGGAACAGCATGCATAAATACAAATACCGGGGCAATTGTCTGGAGCCGCACCGATCTTAAATGCGAACATGTTCAGGGTCCGGCGTCATCTCCGGTAATATATAAGAATCTTCTGATTCTTCATTATGAAGGGACCGATGTCAGGTTCATAGTTGGTCTCGACAAGGCAACGGGAAAAACGGTTTGGAAAACCGATCGTCCGGAAGAACCTTATGTGCCTTTGCCGAAAATCGGGACCAAGGCTTACATCACACCCCTTGTCATAAACGTGGGAGGACGTGATCAGCTGATATCCAACGGATCGGCTGTCTGCATAGCTTACGATCCCTTGACAGGCAATGAGATATGGCGGGTTATAAGGGGTGCCGAGTCAACTGTCTCTATGCCTTTTACTGAAAAAGGTATCGTTTATTTCTATACAGGATTCATGGTAGATACAGACGGATCACAGTTCTCCGAAATGCTTGCTGTGAACCCGGCTGGCAGGGGAGACGTAACAAAAACAAATGTTATCTGGAGGAAGCGCCTGGAGCCGATGCAACTGCTGACACCAATCATTAAGGATGGGCTTATTTATACTGTCGATACAAAGAATAACATGATCTGCATCGATGCCTCTACAGGTGATGATATATGGACCGCACGGCAGAGGGCAAATTTCAATGCTTCACCTGTTCTGGCTGCCGGTAACATTTATTTCTTCTCAATAAGGGGAGAAGGGCTTGTCCTGAAACCGGGGCGCAAATATGATGTTGTTGCGCAAAACCAGCTGAGTGATCAGATCTGGGCAACTCCGGCATTCATAAGGAATGCCATGATAATCAGGACCGATAAATATATTGGAAGGATCGAATAAATATCAGCTCACCTCATCAGCAACTTAATAACTCCCTCCTTGAACTTATTGTATGGCGGGTATCTGATGCTTAAATCAAGCAGGTTCGATTTCACGACTACCGATCGCATATTGGAAAATGTCTCGAAAGACTTTCTGCCATGATACCGGCCCATTCCACTGGTCCCGACTCCACCGTAGGGAAGATAAGGAGATGCGATCTGAATCACCGTGTCGTTAATAGCTGCGGTTCCGGATTGTGTCTTCCTCAGGAACTCCCCTGACAGCTTCCTGCTGCCTGTGAAGATATAAACTGCAAGCGGTTTGGGGTACAGGGAAATTATGTCGTAAACCTCTCTCATCTCTTCATAATCGATCACCGGAAGAATGGGTCCGAAGATTTCCTCCTTCATTACCGGATCTTCCGGTCTCACATCTTTCAGAACCGTGGGTTCAAAATAATTTTCGTCAGGGTCAGCAGATCCTCCGGTAACTACATTTCCTGACTTCATCAGACTTGCAAGCCGCATTGTATTATTCCTGCTGATGACCCTGGCAAAATCATTGCTCTCCTTTGGATTGTCCCCGAAAGAAGATCTTATCTCTTGTGTCAGGAGTTCCAGGAATCTCTCTTTGATCCTCTTATCCACAAGCAAATAATCAGGGCAGATACACGTCTGGCCGGCATTCATGAATTTTCCCCACACGATCCTTTTTGCTGCAAAGTCAAGTCTGGCATCGGCAGTTACTACGCACGGGTTCTTTCCTCCCAGTTCGAGCGACACAGGAATGAGGTTCTCAGCAGCCTTCTTCATGACATATTTGCCTATATTGCAGCTGCCTGTGAAGAATATATAATCAAATTTCTGATCCAGAAGATATTCAGACACAGAGTGATCTCCGTTCAGCAGAATAACAAGATCTTCCGGGAAATAGCTGATTATCTTTTCCATTACGGAGGTGGTATTCGGGACCTGTCCGGAGACCTTGATCACTGCGCAGTTACCTGCTGCCAGGGCTCCCAGCAATGGCATGAAGGTCAGCTGGAACGGATAGTTCCACGGGGATAGGATCAGTACCCGGCCGTATGGATGGGGTTCTATTCTGCTGTACGCAAGGAAATGGACCAGGGGGGTTCTTACTCTTTTCGGGCATGCCCATCTCCTTAATCTGCGTATAGCGAGATTCAGCTCTTTGATAACGAATCTGGTCTCTGTGGCTAAAACCTCTAAAGCCGGCTTATGGAAATCTTTCCGCAGGGCTTCAATGATTTCCTGTTCATGATCCAGAATCACCCTGCGCAGTTTTTTAAGCGTTTCAAGCCGCTGGGCGATTCCCAGTGTTTTTCCCGAAAGGAAATATTTTCTCTGACTCTCGAGAATTAATCCGATTCCTTCTTTTTCCATTCTTCTTCAATAAGTAAAAGTTGTTTCGCCAGATCCGGCTTCTGAGCACCTGTCCTGTAAGGGATCAGGCTCATGGCATATTCTGCCATTGCCATGATTGTAAGGCTTGGATTTACTCCTATGTTCCCCTGGATGACCGAACCGTCGGTAATATAAAGTTCGGGATAACCGAAGACCTTTAAAGTTTTGTCAATGACTCCTCCATCAGTTGAATCAGACATTGGGCACCCTCCAAGTATGTGAGCAGTGGTGGGCCTGTTGAAGAATACTTCGAGAAGAATATTCTGAGGAATGCCGTCTGCCTTTACAGCATACCGTTCCAGGACTTCCTGCCCGACCGGAATATAGGCAGGCACTCTTTTCTGTCCCCGGTTATCGATCTTTATCTTTCCGCCGGATATGTTTTTTCTCCAGACCATCCTCATGGAATTATCGATCGTTTGCATCACGAGCAAAATGACCATGTTTGTCGACCAGCTAAGATTAAAAAGGGTTTTCAGGAAATCATAAGGGTGGCTTAAAGTTTTAAGGAAAAGGTTCACGGATCTTGAGAAGGAGTTTTTCGCACCTTTAGCCGAGAGGCCGAAGAACCATTTCATTACATTGGAATTATCGGGATATTTAACTATCTCAATATGTGTATCCTTATCCGGGCTGAATACCGAGGTTATTGCCAGGCCATTGTTAAGTTTTCTGTTAACTCCGGATACTGCGCAAAGGGTTTCTGCATTGGTCCTCAGTTCAAAGCCTAATTTGTCTGAAAGTCCTGTAAGTGTAAGATATTTGTGTTTCTGTTTAAGCAGGAGGTCCAGGGTACCCAGAGTGCCTGCAGCAACTATAATCCCTTTTGCCCGGTAGGATTTTGATTTCCGGTTTAAAAACGAGGTGACTGACCTGGTTTCGATAGTATATAAATTATCATTAAATGTGATTTTTTCAGCCTTTGTTTCAGGAACGATTTCCAGCCCCATTTTTTCTGCGAACCACAGATAATTCATGTCGAGGCTGTTCTTGGCGTTTTCCCTGCATCCGACCATGCAGCCTCCGCACTCGGTGCAGCCTTTCCGAATCGGGCCAAGCCCATTGAAGTAGGGATCCCGCTCACTGCCTCTTTCATCGAGGTTTACACCCACGCAGACAGAATCAAATGTATCATGCACCCCCATTTCCTTTGAGACCTCCTCGAGCATATCATCTTCCGGACCCTTTTTTCTGTATTTCACTCTTCCGAGCATGAAAGAAGCCTTTTCATAAAAGGGTTCCAGAATATGCTTCCAGTCTCCGTAGCCATTCCACGATTCATTTCTGAAGAATTTTTCGGGTGGAACATATAGGGTATTGGCATATACCAGGCTGCCTCCTCCCACACCGGTTCCGCTAAGGATACTTGCTGTTGTGAAAAAGGATAATTTCTGGAACCCGAAGAATCTGAGTGCCGGCAACCATAAATATTTTGGAAGGTTCCAGTTTGTTTTAGGAAAATCCTCCGGTTTGTAGCGCTTGCCCTGTTCAATGGTAAGAACCTTATAGCCCTTTTCAACAAGCCTCAGGCTGGCCACACTGCCGCCGAAACCTGACCCAATAACAATATAGTCGTAGACCATCTGGAAAGCTGTAAATTACGACAGGCACCTGTCGACCATTAATTGGTAGCCTTCCGCTCTCTGCCGACCTGACAACCCACAGCTACTGTTACTGGCTGGGTGTAAAAATAAACAGTTTTTTTAAATACCGCTCAGTACAACATCTTTGAACATCAGCGAAGGGATCATGATTGAGTCGTTTTCGCGGGGATCGTTCCCGAGTTCTGAAAGGGAGAACCAGAGCGTATTCATGTTGCCGGTAATGTTCATTTCATTTACCGGATGCACTATCCGGCCGTTCTCAATGTAGAATCCTTCTATCCCGTACGAAAAATCACCGGTCGACAGGTTGCAGTTCCCTCCAATGAATCCGGTAATATAGACTCCTTTGCTGATTGAGCTGATCATTTCCTGCGGACTCCTTTTACCTTTTCCGAAAACCACATTGGAAGAACTGCCGGAGGTAGGCTTCATTCCCAGCTTTTTCCCGTAATAGGTATCGATATAATAATTCTTTAATATTCCTTTTTCGATAACCGATCTCCTGACGGAAGCAAGTCCTTCACCGTCGAAAAGCCTCGAACCACTGCCCGATGGTATGAACGGATCGTCGTATACAGTTAATATTGAGGAAGTTACTGGCTTGCCCTCTTTTCCTATAAGGAATGATTGTTTCTGATGGATATTTGCACCGGAAAGTGAATTATAGATAGGTCCTGCTATATTCATGGCAACCCGGTTTTCAATAACTACAGGGTATTTTCCTGAAGCAATTTTTTTGGGATTCATCTTGTTCAGGGCTCTAACCAGTGCTTCCCTGCCAATATCTGTTTTCTTCAGCCTGTCGATGAAACGGGAGTTCTCATACCAGTAATCGGAAGGACGTCCCGTATCGCTTTTTATCGAAACGGTAACCGCCAGTGAGATGCCGGTGCTTCCTGAGTCGCCCCTGAAGCCGTTGCTTGCGACTTTAACCATGTTCGAAATACTGTCGGAATAGTAGGAACTGACGGATATGATTCTTTCATCTTCGCCATAGGCTTCGTTGAGCGACTGGTTTGCCATGTCGATCTTTGTCCTGGCATCGAGGCTGTCGATTTTCGGATCCATGGTATTAAGTTCGGGACCTCCGCCACTGTAATAAAGCTCCGGCTCGGGGAGGGTCCGGAATTCGTCAGGGGCCAGGTATTTAGTAGCAGCAATAGCCTCCTCAACGAACTTCAGAAGCTCTTCCTTCTTCATCCTGTTTGTTGAATGGGATGAATATTTATTTTCGGTATAGATGTCCACCGACAGATTGCTGCGGTTCGATTCCTTAAGAGTATCGATCTTCTGATCTCTTATCTCGATCTCGGTGCTCCTGTTGTCGGAAATGGTTACTGCAACCTGATCGGCCCCGCTTTTAAGGGCATGTGCAACAACCATATCGGCCAGGTCATATTTTTCTTTCGTATTCATATACTATTGATTTTCTGGTTAATAAAAGATCGGATCAGCCGACCGTAAGCTTTTTGATCTTGACTGTAGGGATACCCATTGAGACAGGAGCTCCCTGCCCGTTCTTGCCGCAGGTCCATACTCCGTCGTTTACAAGCATATCGTCGGCTGCCATAACAATATCTGCAAGCGCCTGGGGACCGTTGCCTATTATGTTCACATCCTTGATCGGCCTGGTAAGCTTTCCGTTCTCGATCAGGTACCCGAACTTGACAAAGAATGTAAAATCACCCTGTCCTATATTGACCTCCCCGTTGCTGAAGCTGTCGACATAGATACCTTTACTTACGCTTGAAATGATCTCTTCTTTCTTGTGGGGACCATTGTCCATATATGTGCACCTCATCCTTGGCATGGGGATATGTCTGAAGCTTTCCCGCCTGCCATTTCCTGTTGCATCGACATTATAGTGTTTCGAACTGATCCTGTCGTGCAGGTAGCTTGTAAGGATACCCTCATCCACCAGAATGGTTTTCCCCGAAAGGTTTCCTTCGTCATCAAAGTTCAGGGAGCCACGGTTGCCGGCAATGGTACCGTCGTCGATTATCCTTACAAAGTTTTCGGCAATCTTCGTTCCCATTTTGTCAGAGAAGATCGAAAGATCTTTCCTGTTGAAGTCGGCCTCAAAAGCGTGTCCCATGGCTTCGTGAAGGAGTATACCGGATTCTCCTGCTCCCACAACAACCTCCATCTCACCCGGTTTGGGCCGCGTGGCCTCAAAAAGGAGTGAGGTCTTTCTGACAACCTCATCCGACATTTCATCTACCAGCTCATTTGTGAGGAATTCAGAACCTTTTCTGAACGAGCGTCCGCTAAAGAAATTCTCAATCCTGCCCTTGTCCTCCATTATGCACACTCCAGCCAGAAAAACAAGGGGACGGTAATCCCAGGCCAGAAGACCTTCGGAATTGCAGAAAAGGATGTATGATGTTTTATCTGACAGATAAACATTAGCTTTTGTAACACGGTTTTCTGCAGCGAAAATCTTATCATTCATTCTCTGGATGAAAGGAACCTTATCTTTCACGGAGAACTCTTCCCACGAACTTGTGACCGGATAAAAAGAGGGGGCCACCAGCTCGTTGATCCTGACAGGTGAGAAAATGCCCGGTCCATCTGCAATGTTTGCAGCTGTCCTGGCCGCTTTCAGCATCGCTTCCTCAGTTATGATCTCGGAATATGCATAGCCTGTCTGGTCACCCTTCAGCACTCTTATTCCTACACCATAGGCTATGTTCGAATATGCACTGTTTACTTTTCCGTCTTCGAGCGCGCTTGTATTGTTAAGCGAGTGCTCAAAATAGAGATCGGCATAGTCCGCTCCCTTTTCCATTGCCGCAGAAATCACTTTCTGCAACAACTCCCGCGTCACCTCAAAGTGACTGAGATAGCTTTCAGCATTGTCTGAAAGAACGCTCCCCTTGCATGATTGGAACAGGGGAGGGATCACGAGCGAACCTGCAACGGCAAGGCCACTCGTTTTAATGAATTCACGGCGTCTTAGAATCATATTGGCTGGTTTTATGTTTTGATGTCTGAAATCCACGACTTGAAAGTCGTGGATAATGTTATGTGTTATAGACGGTAAATTCTCTTAAAAGTTGCTTAAAGTTAATGAATGATTTGCCTTGATTGATTGAATCCTGTAGTTTTTTATTGTTTCAGAAGCCCTTCAGGTCCAGAACTACTGTAGGAATAAGCAGGATAAACCCGAGAAGGATCAGTCCGATAATAAAAGGAAGAACCCATTTAAACCATTTGTCGTAAGGGATTCTGGCGACGCTCAAAACGCCGAGGAGAACACCTGATGTGGGTGTGATCATGTTTGTAAATCCATCACCGAACTGAAAGGCCATTACCGTCGCCTGGCGCGAAACGCCGATAAGATCGGAGAACTGCGACATCATAGGCATCGTAAGGGCAGCCTTGGCGGACCCTGACGGCATAACCAGATTGATAAGGTTCTGGACAACATACATCATTCCCACTGATGCCATTTTCCCCATGCCGGATATAGATTCGGAGAGCTT
>DIKJ01000136.1:12475-15777 GCA_002424525.1 Bacteroidales bacterium UBA5621 | reverse complement strand
AAGCGTCGTTTCGTCGGTCCATTCCGCCTTGCCCTTTATTGGAGGATAGAACACGAATAATCCCGACGGAGTCCTTTTCTTTGCCCTTTCCGCAAAGTCGGGTGTGAACCGGATCTCGATCACCGAGTTTGCCGGAACGATCCCCGAGGTGTAACCCGCAATGTATTCACTGAATCCCTGGTCGACAGGGATATTGAACTCAGAGATATCCGGAACTCTTCCGAAAGACAGTTTTGAACCTGATCTGTCCCTGTTGCCGCACGATGCGGCAATAATAAGGACAAGCGGCAGAAGGAATGATTTTAAGGCTCTCATGGAGGGTAATGATTTGGTATTAAAAGATATATGATATACTTCCGGTCAATCAGCGGCGTTACCGTCTCTCTGCTTACAGCACTATCCTGTTCCCCAGCTGTCTTGAAATCAGTCCGAGGGCGGTACTCAGGTTATTATACCTTTTCTGGAGTGAGATGATCCTTTCATCATCACCTGACCTGGCAGCCTCTTCGAGCTCGGTCATTATCTCTTTCCGTTTGGCAATCAGCTTGTCGCTCTTGAATTTAAGGAGAGCATCGGGTACCATAACTTTCAGTTTCATCTCCTCTGTCTCCACAAAGGTGTGTTTTTCCTTCCATATCCTGCTCAGCTCGTGGTGATCGGCAAGCAGCTCTGCCGATTGCCTCGATATCTCGGGATCCTCGTGCTTTACGAAATGCTTGTCGCCGGGGAATATGCCCTGTTCGGCATGGAACCTGAAGTCCTCGAAGATACGGGCGCATACGGGATCATCGAACATCAGGTCATCGGAGGTTATCTCCTGCACGATATAGTCCAGGATGGTTATGACCTCCACCTGCTCATCTTCTGTCCTTATCCGGCGCTCAAATTCCTCGCTCCCGAACTTGAGCAGAAGTCTTATCAGCTCTTTCTCCGACCACAGCGGGACGGACATGGGGATGACGGGCTTTACTATCTGCACCGGAGGAAGCGGAAGGTCGCCCGCTGCCGGATACCTGTTCCTGTCCTGGAACGATTTGTTCTGCCGGAGCTTGTTGACCTCATGATAGAGGATGGGCTCCGGCACCTCCATCAGGAGACTGCACTCCTTTATATATATTGTCCTGGTTATCGATTCCGGTATAACTGCAATGGATTTGACGATATCGCGTATCAGTCCGGCTTTTTGGACCGGATCGTTGTCAGCCTCATCAAGCAGAAGACGCACCTTGAACCGGATGAAATCGGTCTCATTCTCCTTCAGGTATTTCCTGAACGCCTCGTTGGTCACCTTCTTCGACCAAGAGTCGGGATCCTCACCGTTGGGCAGAAGGACGATTTTGACATTCATTCCCTCCTCGAGCACCAGGTCGATCCCCCGCACCGAAGCTTTCACTCCGGCAGGATCGCCATCGTAGAGAATGGTGATGTTCTGGGTGAACCTTTTTACCAGCCTAACCTGCTCCTGCGTCAGGGAGGTGCCCGACGAGGCCACCACATTTTCGATGTCCGCTTCGTGCAGCGACATCACATCCGTATAGCCCTCCACAAGATAACAGCGGTCCTCCTGGGTTATCGCTTTCCTCGCCTGGTAGATGCCGTAAAGGATCCTGCTCTTGTGGTAGATCTCCGATTCCGGGGAGTTGACATATTTTGCGCTCTTCGGCTCAGGCCTGAGTATCCTCCCGCCAAACCCGAGCACCTGTCCCGAAAGCGAATGAATGGGGAACATAACCCTGCCGCTGAACCTGTCGAACAACCGCTCTTCGCTCTGAATAGTTAACCCCGATTTTACCAGGAACTCCTGCTGATAGCCATCCTCAAGCGCCTTTTTCGTAAAGGCATCCCTTTTGTCGAAGCTGTATCCTATCTCGAATTTGGTGAGGGTGTTCTGCCGGAATCCCCTCTCCCTGAAATAGGCAAGTCCCACTGAAATACCCTCAGCGCTGTGAAAAAGATTCTCCGAGAACTGACGGGCCGCGTAGCCTGTTACAACGAGGAGGCTCTCCCTCTCGTTCTGCTTCTCGATATCCTCTGGTGTCCGTTCCTTCTCGACAACCTCTATATGGTATTTCCTCGCAAGGTATTTAAGGGCTTCGGGGTAGGTGAGGTGCTCATGTTCCATGATAAAATTGACCGAGTTGCCCACCTTGCCGCATCCGAAACATTTGAAGATCTCCTTCGACGGCGATACGGTGAAAGAGGGGGTCTTCTCGTTGTGAAAGGGGCATAGACCGAGGTAATTCACCCCCCGTTTCTTCAGCGGAACGAAATCCTGCACCACATCAACTATCTGGGCGGCATCGAGTATCCTTTCTATCGTGGACCGGTCAATCATTCTTCAAATATATTGTGAAATCCCGGAAAAACGCGGAGATTGCCCGATAATATATGAACAGTGTCTGTTGCCGTGTTCCGTGACATGTAAATTCAGGGCATGACCCCCCGACACGCTTCGCGTGTCACCCCCCTAAATAGGGGGGTTAATCCTCTAAAACTATTACAAATTGGCTTAAGTCCTGTGGATTACCCCCCCTCCAAGGGGGGCCAGGGGGGGTGTCGGCCACATTACCAACCCCATTGATTTGACCCCTCCCTCTTTCCGATATTTTTACTAGATTTACCGCCAAACTGCCACAAATGAAGAATCTGGTTGTACTCACAGGTGCAGGCATGAGCGCTGAAAGCGGGATCCGGACATTCAGGGATTCAGGGGGACTATGGGAAGAGTATGACGTTACAGAGGTGGCATCTCCGATGGGATGGTGGAAGAACCAGGAGCTTGTTCTCCGTTTCTACAACGAGAGAAGAAGACAGCTTGCGGGATGCGAACCAAACGCGGGTCATACAGGACTGGCGGAGCTGGAGAAACATTTTGATGTCCATATAATAACGCAGAATATCGACGATCTGCACGAAAGGGCAGGAAGTACGAAGATATTGCATCTCCACGGCGAGCTTACAAAAGCCAGGAGCACAACCGACCCCTCGCTTGTTTATGACATAGGGTATAACGATGTAAACCCGGGCGACAAATGCGAAAAGGGAAGCCAGCTGCGTCCCCATATAGTATGGTTCGGAGAGCAGGTCCCGATGATGGACGAAGCTGTAAGGATCACAACCGGAGCCGACATATTTGTTGTTATCGGTTCTACTCTGAACGTCTACCCTGCAGCCGGACTGGTTGGTAATGCGCCTGCAGGAGCCTCCCTCTGGCTTGTAGATCCCAAAAAGGTCTGCGTTCCTGTCCGACGGAAGGTTGAAGTCATCAGGGCAGGGGCTTCGGAAGGGGTAGCGATCCTGAA
>DIKJ01000136.1:0-12422 GCA_002424525.1 Bacteroidales bacterium UBA5621 | reverse complement strand
CTGGCACGGGCGGGCAGTAACCAGCGACATAGGGTAATTATAACAATGAGTATAAAAATCTGCTATTCTGGATGAATGTATTTTTTAAGATTATTCACATACGATTCAAATGCCTTAACTCCTTTATCAGTAATTGACAGCAAGGTTTTCGGGTAGTTGTTTTTAAAAGTCTTTTCAACATTGATATATCCTGCTTCCTGCAGTTTCTTAATCTGTATACTTATATTACCGGCGGCAGCTCTTGTCTCTTCCTTTATATGGGTAAACTCAATTTTCTCTGAGGTCACCAGCATAGAAACAATTGCCAGTCGTAATTGCGAATGTAACAAGGGATCTAAATCTTCGTACATATCACTATCCTTTTGCTGCTTTTAAAAAATATCCCGGTATCAGATAACCGCAGATTATAGCCGTACCGGCAACTAATGCTATGTATTCATTTGACACGAATGTCGAAGCAATAGAGAATAGGAAAAATGCCATACCTCCGATAATTAACGGTTTAAACTTAAGAAGTACCCCTGCAATTGATGTTATTATACCTCCAACTAATAACATTACCGGAGGGGGAAGGATTTCCTGTTTAATACAAATGAATATTGCAACGGAGAAGGAGATTGCAGTTATATATCCAATTTTTTTGAGATAGATGTCTAAATAGCTGTATACTTTCTTTTCCCTGTTCATTTTTCGATCCATAAATAACTGGATTGTAAATGCAACTAAACCAGATATAATCCATATACCCAAACTAAACAGCCCCACTAATTCGAATGCTTCCTTGCTGTATAAAATCCTTAAGATGACAAAATGAGAAAAACTGGCAAAAGTTAACATCCAGCCCCAAAGGAGAAACGATTTCCCACTTTCCTTATAATTCATCTTAAAGTTTGAAATAGCTTTATTAATAATAGCAAAGCTTTCTTCCGGTGTTAAATTATTTTTTTCCATATTTTATGATGTTAATGAATTTAAGTTGGCACAAATATAAACAAGTTAATATAATTAACCAAATTAATTTACATCTTTTTTTCAATTAATTTCATTTTAACCGTAATCTGGATCGAAAACGGGATTATTCTATCTCAAACAGTCTTTATTGCAGGGTCGTTGCGAGCCGCACAACGCGCGGCGAAAAAGCGACTGACAGGGTGTTGATGGTTTTACATAAAAGTGTCAGCCCAATTCACATCAAATGTACCGGTCATTGCGAGCCCCCGCACTGAATTGCCGGCACATGTCAAATAAAATGTACCGGTCATTGCGAGCCGGACAACGTGCGGCGAAGCAATCCCCGGAATATTTTTACTATTTTTGCTTCATAATACCCACCCATGAAACAACCCTCCGGAAAAATCATTGTTGCGGTTACGGGTGCCAGCGGATCCGTTTATGCTCATAAGCTCATCGGAAGTCTTATCAGCCTGAAGGAACCCCCTGAGGAGATAGCCGTCATCTTTTCGGATAATGCAAAGGCAATATGGGAATATGAGACAGGAGTGAGGTTCACTGCTGATCATCCTGTAAAGGAGTATGATAACAAGGATTTCTTCGTTCCGTTCGCTTCCGGCTCCTCTGACTATAGCACAATGATCATCTGTCCCGCGTCGATGGGTATCCTTGGACGTATCGCCTGCGGCACCTCCGACGATCTGATAGCGCGTGCCGCCGATGTGATACTGAAGGAGAGACGCAAGCTGATAATGGTGCCGCGTGAGACACCGTACAACCTTATCCATATTCGAAATATGGAAACCCTTACGCTTGCCGGAGCCGTTATCTGCCCGGCCGCTCCTTCGTTCTACAGCAGACCGGAATCGGTCGGGGACCTCGTCATGACCGTCGTGGAGCGGATAATCTCCCTTGCAGGCTTTGAGGCCGATACTTACCGATGGATGGAAAATGATTGACAGGAGAATTGTTAGGTTTTTCAGGAAGCATCATGTCCTTACCGTTGCCACCACGGTGAACGACGAGCCGTGGTGCGCCAGCTGTTTCTATGTTTACCTTGAAGAGGAGAACGCGCTTGTATTCACCACGGACATGAAAACAAGGCACGGTCAGGAATTTCTGAAGAATCCGCTTGTAGCAGGCAATGTGCTCCTCGAGACTCATATTATCGGGAAGATCAGGGGTATCCAGTTCCAGGGAATCGTCTCGGAACCGGAAGGTGAGATTGCCGTGAAGGTAAGAAAAGCCTACCTGAAACGTTTCCCTGTCGCTATGCTTATGGAGACCCGGCTATGGATCGTCAGGCTCACACTTATCAAGATGACGGATAACAGGCTGGGGTTCGGGAAGAAATTAATATGGCACAACGGTGCAATGGCGTAGTGGTGGTGTAAAGGCGTAACGGCTTAATGGCACAGAGGCTCAATAGGAGGGGCCAGGGAGCGGAGGGCAAGCGACAAGAAGCACAAAAAACGTTTGAATAAATGTATAGAATTACAAAAATACATTTGAAAATATGTAAATTTGTGCAAAAATTCCAGTATGAAAAGGGAATTATTTGAAAAACTAATTAAGTGGAAGAATTCACCCGGACGCAAGCCATTGATCATACGGGGTGCCAGGCAGGTTGGGAAAACATGGTTGATGAAGGAATTTGGCAGGACGAATTATGATCAGACAATATATCTGAATTTTGAGAAAAACAAACGGCTTGGAAACCTGTTTACTGATGGCTTTGAAATCAAAAGAGTAATAACAGCTTTGCAGGCTGAGTCGGGGTTTACGATAAATCCTGAAAATACACTGTTGATCTTTGATGAGATTCAGTCTGTTCCGGAAGCGATTACTTCTTTGAAGTACTTTTATGAAGACGGACCACAATATCATATTATAGCAGCCGGGTCATTGCTGGGGATGGCAATCCATTCAAATGTTTCTTTTCCTGTTGGCAAGGTGGCATTTATGGATCTTCATCCCCTTACTTATCCTGAGTTTCTCGATGCGCTGAACGAAAATCCTCTTATTGAGATCCTCCAAACCTGCGACTGGAGACTGATAACAGCCTACAAATCAGGGTATATTGAAAGGCTGAGACAGTATTATTACGTTGGAGGAATGCCGGAGGCCGTACTCAGGTTCAGTGAAAATAACAACTTCAGAGAAGTCCGGGATATCCAGAAACAGATCCTTGAAAGCTACGAACACGATTTTTCGAAACATGCTCCGGCGGCTATCGTACCCCGGATAAGGATGCTGTGGAATTCAATCCCATCACAACTGGCAAAGGAAAACCGTAAGTTTATTTATGGTCTAGTCAGGGAAGGATCGCGTGCCAAAGATTACGAACTTGCCCTTTCATGGCTGATTGACTGCGGACAGGTCAGCCAGGTATGCAGGATCACGAAACCAGGCATCCCGTTAAAAGCTTATGAAGACAGAGGAGCTTTTAAGCTATTTATGGTTGATATCGGATTATTGTCCGCAATGACCGATATTGACTCAAATACACTTCTGGAAGGAAATACCATCTTTACCGAATTCAAAGGATCTCTCACGGAACAATATGTTTTCCAGCAGATTATTAGTGCAGGGAAATTTCCTGTTTATTATTGGTCATCAGAAAGATCAACTGCCGAGGTTGATTTTGTTATACAGCATGAAAATAACTTCATCCCGGTGGAGGTTAAAGCTGAAGAAAACCTTAAGGCCAAAAGTCTGAAGGTCTTTACTGATACATTCACTCCTGCACTTTCTGTAAGGACATCCATGTCTGATTTCCGGATAAAGGATCAGTTTATGAACCTGCCTTTATATGCAATCAGCATTATAGAGAAGGCGTTGGGGCAGGGGGCAGAGAGCGGAGAGCAGGGGGCAGGAAGAACAACGGCATAACGGCGTTGCGGCCTGATGGCAGGGGAATTGATAAGATAAAAGACAAAAGTCACAAGACAAAAAATAGTTTGAAAAAAGGTAAATAAATATTTACTTTGTCGAATTAGAGTTAATGAGGGAAAAAGTAAAAATAGCAGTTATAATTGAAAAGACCGACACTGGATTTTCTGCGTATTCTGTTGATCATCCAGTATTTTCAACAGGGGCTTCAATGGCGGAATTGATAGATAACTGCATAGAAGCATTTACATTATACTTTGAAGATGAGGAATTCGATCCTGTCAGGCTTTCATTTGAAATCGATTTTAAACAGTTCTTTCAGTATTATAAGGTTATTAATTCAAAAGCTCTTGCTGAAAAAATAGGCATGAATCCAACCCTGCTTTCTCAATATGTGAGGGGACATAAAAAGCCATCGCAAAAGCAAAGCAGAAAAATTCTTTATGGGATCAACAGGATCGGCCAGGAGCTGTCGGAGATGAAGGTTATTTATGAAAGAAACCGTAAAGAGTAATTGTGGATATTTTATTAATGAAGATATAATGAAGGCGACTTTAAAATTTAAATTACCTGAAGAACAGCATGAGTTTATGATTGCATCAAAAGCTGCAAGCCTTGCATATGTAATCTCTGAATTAGACAGTTTTCTAAGATCTAAAGCAAAATACGAAGGCAAAAATAAATTAGAAATAGATGAATTAAGGAAAGAAATCAGGAGGCTGTGTGAAGAGAATAATGTGACTTATGAAGTTTTTGAGATTTAATAACTGAAACATTAATTGCTCCCTCGCCCTATCAAATGAAGAAAGGTGACATCGTTCTTATTCCTTTCCCTAGGAGAATTGGATGACAAACAGATGGCTCTGCTCAATTTAAACCTGATTCGGATATTAAAATTGGACTTGGAGAAACAGAGAAAATAACCCTTCAGGCGTTATAGCCCCGCTTACCGTGGGATAAACTCCGCGAAGACTCCACATCAGACTTTTTTAATTGAAATATGAACTAAAGGTATAAAAAATTACTACCTTTGGGTCATGAAGTAGTTTGTTTGATCTTATGAGTAACGATTTTATTTTTGAAATATATAAGGATAAAAAGAGTGTTTTCAGCATTCAGGAAATTGCAATGCTGGTAGGAGAGCCTGATTTTGAACGCCTTAAACAACGTGTAAATTATTATGTAAAGACAAATAAATTAAGGAACATAAGGAGGGGCGTTTATGTAAAGGATAATTATTCACCCGAAGAGCTTGCATGTAAGATATTTACACCGGCATATATTTCATTGGAATATGTTCTGCAAAAATCAGGCATGATATTTCAATACAGCGGTAGCATAACGGTTGTCAGCTATTTAAACAGGATAATAAATGTTGACGGTCGTGAACTGAAATACCGCAAAATCAAAAATGATATCCTGTATAACACTTCAGGTGTAATTATGGATGATCATGGAATTGCATGCGCGTCGCCGGAACGTGCATTCATGGATATTGTATATTTAAACAGGGAGTTCCATTTTGATAATATTCATAACCTGAACAGGGAGGCAATCCGATCAATGCTTCCGGTTTATAATTCAAAAAAGCTGACCATACGGGTTAATAATCTCTTAAAGAATGCTTGATGTAAACAGACATAAATTTTTCCTCGTTTCTGTATTAAAGGATATCTATTCGGATACAGAGCTTGCAGTATCACTTGGGTTTAAGGAAGGCACAGCGCAAATGATTTTTTACGACCTGCCGCGTTTTTCCATAGATCTGGATTTTAACCTTCTAAGCCCGGGGAAAAGTTCATCGGTATATCAAAAGCTGCGGTCGATCCTTCTGAATTACGGTACCATAAGAGATGAAGCAGAAAAGCACTTTGGTCTTTTGCTTGTTTTGGATTATGGAGCATATGAAAGGAATCTGAAAATTGAAGTGTCAAACAGGGAATTTCCTGATAGTTATGAGATTAAGAATTATCTCGGGATTGCAATGAATGTAATGGTAAAGCCGGATATGTTCGCTCATAAGTTATGCGCCCTGCTTGACCGTCATGTTTTTACCAGCCGTGATGTTTTTGATATTTATTACTTCATGAAACAGACGACGCCTGTCAATGCGGAGATAATTGAAAAACGAATGGGAAAGGAGTTGCCTGAATATATTGATATATGTATTGCCGGAATTGAAAAAACAAAGGCCACTGCCCTGTTAAGTGGTCTTGGCGATTTAGTTGACACTCCCCTGAAAGAATTTGTCAGAACGAAACTCCGTGAAGAAACGTTACAACTTTTAAAGATCTACCGGGAGTTTCCTCTGACGATTTGACCCGAAATCTGAATGTCCAGCCACATGCCCACCCCCGCAGGCGGAGCAGGCTCCACAGGGCAAAAAGAAGTTGGCAGTTGGCAAAGTGATAAATACCGGAGAATAAGCATTTAAACGTTGGATCATTTTTTAATATACTGTTTTTGGTGAAAGCCTGTAATAAATTTATCTTTGCTTAATCCGGATTGGTAATTAATGAAATATTTATAAGGAACTTAAAATCATGAAGGAAAGAGAAAGAAAAATTATATTAAAGGCAATTTACAATACATTACATCCGATAGTTCCGGATGCGAGGATAATTCTTTTTGGTTCCCATGCAAGGGGAGATTCAGGATCTGATTCAGATTGGGATCTTCTTGTGGTTCTGAATAAACCCAAAATTGAACCAGCTGATTTAAATAAAGTTATGTATCCTCTTTATGATCTGGGATGGGAAATAGGGCAACATTTTTCAGTGAAGGTATATTCGAAAAAGGAATGGTTGAGACGAAGTTTTACTCCATTCTTTAAAAATGTTGAAAATGAAGGCATTGTTTTATGAAATTGACAAATGAGGAACGTGAAGCTGAGATTAAGGAAATAATAACATGACCTTCCTCAATCTCTACCCCTGCTCCCGGCAGCCGTTTGTTAGTTTTCCGCAGTTTCATTATGTTTACGGCATCAAGTAAACGACAAACCATGTTCTCAGGAATAGTTGAAGAGGCGGCTCCGGTAGTCAGGCTGGAGAAAGAGAAGGATAACCTTCATATTACAATGAAATGCTCATTCACCCGCGAGCTGAAGATCGACCAGAGCATTTCGCATAACGGGGTGTGCCTTACGGTGGTCAGGAAGGAAGACGATACATATACCGTAACGGCTATCAGGGAGACCCTTGAGAAAACCAATCTCGGGTTGCTCAAGCCGGGCGACAAGGTCAATCTCGAACGCAGTACGAAGCTTGACGGACGACTCGACGGTCATATGGTGCAGGGACATATCGATCAGACGGCTGTGTGTACCGGAGTGACGGAAGCCGGTGGCAGTTGGTACTATACGTTTGAATATGAGCCGCTTCAGGATGATTATCTGACCGTCGAAAAAGGATCAGTCTCTGTCAACGGGGTGAGCCTCACCGTCGTGAACTCGCAGGACAGGTCGTTCCAGGTGGCTATCATACCCTATACCTGGGAGGTAACCAATTTCCATCAGATCAAAAAAGGAACAGTCGTCAACATCGAGTTCGACATCCTCGGCAAATACATCGCCCGGATCGTCAAACAACAACTCGGAAAGTAATACTGGGTCCTGGGTCCTGGGTCCTGGGTGTTTTTTTTGCTCCCTGCTCCCTGCTCCCAGCTCCCCGCTCTACGCTTTACGCTCTACGCTTTACGCTCACCTCTCACGCCTCACCCTCGTCCTCTCCACCGGCATATTATCCTTCCTCCACTGCACAATCCCTCCATCGAGATTATATGCCCGTGTGAACCCCTTGCTAATAAAGAACTCCGCGGCTTTTTTGCTCCTGTAGCCGTTATAGCAATATAAAAACAGTGAGTTCTCCTTCCCGAGTGTATCTGCTGCGATCTCAAAACCAACCGATGTTGGCATGTGAACAGCATCCCTTATCCTTGAGCGCCTGTACTCGAAGAACTCCCTTACATCGATGAGTACGGAACTGCTGTCGGTGATATAATTAAGGTGGAAGTAATAGGGCTCAAGATTCATATATGTCAGAGAATCAGTGCTTTGAGCGAAGATATTTCCGGACAAAGACACAAATACGGCAAGTATTAATACAAATCGTTTCATAAAAAAACTCCCATACAAAGAAACTAAAAAAAAGGTTAGTGTTATTCAATTTCCCGGATACTGAGAATGATTGCTTCGCCCGCATCGCGTGGCGAAGCAATCATTATCCCATTTACCACCGCACCACATATTGTATTCAGCTTTTTACTAACTTTGCCCCGTTTTTAAAGGAGTTACAATTATATCTTACTGATCCGATGGGTAAACGTTTTCCGGAGTATAAGGGCCTCGATCTCTCAAAAGTAAACAAGGAGATACTGGAGTTCTGGGACGATAACGACACCTTTCACAGGAGCGTCCGTGAAAGGAACGGGAAAGGAGAATTTATATTTTATGAAGGTCCCCCGTCAGCAAACGGTATTCCCGGAATTCATCACGTATTGTCACGCACCATCAAGGATACAGTATGCCGCTACAAGGCCCAGTGCGGTTATGAGGTAAAACGCAAGGCCGGATGGGATACCCACGGACTACCTGTGGAGCTTGGTGTTGAGAAGGCTCTCGGGATAACAAAAGAGGATATCGGCACCGAAAAAATATCGATCGACGAGTTCAATAAAGCCTGCCGCACCGATGTGATGAGATATACCGATCTGTGGGAGGATCTGACCCGTAAGATGGGTTACTGGGTTAATATGGATCACCCTTATGTAACTTACGATAACCGTTATATCGAGACACTCTGGTACCTGCTTCAGAAACTCTACTCGGGCGGGTACCTCTACCAGGGTTATACCATACAACCCTATTCCCCCGCAGCCGGGACCGGGCTGAGCTCGCACGAGCTGAACCTGCCGGGCTGTTACCGCGATGTGAAGGACACTACCTGCACAGCCCTATTCAGGCTGGTCAGGGAGAACCGGTCGGAGTTCCTCTATAAAAAGACCGATACGGAAGATGTCCATATAATGGCCTGGACCACAACTCCATGGACGCTTCCTTCCAACACCGCGCTCGCTGTCGGAAGCGAAATTATTTATTCTGTTGTCCGCACTTTTAATCCCTATACCGGCGATCCGGTAACCGTCATACTGGCCAAAGACCTGATGAACGTCTTCTTCCAGCCGGCAAATGCAGTTGAGAATATTAAAGACCTCAGGCCCGGCGAAAAAGAGATACCTTTTGTGGTGATTGATGAGTTTCCCGGGGAGAAACTGAAGGGCATCAGCTACGAACAGCTCATCGACTGGGTAAGACCGGATGATGGCGCCTTCAGGGTGATAACGGGGGAATTTGTTACCACGGAAGATGGTACAGGAATAGTACATTTAGCCCCAACCTTTGGCGCCGACGACTACCGCGCGGGAAAAGAGAACGGCATACCGCCTCTTATGGTGAAAAGGAGAGACGGAACAACCGGACCCCTTGTCGATAAGAGGGGCTTTATGGTGCCAATAGCCGATCTCGATGAGGAATTTGTGAAAGAGCGGGTTAATATAGACACCTATAGAGGATTCGAAGCCAGGCCGGTGAAGAATGAATACGATTCCGGCCTTGAGGGAAAAACCGATACCCTCGACGTCGATATAGCCGTCATGCTGAAGCAGAAAGGCAAAGCCTTCAGGATAGAAAAACAGGTTCACAGCTACCCTCACTGCTGGAGGACCGACAAACCGGTGCTCTATTATCCTCTCGACGCCTGGTTCATCCGTACAACCGCCTTCCGCGAACGCCTTATAGAACTCAATAACACCATCAACTGGAAGCCTCCGGCTACCGGAACAGGCCGGTTCGGCAAATGGCTCGAGAACCTGGTCGACTGGAACCTTTCCAGATCGAGGTTCTGGGGTACACCCCTGCCAATATGGCTGACAGCCGACAGGAAAGAGGAGAAATGCATCGGTTCTGCCGGCGAGCTTAAAGCAGAGATAGAAAAATCAATAAGGGCAGGATTCATGATGGAGAACCCGCTCGGCAGTTTTATCGAAGGCGACAATTCCCGGGAGAACTACGAGAAGTTTGATCTTCACCGTCCCTTCGTCGATGAGATAATCCTTGTGAGCGAGTCAGGCAGCAGAATGTTCCGCGAACCCGATCTCATCGATGTCTGGTTCGACTCCGGAGCCATGCCCTATGCACAGGTCCATTATCCTTTTGAGAACCAGGAAGATTTTGAGAATCAGTTCCCTGCAGACTTTATTGCAGAAGGTGTGGATCAGACGCGCGGATGGTTCTTCACGCTTCACGCCATAGCCACAATGATATCCGGTTCTGTCGCTTTCAGGAACATCATCTCCAACGGACTGATACTCGACAAGAACGGGAACAAGATGTCGAAGCGCCTCGGAAATGCGACAGATCCCTTCAGGACGATCGAGGAGTACGGATCCGATCCGCTCCGATGGTATCTCCTTACCAACGCACAGCCATGGGATAACCTGAAATTCGACGCGGATGGCATTGATGAGGTTAAACGCAAATTCTTCGGAACGCTCTATAACACATACTCTTTCTTCTCCCTTTATGCCAACATCGATAACTTCAGGTATGCTGAAGCCGATATCCCCGTGAAGGAACGGCCGGAGATCGACCGGTGGATCATCTCGCTTCTTAATTCTCTCGTGAAAGAGGTCGGGAAATGCTACGGGGATTACGATCTTACCCGCGCCGCCAGGGCTGTCCAGGAGTTCGTCACCGAGAACCTCAGCAACTGGTACGTGCGGCTCAACAGGAAAAGATACTGGGGAGGGGAGTACGACACCGATAAAGTGGCAGCCTATCAGACACTCTATCTCTGCCTCGAGACAGTGAGCAGGCTGGCTGCCCCGGTTGCCCCCTTCTATATGGACAGGCTCTTCACCGATCTCAATAATTCGACCGGACGGATAGATGAACACTCGGTCCACCTGACCCTTTTCCCTGAGCACGACGAGTCGCTTATCGACAGGGAGCTTGAAGAGAGGATGGATATCGCGCAAAAGGTCTCGTCGATGATACTGAGCCTGAGAAGGAAGGTTGGCATCAAGGTGCGCCAGCCCCTCGCCAGGATAATGATCCCCGTTCCTGACAGGACGTTCAGGGAGAGGTTTGAAGCGGTAAGGGACCTGGTCCTTGCAGAGGTCAATGTGAAAGAGGTGGAATATATTGATGACACGGCCTCCGTGCTGGTCAGGAAGATCAAGCCAAATTTCAGGCTCCTCGGACCCCGCTACGGAAAGATGATGAAAGAGATCGGCAATGCCGTTGCCGGCCTCACGCCCGGTGAGTTAACGGCGTTTGAGAATAACGGGAAACATGCTTTTAATATAGGCGGGAAAGAAATTATCCTTACAACCGGCGATGTTGAGATAATCTCTGAGGATATCCCGGGATGGCAGGTGGTGAACGAGGGGAAACTCACGGTGGCCCTCGATGTAACCGTTACCGACGAGCTCAGGTATGAAGGCATAGCCCGCGAGTTTGTCAACAGGATCCAGAATATAAGGAAGGAGAGCGGGTTCGACGTGACCGACAAGATCAACGTAAGGATCGAAGATCACGACATGGTCCGCGAAGCCATTGAAAGACACGCTTCATATATCGGATCACAAACACTCGCCACTTCGGTTTCTGTTGTCGATAGCTTTGCCGACACAAACAACATCCGCGAGGTTGAAATCGACAATCTGATGGTGCGGATTTCTGTTTCCAGGAATGGATAAGGACAATCTCCCCCTCGCCCTCTCTCCCCCTCTCCCCCTCTTCTAATTAACAGCACAAACCTCTATTATTTAATTACATTTGTAGAAATAAAACACTGTCCAATGAAACGAATCCTTGTAACCGGTGGAGCCGGATTCATAGGTTCCCGGCTGTGCGAACGACTGCTTGAACTCGGCAGCGAAGTGATCTGTCTTGATAACTATTTCACCGGATCAAAGCTCAATATAATACATCTTCTTGATAATCATTATTTTGAAGTCATCAGGCACGATATTACAACCCCCGTTTATGTCGAAACGGATGAGATTTATAACCTTGCCTGTCCTGCTTCTCCGCTTCACTATCAGTATAACGGTATTAAAACCATCAAGACTTCGGTGATGGGTGCGATCAACACCCTGGGACTGGCGAAGCGGACGAAGTCGAAAGTGATGCTCGCCTCCACAAGCGAGATCTACGGCGATCCGGAGGTGCATCCCCAGACCGAGGATTACAGGGGGAACGTCAACACACTCGGTCCACGTGCCTGTTACGATGAGGGTAAGCGATGCGCGGAGACACTTTACATGAACTACCACAGGCAGAATAATGTACGGATCAAGATAGCCCGGATCTTCAACACCTACGGTCCGCGGATGAACAGTAATGACGGAAGGGTCATCTCCAATTTCATTGTACAGGCGCTTCAGGGAAAGGACATCACGATATTCGGCGACGGATCACATACCCGCAGTTTTCAGTTCGTTGACGATCTGGTGGAAGGAATGATAAAGCTTATGGAGACGCCTGATGAATTCACCGGACCGGTCAATCTCGGCAA